>CAVIMN010000007.1:0-140666 GCA_963644035.1 bacterium
CGGTTTTCTTTTATTTATTATATTGTTAAGTTATCACTCCTTTTTCCGGAAGAGCCAGGATTATTGCTTGCGGCTGGCGACAAATCTGGCTTCAACGAAATGACAATTGGATGGGGCGCACTCGGTAACATTTGGGGGCACGATTTGTCAACAGTCACCGTTTATGTGTCAAAATCCAGATATACTTTCGGATATATGGAGAAGACTAAATATTTCACCGTAATGGAGTTTGACGATTCACGCAAGGACATACCGGAATATATGGGTACCCATAGCGGAAGAGACGGTGATAAAGTTAAAGCATTGGGGTTACATACAAAGTATACCGAACACGGAACGCCTTATTTTGAGGAAGCAAAAACCGTTTTTGAGTGTGAAATGATATACCATGCGCCATTCGATCCGAAAGGATTCGGGGATATTCCGAGAAAATTCTATGCCAATTATCATTATGGCATCCACTCTATGTACATGGGAAAAATCGTGAAAGCCATGAGGAAATAAAAAGAATGGTGCGCACCAGTCAAACATTTACTGATGCGCACCGTCTTTCATTATGACAAAATTACTTTACCTTTTTATTTTTCGTCTGGAGCTTTGTCTATAAGATCCATAAACTGATCAAGCTTCGGAGTTATTATAATTTGTGTACGACGGTTACGTTGTTTTGCAACGTCGCTGTTGTTGTTTGTCAACGGGTTGTATTCACCACGTCCACCAGCCGTCAAACGCTTTGGATCCACACCATACTCGTTCTGCAACGCCTGCACAACGCTTGAGGCACGCAGACAAGAGAGGTCCCAGTTATTGCGGATATTCTTCATTGAAGCTGCAGTAGTATTAACCGGAACATTGTCAGTGTTACCTTCAATAAGAACATCGTAATCGGAGTAATCCTTTATTATCTTGGCAATTTTGCTAAGAGTCTCGGCTGCACGTTCATTGATTTCATAACTGCCACTCTTGTAGAGCATGTTGTCGGCTAGCGATATATACACAACTCCCTTCAGCACTTGAACATCAACTTCCTTGCTTTCTTCCTTACTAAGCGAACGAGTAAGATTGTTGGTCAGCACCATGTTTAGAGAGTCACTCTTGCTCTTCACCTCAACAAGATGGCGGATATACTGGTTCGACTCATTAATTTGGTCTACCAATTTCTCTATGCTGACATTGTTCTGCCCTGCATTTGCAAGACTCTTGTCAAGTGAATTCTGCAAAGCAGCATAATCTTTCTTTGCCTGTTGCAACTGATCTTCCAAACTCGTAACGCGAGCCTTCGAAGCTGCAAGCTGCTCCTTAGTGTCCTGATAATTGCGGGTAAGCTCTTTGTTTTCGTTCTGGCAATTTTCCAAATCTTTCTTGCTTGCACAGCTGCCCAGCACGAGACATCCTGCAGCAACTGCCATAAAAACGGTTTTCTTGTCCATTGTTATTCCTTTCTTTATTATTCTTTTTCCTTATTAACCGCAGACACTTATGCCTGCATTCGATTTTTCGTCTACGAAGTTATAAATAAAGACGTTTTAATAAAGGAAATGTAAAACGCCCTTAATACATTTTAACTAGAAACACACTTTATTTTTTTATATTAACCACACATATACCACAAATTCCCTTCCTGGTCTGCAAAAACGACAACATGTTATTTTGGACATTTTTTTTGTGGCTTTTTACTGTTTTTGTTATTTTTGTATGCGTCTTTACGTTATTGACACTCTTTATGCTAATATTCTTATATCACCTTCTTACAGCATACATCATTCCGGGAATGATGCTTACGTTCAGTCTGTGCCTCTTTTTCCTTGACGTTCCAAAGAAAAAAGAGCTGAAGAACTACGTCTTTGCCCGAAAAGTTATGGCTTCTACATTCCTTGTTTATTCCATTGCCCTGATATGCGAGGCAGTATGCCGCAATCCTCTTGCCGGAGATTTGCTGAATAGCATGATTGTGATTGCAATTGCTGTAACACAAGCTTTCCTATTCACATTTGCTCTCATAACGTTGCTCAATACCAGTTTTCTCACAAGGCGCAAGGCAATTCACGAAACGACAATTGTAGCGGTAAGCATTGCCGCGGCATTCCTTCTGTATGTATATTGTCCTGAAAACAGACAGAAACTGGTTTTCTATTGCTTTTGCCTTTGGTACGCTTTGCTAGTGATGCGCTATATTACTATCTTCCGCCACTACTACAAAAACTACCGACTGCGCATGGACAACTGGTTTTCTGATGATGAGCGAATGAGACTGCGTTGGGTGTCCGTAGCTTTCTACAGTGCAACAGCCGTTGGCATAGTGGCCTTTCTGTTCGCTTGGGCAATAACACCACTCACGCAATTGTTGTTTATGACTACATGCGGGATATATTATTCTGTCTTTGCCGTGAAATTCATGAACTACGTGCATGTATTCCTAAAGATTGAAACACCGCTTATCGAGGAATCGGAAGAAATGCCTCAACAGATTAAGGAATGGGAAACAGAAACTGAAGACGATCGCATATTGATAGAACAGATAGAACACATTATCAAGGCCTATGCTCTATTCAAAAAGCCAGACCTTTCAATAGCCAATGTGGCAGCACTATGCGGAAAGAACCACAGAATCGTTTCTGAAGCAATAAATCATTGTCAAGGTGTCAACTTCAAGACTTACATTAACGAGTTTCGACTGGCTGAAGCTGTACGCCTCATCGAGGCCGGATGGCTCAAGTGCCACACTCTTGAGGCACTTGCAAAAGAAACAGGTTTTACCAATAGAATAAGTCTTTACCGCTCGTTTAAGCGAAAGAATGGTATGTCGCCGTCCGACTATATGGCTAACAAATCCTGTTAACGTCACATTCGCACAAGGGCAGCCCCAATCTTTTGAGAGAGTGGAGCTGCCCTTTTTCTATCGACCATAAGGATTACTTTTATCCTTACGGCAGTTTTGCTGCATCATTCCTTACATATATATATTGTTTCATGTTGGTAAGCTCTATTCATATCCAAACGGCTTCACTACATAATTAACCACGGGGAAGGTTTGTCCACCGGCTCTGTAACAATACCAACACAGATTCCAGTCGAAAAACGTGCGGTCGGGGTTACTATCTCCCACAACAAGTCCCGGAACACTTGCCGAAACAGCGAAGCCTTTAGTTTCAGAATGAGAAACTTGATTGGAGCGGTTATAACCGAAGCCAACACCAGCTTTAACGCATCCGGCTGAAACGACGAGTTCCGTTTCATTGGAGAATGAGAAGCCAGAAGACTCTTCTGAAGAGTTTTCAATAGAGATTTCCCGTGTTGTTGCGCCACCCGAGCCTGTGGTAACATAGCTATCTTCCTTTCCGTCGCCCCACATCGTATTCCATCCTGGGCAGTCTCCCGGTTTAAGATAAGAGAATGGGTCGCCAATCGTATGCTTAAACACGTCACCAAGATAGGGTGCACCAGGAGCGTCTGCCACAAGAACGTTATAGTCAGCAAGACCGAGACCAATAGTTTTGGGCTTACCAGGAATTGCCACATGGTATTCTCCGCCTATCTCGTCAGGGTTCTCCGCATATGTTATCGTGTATGTATAAAGTGTATATGGCGTAACTTGCATCACAACACGATTGTCGTCTCTTGCTTCATAGGTTTGACTATACGTAACGGAAGAGCCGGATGATACAGATTTGGAGAATTCACTCTGCAACTTTGTCGTAAAATCAATTCCACCAACTTTCTGACCGATTAGCGGAACATTGAATTCATACTCGAAGCCTGCAATAATCGATGCAGATATACTGCTAGACTTTGAAGTCTCAGTGGCAGTGCTACGCGAATATCCCCAACTAGTGACATAATCCTCGCTAGGGGATTTCTCATTTTCACCATAAAGATAAGTTGGCGGTGCAGCGATCATTGCATATATCGTAGGCTCACCAAACACTTTCTGCGTGGACTTGTATTCCAATATCTTGCTTTTTGCGTTTATGTTAACTGCGCATAGGGCTGGATTGTTCCCCCATTCTACATTGCTACTGCCCATCCACCACATAAGCTCGCATTCCTTGTTCGTTTTCCATTGGTTACCGTGCGTGTTGTACTTAAACAGATTGCTATTGTAATTCCAAGCCGACCAGTTTATCAGGTTTCCCGAATCTTGATACGCCATTATGTTAGCACCCAAAAAAGAATACATATATCGTTTACCTGCATTGTCTGACGTACTCATGCTTGCAAAATAGTAAACAGCTTCAACGTCGCTGGTTCCAAGAAGATTGGCTGTGACAATATTATCGGCAAATATAGAATAGTTACCATTGTCAATCCAATCGAACACTTGTTGCTTGAACTTCACTTTGCCGGCATTTGCGTCCCATGACCACAGATCTGCTCCAACTATAATCTCGCGCTTGCTCGAAAGCCCGTTTTCTGTACGCAAAAGCGTTACGTTGCAGTTTCCGGCACAACCTGCATTGCTACGGAAGCCCCCGCTCACCTTTCCGCCGTCCACAGATACCTGTTTGAATTTTTCATCGAAATAACCAGCATCAGGATTATATTGACACACAGCAAGCGTTGCATACTGTGCATACGACTTGTCATTATAGTCACGATATAGCATAACAACGTCGGGATATTTCCCGTTTGTAACGTTGCCTACCTTAACGTCGAGAAACCACGTGTTAGTTCTTGTCCCATACTCCTTTTCGCTCAACGTCCAGTGCATATACCGGTGAGAAAGATAATAGTCATAATAGAGACAAAGTTCACCTTGGTTTTGATATATATCCACAGCTATCAAATCCAAATAACTCTTGGTATAAGGATCGTTTCTAGATCTAAATACCACCAGTTCGGGATAATTGTCGTTGTTAACGTCTCCCACAGCCAAACGCGCCACGTTTGTATTTTTATAATAACCGTCATCACTCTTTTTTAATATGTCATTGGCAATGACTGCCCCACGATTATACTTATTCCAATAAGCATTGTCATATTCGCCATTAAGCACTATATCTCCGTCAAGTATAGTCATCTTCCCATCTACGCTAACTACAATATCATCGATTCCATCGCGGGTGAAATCAGCTGTGAGAAGCTGGAAGTAACGCGTAGCGAAATCGAAACGTGCCTCAGTTGTCCTGCCACCATACAGAAAATACGGGAAATTGTTATAAAAGGCAGATGCGTCAAAAGTCAGTCCTTGTACAGTAAACTTCTTTATCAGTTTGTAATCTAGCAGCGAATCTCCGTAGATTTCAAGTTCTACAACTTCATCGTAAGCATCATTAGCCAAACTTGCCAATCCTATTTCATCATGATTATCTGTACATATTACGTTTCCATTCTCGTCCACTCTTGTCCAAAGTTGGAAGGGACATTTAAATTTAGCTTCTATGATATATTGTCTGCCGTTAACTGTCATCGCCGCCATTTTGCGCAAGGTGTTCTTGTTATCCTGCTCAATAAATCCGTCATTGGTAAACTTTTCCTCTGAAAGTCCGGCACGCTGAAAATCGTAAAGCGTTAAAATACCCGAGCGTTTCTCCATACCGGCGTCATTTAGTTGTCCGCCACTATAGTCAAACGCAATGCTTTGCTTACCTGCGAGCAACGTATATGTTTTGCCTAATGGGCCGTAATCTATTTCTCCTGATTTTTCAGGAGCCACAGTCTGAGGTGTCATGCCGAACTTCTTGAACATAGTGGAATATGCAGATGGCGCACTTCTCACTCCACGAACATGAAAAGCAAGATTGTCTATGCTATAACCATTGTTAATTGTAAGTTCGTCTGAATCGTCAGAAACGATAAACACTGTAGGTTTCAAATCTTTTGTACTGCGTGTCAGCAACACAGCCTTGCCTGTTTCTTGCAATTCCCCGTTTCTGATATATCCATTAGGCGTTAACCCTACGGAATAATTGTCTATTCCGTCTACGGAAGAACTCCACTCACCATCACGACTCTTCAACGCTTTACCGGCTATTGAGTAGCTGCCAACAGTTTTCTTCACCCAATAGTCAATTTCACCTTGCGTTGGCAGGTTCCACCCTTCTGGCAAAGCTTTCAGTGCCGCCTCTCTAGAATAATACACACCATCACCACCGATATATATCTTGGCACTCTTGTCATTGGCATCATTTCCCCATTGTTCAAGATCTTGCACGCTCTTTACACCAGACACGTTTGTCGCTCTCAAATCTTCAGCCATCCACATCAAACCACCAGCATTAACAATGGCATAATTGTTTCCATCGGCGTCTTCACATTTATAAAAGTCGAAGTAAACAGGATGACTTGACCGCGGTGAAAGGGTCATTATGGTTGTCATCTTGCCAGACGTGCCGACAAAGCGCAATATGTCCCCCTCCTTATAACGAAGAGATAGAAGGCGAGAATTGCTTGCCACGCCTGTCAATTCTTCGCTGGAAGCAGGCAAGTTTAGCACATCTTCTGCCGTTTCTTGCGAAAGGAATGAGTTACAAATATTATTGTCCAATGTCTGGTTGATGGAATTACCGCAAATCCATTTAATGCTTTTGTGTTGTCCGCCAGCACTGACGCTGATTATATATGCACCCTGTCTTAAAGGGGGCAGTGTGAGCTGGACAAGACCTGCAGTCACGGGGGAACGGCTTTGATAAGCCTGGCTTCCAGACAGTGTATGAATTGTTACAACAAGGTCAGTAGCTAAGCTGCCATTTACCAAGAGCTTCCCGTTAGCAAGTTGCAGATGCAATTCCGATGCTTTAAGGGGAGTAACGTTCTCTATTCCCAACAACTCATCGTTGGAAGTAAGCAGAAGCGTGTCGGTACCTAAAAGCTCTACACTCTCTTGGATGCTCAAATTTTGCACTAGCACACGCTCCACTGTCTGTGCCTCACCGCGTGCGCTGAAAGTAATTTTGTATGACTGGTCTGCCGTACTCGCAAATGACAAAACTGCAAGAGCCAGCATTATCATAATGCTGAAAGCCCTTTGCGCTAGAAATCTTCTCTTTTTCATAAGCTTTTCTAATAAATATGTGATTACTGATTGTGAGAAGCAAAGAAGCCATATTGCAATAACGGCTGGTTAACTTGCTCTGCAAATTTAATCGTAAAGTACTTCAACATAAGAGAAAACGCACATCGCACTTGTTGCAGAATACGCTTTCTGTAACAACAATGCTAACAAGAACAGGCTTTCTGCGCTGGCAACAATAAAGTATACAGATGGGGAAACCTAATGGAAACGTTATGGAGAATGGTAAAATTCTGTGCTTTTTACTGAAAAAACGGTTTCAGAAATGAAACGATTTACGTAATTTTGCCTTCAAATAAACAACTTACAACATCTATTATGGATAGGAAAAAATATGCTGACGATGCTTTTGACCTACTGAAGCTACTCATTGCCACGCCATCAGTAAGCCGCGAGGAAACAAGAGCCGCGGATATCATGGAAAATGCTCTGAAGAGTTATGGTTTAGAATGCCATCGACATATGAACAATGTGTGGAGCATTGCTCCGGAGTTCGATGAAAAGCTAGATACAATACTATTAAATGCACACATTGATACGGTGAAACCGGTAAAAACATGGCAACGAAACCCTTTCTGCCCTACTCTGGAAGGAGATACACTCTATGGTTTGGGGAGTAACGACTGCGGTGGCGGACTTGTCTCACTACTGCAAGTATTCCGCATACTTTGCGAAAGAGAGAGGAACTTCAACCTTATATATTTAGCTTCCGCAGAAGAAGAAGTGTCGGGAGCGAATGGCATAAGCTGCATTCTGCCGCTACTCCCTAAAATAAGCGTGGCTATCGTTGGAGAGCCTACGGGGATGCAACCTGCCGTAGCAGAGAAAGGATTGATGGTGCTAGACATTACGGCACACGGCCTGTCGGGACATGCGGCACGCGGTGAAGGTATCAACGCCATTTACGAGGCTGTAGATGACCTCTGCTGGCTTCGTTCCTACAAATTCAAGCGAATAAGCGATTTCCTCGGTCCCACGGTGATGAATGTAACCGTAATGAAAGCAGGAACGCAGCATAATGTCGTTCCAGACACTTGCGAAATGGTTGTTGATGTGCGAACGAACGAACTATATACCAACGAAGAAGTTTTCGATTTCATACGCAGACATTTGTCTTGCGATGTGAAAGCCCGTTCCTTCCGCCTTCATTCTTCAGGCATATCCATTGAGCATCCGCTCGTAAAACGGTGTGTTGAGTTGGGAATGAAGCCATTTGGCTCACCTACCCTATCAGATCAGGCATTGATGCCTTTCGACAGCATCAAGTTGGGACCGGGAAATTCAGCACGCTCCCACTGTGCCGATGAATTCATCCGCTTTAGCGAAATAGAGGATGCCATAGAAAAATACCTGAAAGTACTTGATTTCTGACTATATCCAACAGGGGAACACAAGGCACGACCTTACCGTAGCCATGCCTCGGGATTAAGCTTTGCAAACCCTTTATAAAGCTGAAACTGAAGTATTCCGCCGGAATCAACTGCCCCAAGTTGTTGCCCTGTTGACACTTTCTGACCGACACTGACACTGACAGATGCGAGATTACTGTAAACAGAAATATATTGTCCGTGACGAACCAACACGCCTTTTACGCCCATCACATTGAAAATTTTCGTTACCTCGCCATTGAATATGCAACGCGCCGAGGCACCTGAACCACATTTAATATTTATGCCTTTGCTATCCAAACGAACATTGTTCAGACCCTCCACATTGTATTGTCCGAAATGTGTCACTATTCTACCAGAAGCCGGCATTGGCAAACGACCTCTATTCTGCTCAAAGCTTTGGTTAAGCTGGCGATCGGCACTGCTTACGCTCTGCGCTTCGCTCGTTTCAGCCTTTGCCTTTGCCACTTCCCTTTCGTTTCTCTGTCTGTCAACCTCTGCCTTTCTCTCTGCAGCCTCACGCTCAGCTTCAGCCCTACGCGCTGCCTGCTCAGCCTTTCGGCGTGCTTCTTCATCGCGTTTCTCGGCAGCCGCCTTTGCTGCTTCTGCCTTCAGGCGTGCCTCACGCTCCTTCGCCTCCTGTATGCGTCGGGCATTTTCACGCGCGGCAGCTTCTGCTGCAGCTTTTTTACGTGCAAGCTCAGCCTCACGCCTACGCTTTGCCTCGGCAGCTTCTGCCGCCTTACGCTTTGCTTCGGCCTCGGCTCTAGCTTTAGCCTTTGCCACTTCTTCTGCAATTAGCTTCTCTATTTGTGCATTCAAGGCTGCATCCTTGTTGCGTTGGTCGGCAATGACAGACTGTATCGTCTTTTGTTGCTTTTTAAGTGTCGTAACCATTGCCTGTTGCTCCGTCTGTTTACCCTCAAGAGCCGTTTTTTCCTTTTTACCTTTGTAAAGCAAATCGTTCTTTTGCCCTTTCACCGTCTCAAGTTGCTTATGCTTTAGAGCCACTTGTTCTTGCTTATCCTTTAGCATCTCGCCTTGCGCACGCTGATATGTGGCGTACTCGCGAACGAAACGCAAGCGACGATACATCTGCGTGAGGCTTTTTGCACTGAAAATAAACATCAATTTATCCTGAATGGCACGGGTTTTAGCAAGATACCGCATCGACTTGAGATATTTTGCCTTCCTGTCTTGCAATTGTTGCTCTAGTGTACCAAGCTGAGCTTGCAACATAGATATATTTCCGTTGATGCTTGTAATGTCTTTCTCTATTCCGTCTATGTTCTTTTGGTGTTGATCTATCTCGCCACTAATAGTAAACAATTCGTCAAGCCGCTTCTTCACATCTGCCTTATTGGCGCGAAGCAAATTCTCCTGCTCCCGTATTTTTTTCTGTACTACGGCGCGTTGTGTCTGCAATCCGCGTATGTTCTCGTTTGTATAAACGGGTGACTTTGCGGTTTTCTTCTTATTCTGCTTCGCTCTAGACTTTCCCTTTGCAGATGTCTGTGAACTTTTTCGCTTTGACGTTGCAGTTTTTTTGGCGGAACTTTGCTTTGCCGTTACAGATGCCGAGGCTTTCTTCTTTGTTTGTGCTATGGCATCTGTAGAAGACGTGGCTAAAAAGATAGATGCAATAAGGACATATACGATATTACGCATATCACATTCCTCCCAATTTTGTCAGGATTTCCTCTACTCCCACCTGAGTATATTTCGATGAAACCGATGTTTCTGCATCCCAATCACTGTCTGTAGACAACGTATTCAACTGGAGGTCGAGAGACATCTTACTGGCATTTTTAACCATCTTCGTATTCATTGTAAGATATATCCCTGTGGGAAATTGTTTCGTGCCAAGACTTCTGAAACCTGAATATTGGCAATTTACTGATGTATTGTCGCCATTACCGCCAGCATACTTTGCGCTAACCGATTTTATAAGAGCCGAGTTTCTATCTGCGGTCCACACATAAGTCATTTTTCCATAGGTTGTGGAAATCTTGGTATCCGCCCCATCTTTTATCTCTGCCGCAAATGATTTTAGCGATGAATCCGTCACTTTTTGCATACCTGGCACATAAAGTTGATTCCAAAACAATGCCTGCAGAGCATAGAAGTCCAAGCCGTTGTTCTTGAGAAAATCAACGTCTGAATAAGAAGCCTTTACATATTCCTTGTTTATTCTGTCAATCAACAGCACATGGTCTTTTGTGAATTCCAACCGCCCTACTTCCATAATACCGAAAGGCACAAGTTGTATGCGGATAACCTCGTCGCGTCGCATGTGGAGTGAACCGCCAACAGATATATTACTACTGCCGGTACTTATCGTACACTTTATCTTTGACACTACATTCTTGCTGTAAACGGCATTATCGGCAACCCTACGCAAGCAATTCAGCCTTGAGAGTTCCGTTTGTGCTTCTGCATTTTTTTGTGTAGAAACAGTGCTTGCCGCAGTAGATGATGCGGAGGCATTTCCCTCTGCTACAACTTTTTTAGTGCCACACGATGCAATAGTAAAGGCAAGTGCCGCACATGCGGCAACAGTCATTAGCGTTTCTGATAGTCTCATTACTCTGATGGTATGTATTTCTTCAATTTTATTTTTCTTTCAATTACGGCGGAATCACCTCCGCCAGCTTCTAAAGCTTTGCGCCAAGAGGCAATTGCTTTGTCGGTCTCGCCCAACATTATATATATGTCGCCGGCATGATCAAGCATAACATAACTATTTGTCGTATCGTTAGCCAATGCCTGTTCTATGTATATAGATGCTTCCGTATATCGTTTCTCGCAAAACAGCACCCATGCATAAGTGTCAAGATAAGTACTGTTCATTGGTTCTGCATTAACAGTCTTATAGCTCATCCTCTCGGCCTTAGCCAAATCCCCACCAGACTGCGTTATATAATAGGCATAGTTGTTCAAGCATCCTGCATTGTCGTCTTTCCATTGCAAGCAACTGTCAAAGGCTGCGTAAGCCTCATCCACTAAACCCTGTTGGTGAAGCAAGTCTCCTATATATGAATACATGTCAGAAACGAATGCCGGTTCACTGGCATCAGTTGCTTGGGCAACACCCTTGCGAAGAATATCAAGAGCCTTATCATCTTCATCATTCTGGACATAAGCAAAGCCAAGGAAGTAATAAAACGCCATTTCATCGGGATTATATTCCACTCCAGGTGCGCATATCTTTATAAGTTCCGAAGGAGTTGCGTTTCCCCAAAGCGTGCGGATAAGCTGAAGACGCGCCACCTTGTTGTCTGGCTCTATGGCAAGCACTGCGTTATATGCGGCAACAATGGAATCTTGCGACATATTCTTCATTGAAACATAAGCGGCACGATACTGCAACATCTGCACGTCATTAGGATTCTTTGCCATTATTCTTTGAAACAAATCAAGAATTTTGGTACTGTCTGCCCCCATGCTTTCGTTGCGAGCTATTACGTTCTTTAGTATTGAAGCCTTGGTGTCTGCTTCCGTCTTCGGGTTAAGCAGAAGGTTTTCTTCCATTAAATTAGCGATGGAATCATGGTTTTCTGCCCGATAATAATCCACCATTGACAACTGTGCCGAGGCATTGTCCGGATCTTCTTTAAGCACTTTCTGCAGTATGGCGAGCGAATTTTTCTTGTCATTGCTACGAAGAAGCCAATTTGCCATCATTACTTGATAGTGCGGATCATTGGGGTATCTGTCAACAAAGTTTTTCAGTGTGCGGTAGGCTTCTTTTTTCTTTCCCTGCTTGTTGTAGACAAAAAGCTTCGACATTACTGTCTTCTCGCTCTCGCCGTCGGCAAGCTCCATACGGTCAACTGTGGCAATCATCTTGTCATAATCGGCTGTATCCATATACAGACGGAAAAGGATATCAAGGACATCTGTGTTATCCGGTGTCTTAGAATAAACTTTTTCGAACGATTTTATCGCGTTTTTATAGTCTTTTCCCTCCCAATATGCTGCTGCCAACTGCCACAGATATGTTGTATTGTCTGGCTGAAGTTCCGCAGCCCGCCGAATGTCGGCAACGCTCATCTCCTTGGAATTTACTTCAGCGTCAAAGCTTGACAAGGCGTAATGCACTTCTGCTGCATTGGGATCAATATTCCTGCAGTGCAAGAGCAACGTGTAGGCAGCATCATAATTTCCCAGCGATTGTTGTTTCGCTGCTTCGGCATAAAAATATGCTAACCGCCGGCGTGTGTTTACGCTCGTAGTATCTATTGCACCCGATTGGGCGACATGCGTATCTCTCCCCGACGGAGCATTTTCCTTCACGCTCTGCCCTGTTCCACATGCCGAAAGCAGCACAGCAATCAGCGTGGCAGAAAATATATTCAGAAACCGCACCGACATGCTATTCCACTCCTGTATGACCGTAACCTCCCGCTCCACGCACCGTTTCGTCAAGCTCTTCAACTTCGATGAAAGCGGCATTTTCATGCTTCGCAATAACCATTTGCGCTATGCGCTCGCCATCACTAACGATAAAGTCCTCGTCTGAAAAGTTCACGAGCAGCACCTTTATTTCACCTCTATAGTCGGCGTCTATTGTGCCAGGAGAATTCAATACCGTAATGCCATGCTTCAAGGCGAGTCCGCTGCGCGGTCTTACCTGCGCCTCATAGCCTGGTGGCAAAGCCATAAAGAGTCCTGTTGGTATCAAGGCACGTTGCATCGGCTTCAGCGTTATATCCTCGCTAATATTGGCGCGCAAATCCATTCCGGCGCTCTGCGGTGTTGCGTAACAAGGAAGGGCATGATGCCCTTTGTTTATTATTCTAACTTTTATCATAACTGCAAAAATACTTATTTCCGCATAAATAACGGCGATAACGGATGATTATTTAGTGTTTTTCAACTATTGTCGTGCGATTGCCTGGAAGAAAAGCAACGCAATTCACAAATTATCAGTAACTTTGCAGGCAAATTACGAAGAGCTGCCGCCGCTATTTTTCAGTGCAGCTTCATTAACATCATCTTTTTTAATTTGAAAACATTTGAAGAACTTGGTGTCAGCGAAGAGATTCGCCGCGCCATCGAAGAATTGGGCTTTGAGTCTCCAATGCCCGTACAAGAAGAAGTTATCCCTTATTTATTGGGCAACCGCAACGATGTCGTTGCACTAGCACAGACAGGAACGGGAAAGACTGCCGCCTACGGCATACCCGTATTACAGAAAATCGAACCAAACAACCGTTCCACACAAGCCTTAATCCTTTCGCCAACCCGTGAGCTTTGTCTGCAAATCTCTGACGATTTGAGCGAATTCGGCAAGTATATAGACGGACTGAACGTTGTGCCCGTCTATGGTGGCACGTCAATACAAAATCAAATACACTCACTTCGCCATGGTGCACAAGTGATAGTGGCCACCCCGGGGCGCCTCATCGACCTAATGAACCGCGGAGCGGCTAATCTTGACAACGTGAAAAACGTGGTGCTCGACGAGGCTGACGAAATGCTAAACATGGGCTTTTCGGAAAGCATCAACGAGATTTTCGACGGAGTTCCCACCGACCGAAACACTCTTCTTTTCTCGGCAACAATGAGCAAAGAGATTGAGAAGATTGCCAAAAACTACCTGCATGATGCAAAGGAAATTGTTGTTGGCAGCCGCAACGAGGGAGCGGAACACGTTAACCACATATACTATATGGTTAATGCCAAAGACAAGTATTTGGCATTGAAACGCATCGTTGATTACTATCCTAAGATTTACGCCATTATCTTCTGCCGTACAAAACGCGAAACGCAGGAGATTGCCGACAAACTCATCCACGACGGATACAATGCTGAGTCGCTCCACGGTGACCTCTCGCAGCAACAGCGCGACTTGACCATGCAGAAATTCCGCCAACACCTCACGCAGCTACTTGTGGCTACTGACGTTGCTGCTCGCGGACTTGACGTTGACGACCTTACCCACGTTATTAACTATGGTCTACCTGACGACATTGAGAGCTATACCCACCGCAGCGGACGAACAGGCCGCGCTGGAAAGAACGGTACATCAATTGCTATTATGCACACCCGCGAAAAGAGCAAGATGCGCGCCATAGAGAAAGTTATACAAAAGGACTTCATCGAAGGCAGTATCCCCAAGCCTGAGGAGATATGCAAGAAGCAGCTCTACAAGGTAATGGACCAGATTGTGAAGGCCGACGTAAACGAAGAGGAGATAGAACCGTTTATGAACGACATAAACCGCTACTTCGAATACATCGACAAAGAAGACATCATAAAGAAGATTGTCAGCATGGAGTTCGGAAAATTCCTGGCTTATTATGCCGATGCGCCAGAGATTCTCCCACCATCAACTTCCGGCAAAGGCGAAAAGGGAAGCCGCGGAACGAAGAAACGACAGGATGGCGGAAAACGCGAAACGAGAAAAGCAGAAAAGGGATACAAGAGATTGTTTATAAACCTTGGCAAGACCGACGGCTTTTATCCCGGGGAGGTTATGCAGTTCCTCAACCGCAACATGCACGAGCGACAGGAAGTAGGACATATTGACCTGCTCGACCGTATCTCATACATCGAAGTGCCAGAAAAGGACGCGCAGAAAGTTATGCGTGCCATAGACGGAACGACATACAAAGGGCGTAGCGTGAGGTGTAACGACGCTGACGAAAGTGGGCACGGACAGAAGCAAGGCCGAGGGCAGAAAGCATCGGCTAGCGGAGAAGGACGCGGAAAGAAAGGCGAAAAGCGCTCGCGCGGACGCAAAGAAAGCGATGAAATGGATGATTTCAGCCGTCTCGAGAAGAAGTCAAAGCGCAAGAGTGCCGCCAAGAGTAACCACGAGAATGACAATTTCTCACTCGGAGACGACACCGGAAACGACTGGCGACAGTTCTTCCGCAACGACAATGTGAAACTCGTTGGCGAAGAGCCTGATTTTAGCGAAGAGGGCTGGGCTAGAAGGAAACCCAAGAAGAAAGATTAACAACGGATAATTTTCATACGGCAAGGACATGCCGTAAGAGTAAAATAAATACAGCGCAGGACATTTTCAGTCCTGCGCTGTATTTATTTTGTCTGCCGCCATAAAGCATGGTTTTTGTGCGTTACATACGCAGGGCCGCAGACTTGGACTAGAAAGCCCACGGCCTTTCTTTCAAGAACGGCAGAATTCTGAAAAAAAGCCCGCGGGGTTTAGATGAAGAGTTATTTTACTTTACTACAGTCTTAACAGTTGTTCCGTCGGAATACTTAACGATTGCAATGCCTTTCGCAGCAGCACCTACAGTCTGACCGGCAAGATTGAATCGAGATGTCTCAACCTTTGCAGATGTTTTGGAAGCACTGTTTATTCCATCAACCGCAGCTTCCTGAATATTCAAGAAGTCTTTCCATGTATCAGCCTCGCTATATGCGGTCTTTGTGCCAGCAGGAACGGTGAGCACACAGCTGTCGGTAGGAACATCTGCAAAAGCATTTCTTCCGCAAACAGGAGGAACAACGGCTGCACAATTGATAGATGCAAGGTTGAAATCGCTGACAAATGCCATTGGACCGACCATTTCAAGCGTTGAGGGCAGGCTCACGGATGTGAGGTTGTCGCAGCCCATAAAAGCGCCATCGCCCAATGTTGTTATACCCTCGGGAAGGGTTACAGACTTCAAGCCTGTGCAAAATTCGAAAGCGAACATCTGTATTTCCTGAAGAGACTCAGGGAAAGAGATTGTATCTACAGCATAGCAAAAATCAAAGGCAGAAGCACCTATCGACTTTAACTTTGACGGAAGTATGAGCTTTGTAAATTTCTCGCAGCTGGCAAAGGCATAGTCCCAAATTTCTTCGAGAGAATCGGGGAAAACAACGTCTTGCAACGAGGAATTGTTCTGGAAAGCATTTTGTTCTATCACCTTTACGGTGTTAGGGATATTCACTTTTTCTAGATTACCGCAGCGGTCGAACATACTGTCCGCAATCTTTGTAAGACTATCGGGGAGATGTACTTCAGTAAGTGAGCTACATACGGAAAAAGCTCCGCCCATAGATTTAACACTATTGGGGATATTTACCGTTGTCAGTGCATCGCAGTAAGAGAATGTGCCGCTTCCTATCGTTTCAAGACTGTCGTTGAAGTTGATTGTCTTAAGGTTTTCGCAGCTATAGAATGCGCCATCGCTTAAGGTGCGGAGCGAAGCTGGGAAGGTTACGCTTTCAAGACTTGAGCTGTCGAAGGCGTCTTCACCAATCGTAACGAGGGTTGTTGGGAAGTCAAACGACTTAAATGCAGTTGATGTAAAAACCTTTGCAGGAATTTCCGTCACGTTTTCAGGCAATGTTACCGCCTCTAGTCTAGAGCAGTTATAGAGAACTCCCTTTGAAAGAGCAACGTCTTTTGGGAAAGCGAACGAGGACAATGCAGTATAAGCGAAAGCATAGGTGCGTATCTCCTTAACTGTTTCGGGGAATGTCACGCTTTCGAGCGACGTACACTTAAAGAAGCAACTGTCTGCAATAACTTCCGTGTTGGTTGGCATGCTGACAGACTGCAGAGCGGCGCAGTTTACAAACATGCAACCACCCATTTGGTTGTCTTTTGTATAGTATTCGATGTCGGCCTTGCCGCCATATTTAACGTAATAAGCATCACCTCCGGCAACTATGCTTGCGTCTGTGAGATTAAGCATGGCAAGTTTTCCGTCTGTTTTGTTATTGTCCTGATCCTGTCCGGCCATTTCACGGAGAAATTTCACGTCTGTTCCGTTGATAGAACCGGTAATGGTAAGGTCGGTTATGCTATATTTCTCTTCTGCAGATATTTTGGAAGAGAGCGTTCCCGGAGTTTCGACATTTACCGTTGTCTGCGCCTGTGACATTGCTGCAAACGACAGGAACATTGATGCGCCTAGTAGAATTTTCTTCATAACTTCATTCTTTTAAGTTAGACATTGTATGTTTTAATATGTTTGTGTATTGCCTATCTATCCCGACATGGCTGCCAAACGGTTATGGCTTAGCCACTTTCACAGTCTTTCCGTCGGAGAGTTTTACCAACGTTATACCACTAACGGGGGCGGAAGCTTTCATTCCTGAAAGAGTATAGTATGCAACTGGCTCTGCCTGCGTACCTTTGGCGTTGGAAGCGGATGATATTCCAGAAGCATCCTGGCATGTCACGTCTTGCATGAAGATGGAATAGCTAGAGCCAGAGCGTTTCTCGTCCCATCCAATAAGGAACTTGTTGCCGTCCATCATATCGGAAACCCAAAGGTTTACCTTTGTTCCCGTCGACTGCGCAAACGGCTGCGCATCAGAGATGGCGTTGCATGCGTTGTCGAAAAGTACGTAGTCTCCGGTAATAGCATAGGTGGAGTTGTCCTGTTTCAAGTAGAACACTGCTGATTTCCCGTTACCCATGTCCTTCATTTGGAAATAAGAATACTTGTAGTCCGTCTGTATTGGCAGATAAGCCTTTCCGTCAGTCCACTTAAAGTTGCCTTCTTCATCAACTTGCTGCACGAACAAGCCTTGAGTTTTGCTTGAATAGTAGTCAAAAACTTTATAGAAGCAGTTGAATACCTTTTGGTCTGGATCATAAACCGGCAATGGCATGGTTGAAGCCATAAGAGTTCCTTCTTCAGTGTAAGAATTATCTAGCAAAATTCCGGCATTGTCGCCGTCAAGGCCGAGCTGACCGTTGCTTTTCACATAGATAAAGCGTCCCTGTTTGTTGGAGTCTACAAAAGTAAAGACAGCTCCGTTGTCTGGACCCGCGGCATGTTCAATAACTTCCAGCACCTTATCCGAAGCGTACCCGCTGGTATATACCTCCGTTGGGGTACTCTTCAGTACTTCGCCCGTGGATATGCTTATAAGATTCGAATACATGCTGGCGCCATTCACCCACGTAATGAGTGCATTTCCGTTACCTGCATCAAAAAGGAAGGGGTATGGTCTGGAAAGGCGCGAGCCATAGAACACTGTTTGCTTCCATTCTTTAACGCCATCTGCATTGAGCTTCTCAACGAGCACGTAGTCTTTCTTAAGAGTTTCGTCGGTTCCGCAATATGCACAAAGCAATCCGTTGTCATCAGTGCAAAGCATCTGCAAACCACTGCCGTAGGTACTGCCGATACTGTCATTGAGAACGGTGCCGCTCCACAACTGTTCACCAGTTTGACTGAACTTATATATAGTATAAGTCGGCAAGAAACTACCATTGCCAAAGCGGTTGTCGTGCACTGAGAAGAAGGCATTTCCGTCTTTATCTATCTGAAGATAGTTGTTCCATGTAGTATATGTACGGTAAGCCTCAGCCGAAACAACCTTTCCACCATTACTCAGCACTTTGTTGCCGTCCTTGTTGATTATCTGCAAGCGGTATGCAAGGGTTGTATCTGCGGGGGTTATAAACGAAACGTACGTATAACCATTTTGATTTGTCTTCATTTCCTTGTCATAGAAGTACATCCCTGTCGGCGTCAATTGAGTATTCACCGAGAGATTAGTGTTCCAACCTGCCCTACCCTGCACGCAAGCAAGTGCTACGGCCGCCAATAGTAAAAATTTCTTCATAATCTTATTCTGTTTATCTTTCTTCAATTCGTTAAATATGCGGCAGTCCCTTTACCGTCTTTTTACGTAAAAGCTCAACGCTAAAGCGGTCACACACCGCCAAATCATACGCATCATATTACATTTTGATATGCAAAAGAACAAAAAAATAAAGAAACATAAAAGCAGACCGCTCCATTTTCTTTAATATTTCAAGAAATTAGGCGGAAGTTTATGCTTTTATGTAAGTATTATGTGTAGGAAAGAAAAATAATAGTAACTTTGCTACGGGACAATCCGACAAAATGAAACGATATATACTTATACAACTGATATCTTCTGCGCTGTTGCTTTTTATCAACTCCTGCTCCAACGTGAGCAATGATGCGGTGCAACTGATGGCAACGGCAGACAAGCTGAAGGCTAACGAGCGCTATCTTGAAGCGTTACACTACTACAGTAGAGGTTATATTGCCGCGGAAAAGGAAAACAACGACTTTGCCGCCATGCGATGTGCCGGCAACGTCAGCATCCTATACCACTGCTTCGGGAACATAGAAGGATGCTTTCAATATGGCGAACTGAGTTACAAACTGGCTGTAAAGATTAAGCACGTTGACGGACAGTCGTCACTACTGTCAAATCTTGTCACCTATAGTTGTGAACGGAACGACACGGCAAAAGCCCAAAAGTATTACAATGAGCTGACAAAGCTAAAGCCACAAAACAAGAACAAGCACGAATATTACTGTCTTTACGAGAAAGCGCGCATATTCAAGGCAGAGAACAAGGTGGACAGTGCGTTGTCGTATCATAACAAAGCCCTTGACTATGCAAAGAGGAAAGGGATGGAGCCTTTATACCTCCTTTTCCAGGAAAGCGAAATCGGCAACATCCTCGTTATGCAAGGGCAATGTGCTGAAGCCATTGCCACGGGGAAACGATGTCTTGCTGAAGCAAAACGGCTGGGAAGCAACGACATGAAAATAAACTCATACAGGATGTTGGCCGATAGCTATGCAAAATTGGGAGAGCAAGACAGCGCATTTTTCTATTCGGACAAGTTCAACAAACTTTATGACCGCATGTATAACATGCCAAAATTCTTTTCCGTGCAAAACGACCTCTACACCTATGAGAACAGCGTTAAGGAGAGTCACATTAGCAGACTCACGGCCATACTCTTGGCAATATCTTTACTCTTTATCGCATTAGGGTGCCTGACTGCAATAATAATCTATAAGAACAAGATACTTAAGCGCACACAAAAGATTCTCATTGCCAAAAACAAGGAACTGCTGGCAATAGAACGCAAGCAACTTTCCGCAGAAGGCACAGACGAAGAGAAGGAGTCTGGACAACAGAAAGACGGATATGTTATCAGTGACGAGAAGCGCAACACGCTACTAAAGCGCATAAAAGCCACCTTTGCCGACATGGCGGTTATCTCCGATCCCGACTTCAACCTAAGCAAATTGGCGGAGTTGGTTGAATCTAATACAAAGTATGTGTCGGTGGTTATCAACGAGGAATGTCACAAAAGCTTCAAGTCAATGCTCACCGAATGTAGGATAAAGGAGGCTTGCCGCCGACTTGACAACAAGGAATACGGACGATATACTATCCGAACCATTTACGAAGAGGTGGGCTACCGCAATGCGGCAAGCTTCAACCGCTGCTTCAAGAGCGTGATGGGAATGACACCTACTGTATACCAAAAGCTTTCTTCAGAACAGGAAAGCCTATAAACAATAGTCATGTGGCTATCGGGATTAAATCACAAGCCACAGGATTTACATATAAAAAAGGGACCGACGGATTTATTTTTCCGCCAGTCCTTTTTTTTATTGTTAGGCATCGCTATAACAACGATGCCTAGAATGAAATAATGTGAATATCTGTTACTTCACTATTTTTACTGTTTTCCCTCCATTTTCAAACTTGAGAAGGTTTATTCCTGGCTGGGCTTTCTGCATTGCTTCTGCCTGACTGTCATACTCTCCAAGTAGCATACCGCTGGCATTGTAAAGCTTCACCTTTCCATTGTTGTCTGTAACGGAAGATATGCAGTCGGCTGCTGTGTTGAGCGTCAAAGCATAGAGATGATAAGCGAGCTGGGCTGTGTCGTCAACACTGTTTGTCGGGCCTTCTACCTTCACTATGAAATAATACGGAGTTGTCTCCTTTACATTAAGAGTGCTTGTTGCTGCTACCTTCTCACCGCTTATATCCGTTCCTTCAGCCAGCACTACTGCGTCAGATGCCAACGTGTCGGCAGGAGAAAGATAAAGCGTGGTCTTAATTTGTGCCTTGGCCTCATCAGAAAGATTGCCGTCTACACTCATTGCATAGTTGAGATTTGCAGAGAGTATCGTTCCTGCAGACAATGTGAATGCCGGAGATACTATAATGCCAGGAAGTTCGGTTTGAGGATTTCCTGCGTTGAATATTTTTTGCGTTGCCTCAATGCCGCTATCTTCTGTTGCGTCCTGCCACTGTGAGAACTGGCTTGATGGGTCGTAGCGGTAGAAGTCTGCGAATTCCGTTGCGTAGCTTGTCAATACAGGAGCCGTCTTGTCTGCATCATAAAGTTGTATGTTGTCAAGATAGAGCACTCCATAAGCTGACTGCGAAGTACATTTCACTCCAATATAATACTTGCCGCTTTCCTCTACCGTGAACTGCTGCTCCACACGACGATAGCGTTTCTCATAGGCTAGGACATCTGTGGGACTTGTATAAAGCGTCTGCGTCATAGCTTCTGCTTCGGGTTCTGTTCCAAGGAAGATAGCGAAGTTCTGTGCATAGAGTTTCTGAGTCTTTCCGTTGAGGAAGGTGCGGTAGAAGAACGAGAGGTCATATGTTCCGGCTGGTATCTCTATGCATCCTGAGAATGCCCAGTCACCATCTTCTGCTGAAGCCTTCTTATGGTGGGAGATTGCGCCTGTCCCATTATATGCAGAACTTGACGAAGAGTATGTACCAGTCTGCCATGTTCCGCCAAGAATCCATTGAGCCTGTTGGTCATCGGTATCGAAGTCAGCAGTGTATGGCAAGGTTGCGTTAGCGTAACTCTCGAAAGTTGGCAATGAATATGTGTTGTTGAACGTATCAGCATCCTCCTCACTTGTTGACACGCTTACAGTTGACGAGTATGTCGCCGCGGTGCTAACATCAACAGCGTCAAAGTCGAAGGTTATTGTGTCACCAGGTGCAACGCTCTGCGCATATTCACCGATTGTTTCGGTTGTTGTACCATCGCCTGTTGCCGTAGTGAGTTTAAGCGAAACCTTGTCAACAGTCATAGCACCGTGGTTGGCGAAGGTTACAGACACCTTGTTTACGGTATTGTTGAAGCCGCTCTTCGCCGTCTGACTTGCAGAAACAACAGCGATATCGTTGCTTTGGTCAAGACGTACATCATCAAGAACGACATCGTGTCCCTTTCCTGTGTTGAGGAATTCAATTTGGTAATCTCCTGCATCAGGAAGGTTCACAAGCATATAGCCTTGATGGTAAACTCCTGTGTTGGCATCGGTTATACTGTCAGCACACGAGGAAACCACGAATACACTATCAGTTGAAAGGCTCTTGACCATTGCCGTAAGCAATGTTACGTCAGCAGCATCCGTTGCCTTCATGCGCGTAGTGTAGTAATATGAAAGGCGGACAGTAGCAGCTGTGTCAACAGAAATTACAGGCGAACGCAATACCGCATTATGTTCTGCGTTTGCCACGCTTGACATGTATGCGGCATTCTCACCATCTTTTGCCCAGTTTACGTTGCCTACCTTTGCCGTTCCAATCGTCCAGTTGAGGGCATTGTCGCTCAAGTTTTCGGCAACCCATGCCTTGCTGCCGTCTTCGCTTTCAAAACTTTCAGCGAAAGGAAGCGTAAGCTTTTCGTAGGCGTATACCAAAGTGGAGATAGTGTCGTTGGATGCGTCTGCATCATCTTCAAATGAAGTAAACACTTTCACATCATGGTCGCCGGCTGAAAGGTTAACACCGTGCATCACATCAGCCGCAGTGCCTTGCCCAACCATCCATTCCACCGTTTCTCCGGCAGCGATAGCAGGGATAATGTCTTCGTCAACAACTACACTATCAACAACTACTTTTACTGGAATATTGGTAGCTTCCTGCTCTCCGTTGTTTTTCACCTTTATATATATAGGGTGATACTCACCGGCTGTAACAGCAGAGGGAAGTGTGACGGCCGTAACAGCAACATCGCCAGGAACTGCCTTAGCCATAGAGAGAGAATAAAGAATTGCTGAATCATAGTACGTTGAGCCTGGCTTCAGTCCAATTTTGTACTTGCCATCTGCAGCCACCACCATGGTTGTTTTTGCTGTGGCCTGTTCTGTACTGGCTGGTAGTGTCACTTCTAACGTATCAACCTTGCCTGTACTGTAGTCTGTCAAGAAGAGCGACATTGGAAGTTCCGTACCTGAAGAATATCCGAATGTGAGGTTCACCTTACCTCGCTCTAGGGCAAACCACTTGCCCTCCAATATACTCTCCTTGGCACAGAGGCTATAAGTCCAAGGCGAGCCTTCGCTGATTATCCACCATCCGGTATAGTTCCTTCCCGATTTCTTATGGTAAGTATATGTCCATCCATCGGCGTTGTTCGCCGTAGTCATTTCATAAGGAAGTGAGAACACGTTGTCTATCTTCACCGTAGCAGAAAGAGTGTCGTTCTCATGCACTTGGTCGTTGTCTGCTGTCACCCATACTTTCACAGTATTGTCTGCACCGGCTATGAATGTTGCGGGAGAACTAAATGTGAAAGTCTTTGTCTCACCAGACGCGCACTCGTATCCGCTCTCTAAAGACTCGCTGACGGGTTCACCGCCATTCACGCTATATGAAGCGGTAAGCGATGTGTTTGGCATTGCCGTATTAGAGTATTCAAAGGTGATGTTCTGCTGCGTTTCTGGTCCAGCCACAGGCGAAACGACCTTTGTCACTGCAAGGTCAGACTCACTACCTTGCCCCACTTTCACATCATCTATATACGTATAGTTCAGCAAGAATGCCGAACCTGTAGTGCCATTGCCGTAGTCACGAAATGCTATATATACGGTCTTGCCAGCATATTTGTCGAGGCTATATGCCTTTTTGCGCCATTCTGTCTCACCATAAGGAGTGAAAACCATAAGCGTATCTGTGAAATCTGCTGTCTCCGTGCCTGTGGTAGACACAAGAACTGCGAACTTACTGCGGTCTGTTTCTGACGTTATGGCATTGTTGTAAACAGGGGCATAAGCCAACATGAACGAAAGTACATCACCTGAGGCAACACTGACTGCCGGAGAAATTAGCCAAGAATCGGGCTGCACGCCTGCAGTAGTGGTTTTGCCCGACGAAGACATCATGGCATAGGTGCCGCCATGGGTATAGCCAGACCGATACTTTAGCGGGTCACTTGTGTAAGCAATCTGCTGCCATTTAAACTTGTTGCTCGCATCTTCGCTAGAGGTGCGCATGGTCCAACCCTGTGGCGGGACATCCGTTCCCTCGAAGCCCTCCGATAAGGCGGAACTTTGAGCATTTGCAGCAATTGCCGTACAAAATAGCGACATTGCTGACAATAATAATTTTCTCATAAGCACTTTACTTGTTATTTATAATGTTTGTGTGTATACGTCTATAACTTTCGCTAACGACATGAACTATTTTAGCTTTAGTATCTTGCGTCCTCCGTTAACCACTATGCCACGGTACGACTTCGGGGCAAGCCTGCCATCAATGGAGTATGTCTTGCTATCCGCAGTTTTCCCATCGGCGGCAATACCCTCTATGCCTGTCTGTTCTCCATCTGAAATTGCCACGATATTACCGAAGCGCGCCCAATCTGCCTGTGACTTGTATGCCTGAACTAATGCCTCCGGCACATGCAGCGTTGCTCCGGAGCAGGCCTCGTCAAGAAAGCTGTTGCCTCCGCTAACAATAGTCTCTGCTTTAAGGTAGACATCTGTCAGGCGTGGCGTATCCTTTGTGTCTTTATAACGGGCAAAACAGTCTTCGCCTAACGTCGTCACCCCACTACCTATCACTATTTTCCTCAAGGCCATATCATTATAGAAGCATTTGGCTGGCAGAGCCTCAACGCCATCGGGCACGGCTATCTCTTCAAGAGCGAGACACTGCGCAAAGGCCGAAGCATCTATATCCTTTAATGATGCAGGCAACTGCACTGTCTTTATAGCAAGATTACCCTGCAAGGCACACTCCCCTATGCTAGTCACTCCTTCACCTATCGTCACCGTTTCCAGTTTTGTTGTCAGCGCGAGCACATACGGAGCAAGTTCCGTTACGCCTTGCGGAACAGTAAATTCCTTCAATGCCGTCGCCATTAGTGCAGACTTTCCAAGTGCTTGTATGCCCACAGGCATGTTGATATTCGAAAGGGATGAGCAGTTGGAAAAGCTAAAATCACCAAGACTTTCCACTGTTTCAGGAAGTTCTACGCTCTGCAGACTGGTGCAACCATAGAATGTGCCGTTCGGTATGAAGGTCAAACCTGCAGGAAGTTCTACTGTCTGAAGGTTTGTGCATCCAGAGAAAGTATACTGCCCGAGGTCGGTTACCGTAGCAGGAATACTCACGGAGTAAAGATCTGTACATTTAAAGAATGCCTGATTATGAATCGAAGCCACTGTATAGGTTTTACCATCAAAGGTCACGCGAGCAGGAATCGTCACGTCTCCAACATATGCCCCATTATTGTAAACTACCTCTGCAGTGAGTTCGTCTTCCGAAATCACTGCGTAACTGATACCGTCCTGTTCAAAGTCTACGGCACCCATACCGCAAAGGCTCACAATAAGAGCCATAGCGAGAAAAATAAATTTCTTCATTAACTTGTATATTAAATATGTATGCGCTTTTATTCCTTATATTGTTCTGAAGTCATCCGCTTTTCCCATAAAATTATCACTGCGAATGTTTAAAACGGAAACTAAAAAAATACTTTCTGAAAGTTCCTCAAATACTTCGCAAAAGTAATAAATTAACACGAAGTAGCAAAGATCGTATTACAATATATCAATGAAACGCACAAAAACTAACAAGTAACGGATGTTTTCAGAGGGAGTACGGAAAAATAGTCTTACCTTTGTCTGCATGAAAACGACTATCGCGCTTTTTATTGCCTTGCTGCTATTACCGCTTAATGGTTTTGCGCAATACAAGAGATACCACGGAGACGGTATCGACGATTATCTGCAATACACACCCATGGCCGCATCGTTCATACTTAAGATTGCTGGCGTAAAGGGGAAAAGCTCATGGGAACAGCGCATAGTGAAATCGGGAGCAACATTCTTGCTTTGTGCCGGAACGACTTATGCCCTAAAACATTCCATACATTCCATGCGCCCCGACGGTACGGACAACCGCTCTTTCCCTTCCGGACACACCGCGGTTGCCTTTTGCGGAGCAACAGTTCTACACAAAGAATATGGAAAAATCAGTCCTTGGATAAGCGTTGCTGGATATGCCGTAGCCACAGCCACGGCTCTTGACCGCGTAAGACGCAACCGCCATCATTGGGGGGATGTGGCAGCAGGAGCGGCAATAGGTTATCTTTCAGCAGAGGCTGGCTATTGGATTGTTGATAAAATTATGGGCAAGAAAAAGAACAAAACACCTGATGGAGAACCCATTAAGGAAGAGCAAAAGGTACAAATAGGGATTGCTGCAGATGGAGTGGCAATGGTAATAAAGTTGTAAAGGCACTTAAATTAAGTGCAGTAATCATTTTATGCAACAGTTATTACCATCCCAACATCTTGATATCTAACCTTTTAAACTAGACCATTTTTTCATTTTACCACTACCGTATTTTCTAAAACAGGGATTGATTAAACAACACCCTAACTTTTTTTGAGACTTAAACTATAATTTCCTAATACATAAGCACTAGTCCGGCAAGAGCAGAGTACAGAATCATTCTGATAGGATTTATCTTTAGGAAGTATGTACCAACGAATGTTGCTACAAACAGAAAACAGCTAATCCCGAATTGCCACGGGTTAACCGAAGGAGAACTAAAGTTTTCGGGGGTCATCAGAAGCAGGGCAGCAGCTCCGAGCAAGCCTACTACAGCTGGTCGCAAGCCTTTGAAAACACTCTGTACTGGCGAGGTATTCATATATTTTACAAACAGGCTGGCAATAAGAATCATAAGTATTAACGACGGCAGTACGAGTGCTGTTGTTGCCGTCACACTGCCAAGCACTGCCATAGCCTCACTATAACCGGCATTGTGCACTGCGGTATATCCGCAATAAGTGGCGGAGTTAATACCGATAGGCCCTGGGGTCATTTGACTGATTGCCACAATGTCTGTGAATTCCGATGTGGAAAGCCAATGATGGTTATGAACAACTTCCGTCTGAATGAGCGAAAGCATGCCATAGCCGCCGCCAAAACCAAACAATCCAATTTGGAAGAAAGTAAGAAACAGTGAGAGATAAATCATTTCTTTTTGTTTTTCTTTATTTATGTTCTACTCCGTAGGTTTAACATATTGCCCGTAAACATAACCACAAATAGCGGCCAAAACGATTATTATTATCGGCGATATACCCATCAAGTATATGGCAAGTGCACATCCGATGGGAATCCAGCAGTTGCTTAACGTAATGTTTGCAGATTTTGCCAGGTTAAACGTGGGTGCAGCGATGAGGGCAACCACTGCGGGACGTATGCCGCGGAATATGGCTTCCACCACCTTGTTGTGCTGAAACTGGTGGAAAAACATTGCTATGAGCAGAATAATCAAGAATGAAGGAAGCGCAGTGGCAAGACATGTCACGAGAGCTCCGGGAAGTTTTTTCAGCCGATAACCTATGAATACGCTCATGTTTATGGCAAGTACGCCAGGGCAACTTTGCGCAATGGCAATGATGTCTAAAAAGTCTTCTTTCTTTATCCAGCCATAGCGGTCTACCACTTCTTTCTCTATTATCGGTATCATGGCATATCCACCGCCGAGGGTGAAGAGTCCAATTCTGAAGAATGTAGTGAAAAACTTCAGGTAGATTTTCGTATTCGTCATTGCAATTAACTTATTATCATTTTATTTTCAAAAGCAGACAGCCCTCTGCTCTCTAAAAAAAAGAGCTAAGAGGGCCGTCAGTCTTTATCTTTGTACGGGCATTTTACTTTTTGCTCTCAATCCATTTGCGGGCGTTTACAAAAGCTTCTATCCAAGGTGTAACGTCATCATCAAGGCGATTCTTCGGATACCAAGCGTTTTGCCATGGGAATATAGCGCGCTCCAGGTGAGGCATCATTGCCAAATGACGTCCATCCCATGAGCAGATTCCGGCAACGTTGTAGTCGGAACCATTCGGGTTGGCGGGATATCCAGCGTAGCTATACTTGGCAATAACGTTATATTTGTCTTCTGCTTCAGGCAACGAGAACTTTCCTTCACCGTGAGCCACCCAAATACCAAGCTTGTTGCCGCTAAGTGAACCGAACATCACACTGTTGTTCTGCGGGATAGTCAGTCCTACGAAACCGCTTTCAAACTTGTGCGAGTTGTTATGCAGCATCTTTGCACGCTTTTCATGCTCAGGATTGATGAGGTTAAGTTCCACCATGAGCTGGCATCCGTTGCAGATTCCGAGCGAAAGAGTGTCCTCTCGAGCGTAGAACTTGTCGAGAGCTTCCTTTGCCTTAGGGTTATACAGGAACGCTCCTGCCCATCCCTTTGCAGAACCAAGCACGTCGGAGTTAGAGAATCCGCCACAGAATACTATCATGTTTACGTCTTCCAGTGTTTCGCGTCCGCTCACGAGGTCAGTCATCATCACGTCTTTCACATCGAAGCCTGCCAAATAGAGTGAATATGCCATTTCGCGCTCACCATTTGTTCCCTTTTCGCGAATGATAGCAGCACGCACTCCTGATGCCTCGCGGCGATCGGCAGAAATGCCGTACTGTTTGAGCTTGCCCGTAAAGCCTTTGTTGAACTTCATCTCGAGCGGCTGTTGTGCATAGTTTACGAAACGTTCTGCAGCGCATCCGTTGCGACTTTGGTCGCGGTCAAGCAGGTATGATGTCTTATACCATACGTCACGCAGCTTATCTATATCGAATACATGTTCATAATCGCCGGCTTTCACTGTCAACGTACGGTCTTTCGGTGTTGGATAAGCAATTTTTGCATAACCCACGCCCATGTCTTCCATAAATTCTTTGAACTCAGCCTTGTGTGCGTCAGAGATCTGTACTACGACTCCGGGGTTCTCTGCCATAAGTGTCTTCACGAGATCATCACCACCAAGGTCATGCAGATTGACATGCAAGCCTCCCTTTGTATTTGCGAAGCACATTTCGAGCAAGGTTGTGAGCAGACCTCCTGCACTGATGTCGTGGCCTGCCATAATCCAACCATTCTTTATCATTTCCTGAACGGCATTGAATGCGTCTACGAAATATTCTGGATTCTTAACCGTTGGCACGTCATCGCCCACCTTGCCAAGACTTTGTGCGAAGGCACTACCGCCGAGTTTCTGCTCGTCGAACGAGAAGTCGATATGGTAAAGAGAAGAGTTCTTGTCGTTTACTACTACTGGCGAAACGACTTTTCTCACATCGCTAACCTCACCGCCACTTGTAACGATAACCGTTCCCGGCGAGATAATCTTTTCGCCGTTGGGGTATTGCTGCGAGAGAGACAAAGAGTCCTTACCCGTTGGCACGTTCACTCCAATAGCACAGCAGAAGTCACTAAGAGCCTCAACTGCGGCGTAAAGTCGTGCGTCTTCACCTTTCTGTGAACGGCAAGGCCACATCCAGTTTGCCGAGAGGCTTAGGCTCTGCATGCCGTCGGCGAGCGGAGCCCATACGATATTGGTCAGCGACTCTGCCACAGAGAGCACGGAACCTGCCTCTGGTGAGGCGAGTCCTGCCTGCGGAGCATGGCCGAGAGCTGTTGCTATACCTTTATGTCCGCGATAGTCAAGTGCAACAACGCCACAGTCTGAAAGCGGCAACTGCACCTCACCCTGACACTGCTGACGGGCAATTTTTCCCGTTACGGAGCGGTCAACCTTGTTGGTAAGCCAGTCTTTGCAAGCCACTGATTCAAGCTGGAGAACACGCTCCACGTATTCATCTATGTCTTGAAGCTTATAGGTTGCGCCCTGATAGTGATGCTCAACGGTCTCGTCGTGCATATAAGTTACGGGGGAGTGACCGAACATCTGCGCAACGTCTAGGTCAAACGGCTTCACGCCATCACCTTGAACGAACGAGAAATGTGCATCGCCCGTTGTCTCGCCAACTACATAAAGAGGGGCGCGTTCACGTTCTGCAATGCGGCGCACATGCTCAATGTGCTTCTCGTCGATGAGAAGTCCCATGCGCTCCTGACTTTCGTTTGCTATTATCTCCTTTGCCGAGAGGGTCTTGTCGCCAATCGGCAGCTTGGTCATGTCGATGCGTCCACCGCACTCTTCAACAAGTTCCGAGAGACAGTTAAGGTGTCCTGCCGAGCCATGGTCATGGATACTAACCACAGGATTTACGTCTTCCTCGCAGAGTGCACGCACCAAGTTGTAAGCTCTCTTCTGCATTTCCGGGTTGGCACGCTGCACAGCGTTAAGCTCTATACCATTACTGTAACGGCCTGTGTCCACAGACGAAACGGAGCCTCCGCCCAATCCGATGCGATAGTTGTCGCCACCGACAACAACAACCTTGTTACCCTTTTGTGGTTCTTTCTTCAAACAGTCGCGTTTTGTGCCGTAGCCCACGCCGCCTGCAAGCATAATAACCTTGTCGTATGCATATTTCGTGTCGTCGCCTTCTGTTGTGTCTGCCTCACGATGCTCAAATGTCAGCACAGAACCGCAGATTAGCGGCTGACCGAATTTGTTACCGAAGTCCGACGCTCCGTTGGATGCCTTGATAAGAATCTGTTCTGGCGACTGATACAGCCATTTTCTAACGGGCAGAATATCTTCCCAGTCACGTTGTCCATTATAGCCAGCCTCGGCATCATTGCCACGGCCTTGGGCACTGACCTTACGGCTCAGCTCGTCTTCCTCAAGTCTTGGGTATGCTGTCATGTAGACTGCCGTTCCGGCTATTGGCCATGAGCCTACGCCACCTCCCATACGGTCGCGTATCTCGCCTCCTGTTCCAGTAGCTGCTCCATTGAAAGGCTCCACTGTTGTTGGAAAATTGTGTGTTTCTGCCTTTAGGGATATCACGCTTTCTACGTCCTTCACACGGAAATAGTCGGAAGTAGACTGGTCTTCCGGGGCGAACTGCTCTACCACAGGACCCTGTGCAAACGCCACATTGTCTTTATAGGCAGAGAGTATTTTGTTGGGATTCTCCTTTGTCGTCTTCTTTATCATGGCGAAGAGAGAACTTTCTTTCTCCTTTCCGTCGATAACGAACACTCCACCGAAAATCTTATGACGGCAGTGCTCAGAGTTTATCTGCGCGAAACCGAATATTTCAGAGTCGGTAAGCGGGCGTCCGAGTTGCTTCTCTATCTTGTGGAGATATTCAATCTCCTCAGGCGAGAGGGCAAGACCTTCCTGCTCATTGTATTCCTCCAGATTTTCCACGTGCTTGATTGGCTCTGGTTGGTGGTTGACTGTGAATATCTCTTGGTCAAGTCCGCTATACATACGTTGCAGCATAGGGTCGTGTTCAGCCTCGGGAGAATCCACAGGGAAGTATTCTTCTATACGCGAAATGCCGCCAAGACTCATATTCTGAGTTATCTCAACGGCATTCGTACTCCATGGAGTAATCATTTCACGGCGTGGGCCAACAAAATAGCCCTCAAGTCTTTCGGCCTTTTCTGCCACGGCATCACCATAGAGCCAGCAAAGTTCGTTAATCTCGTCGCTGTTGAGCTGATGGTCAACCTGCGTTGCTATCACGCTCTTGGAAGGAGTTCTAAAAAAAAGAATCATAACGTTCTAAATAAGATATCTTTTGTTGATTTATGTCCGGGAACAATTTGTTATGCCTGCAAAGTTACTATAATTATCGGAGAAAAGGCTAACGTTTGGAACGGAAACTACAAAAACTTGTCTCGCCAAGCAATCTTTACACCAACAAGATAACAAAAAAGCAATTCTCTGCCGTTTGGCAATGACATGCATTTTACGGCTTTTTACTTGTTGTCATGCTTATTTTTTGTACCTTTGCACTCCCTAAACCACATTATTATATTTAAATATTCCCTGCAAGACCGTACACTCACTGCGTGAACCGTCTGCCGGGGCAATGAATAAATGGAAAACAAAGACAACAAAAACGAGTTCGTAAAGCAGGTGGCGGAGCAGAAATATGAGTTTGGCTTTACCACTGACGTTCACACGGACATCATAGAAAACGGCTTGAATGAGAACATCGTGCGTCTCATCTCACGGAAAAAGGGTGAGCCTGACTGGATGCTGCAGTTCAGACTGCGCGCCTACAACTACTGGAAGACGCAGGAACAACCAACTTGGGGGCATGTGAACGTGCCGGAAATAGACTATCAGGCCATATCATACTATGCCGACCCTCTAGCTAAAAAGCCGGAAAACAAGGAGATTGACCCTGAGCTGATGAAGACCTTTGACAAGCTTGGAATTCCCTTGGAGGAGAGGTTGGCACTGAGCGGCACTGCCGTTGACGCCATAATGGACTCCGTTTCGGTTAAAACAACCTATAAAGAGAAGCTTGCCGAGAAGGGAATAATATTCTGTTCCATCGGCGAGGCGGTGAAGGAACATCCCGAACTGGTGAAAGAATACCTTGGCAGCGTGGTGCCTTACCGCGACAACTACTTCGCTGCGCTCAACAGTGCAGTGTTCAGCGACGGTTCTTTCGTTTATATCCCCAAGGGTGTGCGCTGCCCTATGGAGCTTAGCTCATATTTCCGCATCAACGCCAAAAACACCGGGCAGTTTGAACGCACCCTTATCATCGCAGAAGACGATTCGTATGTTTCCTATCTTGAAGGCTGCACCGCACCGATGCGCGACGAGAACCAGTTGCATGCGGCAATTGTGGAGATTATTGTGAAAGACAACGCCGAGGTGAAATACTCAACGGTGCAGAACTGGTATCCGGGAGACGAGAACGGTAAGGGCGGAGTGCTGAACCTCGTGACAAAGAGGGGCGACCTACGCGGAGTAAACTCTAAGCTATCGTGGACACAAGTGGAAACAGGTTCTGCGATAACATGGAAGTATCCTTCATGCGTGCTGCGGGGCGACAACTCACAGGCGGAGTTCTACAGCGTGGCAGTGACCAACAATTACCAGGAGGCGGACACCGGAACGAAGATGATACACATCGGGAAAAACACCAAAAGCACCATCATCAGCAAAGGTATATCGGCAGGACACAGCCAAAACTCTTACCGCGGACTGGTGCGTGCCACAGCCAATGCCGACAATGCGCGCAACTATAGTTCCTGCGACTCACTGCTACTGGGTAGCGACTGCGGCGCACATACATTCCCATACATGGACATACACAACGACACTGCGGTGGTGGAGCACGAGGCGACAACGAGCAAAATCAGTGAAGAACAGCTATTCTACTGCAACCAACGCGGCATCCCTACGGAGCAGGCGGTGGGACTGATAGTTAACGGCTATGCCAAAGACGTGCTCAACAAGCTGCCCATGGAGTTCGCTGTGGAGGCACAAAAGTTGCTGAGCGTTTCGCTTGAAGGTACGGTGGGATAAATGACTACTGAAAACGACATAACAATAATACAATCATGTTAGAAATAAGAAACCTACACGCCAGAATTGGCGACAAAGAAATACTGAAAGGCATCAACCTCACGGTGAAAGATGGTGAGACACACGCCATCATGGGACCTAACGGCTCGGGCAAGAGTACGCTGAGTGCTGTGCTTGTGGGAAACCCACTATACACCGTTACCGAAGGAGAGGTAATATTCAACGGAAAGAACCTGTTGGAGATGTCGCCTGAAGACCGCGCCCACGAAGGACTGTTTCTGTCGTTCCAATATCCCGTGGAAATACCGGGGGTATCAATGAACAACTTCATGAAGGCTGCAATCAACGAGAAACGCAAATACGAAGGCAAAGAGCCGCTTTCGGCAGGAGACTTCCTGAAACTCGTAAGGGAGAAGCGCAAGGTCGTGGAGTTGGACAGCAAACTTGCCAACCGCTCCGTAAACGAGGGCTTCAGCGGCGGAGAAAAGAAGCGCAACGAGATTTTCCAAATGGCTATGCTTGAACCGAAACTTAGCATTCTTGACGAGACTGACTCCGGACTTGACGTGGACGCTATGCGTATCGTGGCAGAAGGTGTCAACAAGATGCACACCCCTGAGACGTCTACCATCGTCATCACACACTACGAGAGGTTGCTCGACATGATAAAGCCAAGCGTTGTGCATGTGCTCTACAAAGGACGCATCGTGAAAACCGAAGGACCCGAGCTGGCAAAAGAGATTGAAAAGCGCGGATATGACTGGATTAAAGAGGAATTAGGCGAAATCTGACTATCATCATGCAAAGCGAAAGACAATACATTGACCTTTATGCGGAATGCCGGCAAACACTCTTCGACTACAGCAATGCGGCGATGAATGCTCTGCGCGAGAAGGCTTTTGAAGACTTCAAACGCAATGGACTCCCAACAAAAAAGGTAGAAAGATACAAATACACCGATGTTCCGGCTCTCTTTGAACCGGACTACGGGCTGAACCTCAAGCGTCTTAACATTCCCGTTGACCCTTACGAGGCTTTCCGCTGCGACGTGCCGAACCTTAGCACCTCGCTCTATTTCGTGGTGAACGACAGTTTTTACGACAAGGCTCTGCCTAAAAAAGAACTCCCCGAAGGCGTAATAATAGAGTCTATCGGAAAGGCTGCAGCAGAGCACCCGGAACTCGTGGGAAAATACTACGGCAAGCTGGCAGACACCGCAGAAGACGGAGTGACTGCGCTCAACACTATGCTGGCACAAGACGGGCTCTTCGTCTATGTGCCCAAAGGATTGGTAATAGACAAGGCGATACAGGTTATAAACATTCTGCGTTCTGATGTTGACCTCATGGTTAACCGCCGATTGCTCATCGTTGTGGAAGAGAGAGCCGAAATAAAACTCCTTTTCTGCGACCACGCTGCCGACGACAAGCACTTCCTCACTACTCAAGTGATTGAGGCTTTCGTTGCAGAAGGCGCATCGCTCGACCTCTACTGTCTTGAGGAAACGCATGCCAAGAACGTGAGAGTGAGCAACGCATACATAAGTCAGCAAGCCAATAGCCGCGTGAACCATAACCTTATCACTCTGCACAACGGTACAACACGCAACCGCACCGACCTTATCTTTGAGGGAGAAGGGGCTGAGTGTAGCCTCTGCGGATGTGTTATTGCTGACAAGAAACAACATGTAGACAACAATACGCTCATTGACCACAAGGTTGGACACTGCTCAAGCCACGAACTATACAAATATGTGCTTGACAACGAAGCCGTTGGGGCGTTCGCCGGACGTGTGCTCGTGCGCCACGAAGCACAACATACCACGTCGCAGGAAACGAACCAGAACCTCTGCGCCACCAAGACTGCAAGGATGTTCACACAACCGATGCTCGAGATATATGCCGACGACGTGAAATGTGCACACGGAAGCACCGTGGGGCAACTAAACGACCAGGCTCTCTTCTACATGCAGCAACGCGGAATCAGTCGCAAGGAGGCAAAACTGCTGCTTGAGTTTGCGTTCATAAACGAAGTGATTGACAAGATGCGGCTTGAGCCACTGCGCGACAGGTTGCACTATCTCGTGGAAAAACGCTTCCGTGGAGAACTGAACAAATGTGAAGGTTGCAAGCTCTGCAACTAAAACGAACACTGACCATACATACAATGGACTATAATCTGAACAAATACCGCGCTGACTTCCCTATCCTATCGCGCGAGGTCTACGGCAAGCCGCTCATCTATCTTGACAATGCGGCAACCACGCAGAAGCCGCTTTGCGTGCTTGATGCCATGCGGGAAGAATATCTTAACGTCAATGCAAACGTGCACCGCGGCGTGCACTACCTCTCGCAACAGGCTACGGAGCTACATGAGGTGGCTAGAGAAAAGGTTAGAGCCTTTATCAACGCCCGCTCCACCAACGAGATTGTCTTCACTAGAGGAACAACAGAGGCTCTGAACCTCGTTGTGTCATCGTTTGCCGACGCTTTTATGAAGGAGGGAGACGAGGTTATCGTCTCAACAATGGAACACCATTCCAACATCGTGCCTTGGCAGTTGCAGGCGGCAAGAAAAGGTATATCGCTGCGTGTCATCCCCATTACAGACAAGGGGGAAATTGACATTGAGGAATACAGAAAACTCTTTTCGGAGCGAACGAAGATTGTCAGCGTGACGCACGTGAGCAATGTACTGGGCACGGTGAACCCTGTAAAGGAGATGATTGCCATAGCCCATGAACACGGAGTGCCGTTCATGCTCGACGGGGCACAGAGCGTGCCGCATTTCAAGGTTGACGTGCAAGAACTGGACTGCGACTTCCTTGCCTTCAGCGGGCACAAAATGTATGGACCTACTGGTGTGGGCGTGCTTTACGGAAAGGAAGACTGGCTTGACCGCATGCCGCCATACCAGGGGGGCGGAGAAATGATTGAGAGTGTGAGCTTCGAAAAAACGGTGTTTGAAAAGCTACCCTTTAAGTTTGAAGCAGGAACGCCCGACTATGTTGCCACGCACGGCCTTGCCACAGCCATAGACTACATGCAGAACATCGGCATGGACAACATTCAGCGGCACGAACAAGAGCTGACGCAATACGCAATGCAGCGCATGCACGAGATTGAGGGCATAAGACTCTTCGGAGAGGCGGAGGGAAAAGATGCCGTTGTGTCGTTCCTCGTGGGCGACATTCACCATCTTGACATGGGAACATTGCTCGACCGTCTGGGCATTGCCGTGAGAACTGGTCACCACTGCGCACAACCGCTCATGATACGTCTTGGCATACAGGGCACGGTGAGAGCGTCGTTTGCACTATATAACACGAAGGAGGAGATCGACGCCCTCGTGGAAGGCATTAAGAGGGTGAGCCGAATGTTCTGAAACGCCGTGGGCTTTCATTTGCAACGCCGCGAGCTTAGAAAATAATCCCCGTGGGAATAAAAAAACAATCCCCGTAGGCATCTGAAACGGATGGCTGCGGGGATTATTCGTTTAAAAGAAAAGGTGTGCTATAAGATGCACACCTTTTCTTTATAATATATCACTGGGATATTAGTCTAGATGATCGAGTGAGTCATTGAAATCTTTTGGCTCACGCTCTGCCATTGGGTCGTGGAAGTCTGACTCGCCGCGATGTTCGAAACGGCGCTGCTCGCCTCCATTGTTGCCGAAGCGGTCGCCACGTGGACGACGCTCGCCACGCTCTGGACGCGGACGACGCTCAGGACGGTCGCCACGCGGACGGCGTTCGCGCTCTACATAGCCTTCTGGCTTTGGCAGAAGCACCTTGCGAGAGAGCTTATACTTGCCTGTCTTCGGATCTATCTCCATCAGTTTAACCTGTATCTTGTCGCCTTCCTTAAGTCCTGCCTCTTCAACAGTTTCAAGACGCTTCCAGTCTATCTCTGAGATATGCAGCAAGCCGTCTTTACCTGGCATGATTTCAACGAAGCAGCCGTAAGGCATGATGGAACGTACCGTTCCCTCGTATACCTCGCCAACTTCAGGAATGGCAACGATGGCACGAATCTTGGAGATTGCCTTGTCGATGCTCTCCTTATTGGGCGCGCTCACTTGAACATGCCCCTTGCCTTCTGTCTCGTCGATGGTTACGGTAGCGCCAGACTCTTCCTGTATCTGCTGGATAATCTTTCCGCCAGGACCGATAACCGCACCGATAAATTCCTTCGGAATGTCGAAAGCTTCGATGCGAGGCACCTGAGGCTTAAGCTCTGCGCGAGGCTCAGAGATTGTATCGGTAAGTTTACCGAGGATATACTCGCGGCCTTCCTTTGCCTGAAGGAGTGCCTTCTCAAGGATTTCGAAGCTCAGACCGTCGCACTTGATATCCATCTGCGTTGCAGTAAGACCGTCTTTCGTTCCGGTTGTCTTGAAGTCCATGTCGCCAAGGTGGTCCTCATCTCCAAGGATGTCGCTCAGAACGGCATATTTGTCTTCGCCCGGGTTCTTGATAAGTCCCATAGCTATACCTGAAACAGGCTTCTTCATCGGAACACCGGCATCCAAAAGTGCCAAAGTGCCGGCGCAGACTGTTGCCATTGACGATGAGCCGTTAGACTCAAGAATCTGTGACACCAAACGAACAGTGTAAGGATAGTCTGCAGGAATCTGTCCCTTGAGGGCACGCCATGCCAAATGACCATGACCAATCTCGCGGCGACCTACGCCACGCTGTGCCTTTGCCTCACCTGTACAGAATGGGGGGAAGTTGTAATGAAGGAGGAAACGCATGTAGCTCTTGTCGAGAACATCGTCTACCATCTTCTCGTCAAGTTTTGTTCCGAGTGTACATGTGGTGAGCGACTGTGTCTCGCCACGCGTGAAGATAGAGCTTCCGTGAGGCATAGGCAGTGGACTTACCTCGCACCAGATGGGGCGTATCTCGTTGGTCTTGCGACCGTCAAGACGAATGCCTTCGTCGAGGATGCAACGGCGCATAGCATCGCGCATAACGTCGTGGTAATATTTCTCCATGAGAGCTGCCTTCTCTTCAAGCTCGTCCTCTGTGAGGTCGGCATGAGCAGCATTGTAAGCCTCCTGGAAGTCTGACAGAATCTTGTCGAAAGCGTCCTGGCGTGCCTGCTTGTCAAGTGCCTGCTTTGTTACATCGTATGCCTTTGGATAAAGCTCGTCGTTCATCTGCTTGCGCAGGTCTTCGTCGTTAACCTCATGGCAGTATTCACGCTTCACGTCTGTGCCGAGTTCCTTCGACAACTCTACCTGCAATTCGCACATAGGGCGTATTGCGTCTTGAGCAGCCTTGAGGGCTCCGAGCAAATCCTGCTCTGAAACTTCTTTCATCTCGCCCTCTACCATCATGATGTTCTCTGCCGAAGCACCTACCATGAGGTCCATATCGGCTTCTTTCATCTGCTCAAAGGTCGGATTTATTACATATTCTCCATTGATGCGTGCCACGCGTACTTCAGAAATCGGGCACTCGAAAGGAATATCTGAGCATGCCAGCGCACAAGATGCGGCAAAACCTGCCAAAGCATCGGGCTGGTCAACTCCGTCGGCCGAGAAAAGGATGATGTTTACAAACACCTCGGCGTGGAAGTCTGACGGGAAGAGAGGGCGCAAAGCACGGTCTACCAGTCGGCATGTAAGGATTTCATTATCGCTTGCTTTGCCTTCGCGTTTGGTGAATCCGCCCGGAAAACGACCGGCTGCGGCATACTGTTCTCTGTACTCTACCTGCAAAGGCATGAAATCTGTTCCGGGAACTGCATCTTTTGCGGCACAAACAGTGGCGAGCAATACGGTGTTGCCCATGCGGAGCATACAAGAGCCGTCGGCCTGTTTTGCCACTTTCCCGGTTTCAATGCTGATGGTTCTGCCATCAGGCAATTGAACTGTTTTCGTAATTACGTTCATCTAAAAAAACTTATTGTTTTAACAACATCTGTTATCTTTTGTTCTTCCTTTAATCTTTACATGCGGTAAAACCGCACAAAGTTAGCGATTTACTTACAATATGCGGCAGTTTACAGTGTATAATTACCTTTTTTTATGATATTTACAGCAAGATGGAGTGCTTACTACAACCAACATAATGACATTAGGGCCAACAAAACGGTATGGTATACCCTACTCCTTCCTGTATGCGGAAGGCGACACGCCAACGTGTTCCTTGAAATATTTGCCCAAAAACGACTGGTTGGGGAAATTTAGCTCGCGGGCTATTTCCTTGATACTTTTGGAGGTGTTTTTCAGTTGAACGCGCAATTCTAGGGTTACATATTTGTCTATCCATTCATTGGGCGTTCTACGGCTTACGGACTTCACTGTTTCCGACAAGTATTTGGGAGTTATGCATAGCTGCTCGGCATACCATGACACTCTGCGCTCGGAGCGGAATTTCTGTTCTACAAGATGTATGAAGTCGGTGAAGATACTTTCGGCTCGCGTCTGCCGCCTCTCCATGCCATACTGCACACCATACATCACATGACTTATGTCGTAAATCATCGCCGCCATAAGGGAACGGGCTACATCGGCGCGGAAATGATGACCGGAATCGGCAACCTTGCTCACGAGAAGTCTGAAATATGTCAATATGTTGTCCACCTCGTCGGCACGAAGTCCGAAAACGGGATGGCTGCGGGAAAAGAGGAACAGTGACGATAAGTCATGGACACCCTGCACCACTTCATTGAAAAAATTTTCTGACATCATTATGGCTATACCGCTAAGGTCGTCGCTCAAACGGCTATTGTTCACAACTTGCCCCTCGCTTATTATGATTACGTCGTTGGCTTTCACCATGCGTTCTTCAGTATCCACGGTATAGCGGGCTTCACCCTTTAGACACAGACCCACTAATATACAGTTCATGCGCTTGGGCATGTCTGGGATTGGTATATCACCGAATTCAGGAAATAACAAGAAGTCATCGTCTATCGACGGACCACTATATATCTGTCTTGTAGACGACACGGAAATCTGGTCTATATTGGATATCATAAAAATAGGTTTGCTGTGATTTAAGTCCTATCCGGCAAGGCCGTAAGTTTGAAAGGCTTAACTTCATGCAAATCTAACGATTTTTTTTTACTTGACAAACATACTGCAACTTTTTTAAGCAACGCATTAGTTGATTAGAGGGAGTGAAAATAACAGACAAGAATACTTTTGATGCTTTTTGTTTATAAACTTGCATACGACAATAATGCCCTTTGAATAAAATTCTTTCGTCGTTAAAACTAAATTTAAGAGAAATGAGCATAATAGGAAATTCCACAACACGAAAATATTACAATAAAACACAAAACACACAAAAAGAATTTCGATGTGTAAGTAAATAACACTAAAGACAAACAAATATTTAGCTAGTATAACATCATGACTTTACTTTTGTTTACTCAAAAACAATCTATTTGACGTATAATATATCCCATATTACGCACATATTGAACAAACTTTCCATATTATTTTGTCCTTTTGCATATGTAATGTAGATTTGTTGCATCAAAACTAAACGGCGCCAAGGTTTTGTGCTGACCACACAGTCCACATGTGTGGAGAAAGGAGCGAATGCCGAAAAGCTATACGAGTAGGCTTAACTAAACGGCTAAGATATGAAAGCTTTATGTTATTCCTTTGTATTGTTGCTTATGACTGCATTTTGTGCTATCAGTTGCAACAATAGCGATGACTCTATTAGGGAGGAATCGCCAAAGAGTAGTATTATTGCAGAGCGTCTGTCACAAGGAATTGTTGAGATCATGGAAAACAAAGATTCTCAATTTGCCGATGGAGGTTATGTCGTGTATGACGCAAAGTCCGACAGTATGATGACTTGTTCCGATTTCATCTACGGATTGGTAAGTGCTGTTTACGACTCGCTGTTTGACAAAGGAACTGTCAGTTCTACAGGCTCTGCAAGTAATATTAGTAAGGCACCTGCTGAAACTGGATGGAAAATGGGAGATTCCTGCAAAGGAAAAGTCAGCGAATTTAAATTGGCTGCAAAAATTGCACAAGAAATTCCGGCTAATGCAAATTTCGAGGTGCATGTAGAACCACAAAGTGATGGAACGTACAACGTGTGGTATCGGATTGTAGATTAACTGCGACTCGATAGCATCTGTAATTGTTACGCTAAATATCTCTTTACTTGATGGCTTTTATATGCTTGCAAAAGAGATATTGATATTTTCTTCTTAAAGGATGCGGCTTGCAATTGTGTGCCGCATCCTTTATTGTGAATAACGCTTTTCAAGAAGCGTAAAAAAAGTTCCCGGCAGATTTTTACACCTGCCGGGGTCTCTAAATTATTCTCAAAAGGCTTTGTTACTCTCAAAAAGACTTAAGCCTTTATCTTATTTCTTGACATACTTCTTGCCGTTCTGGATTACAATACCCTTGAAACCAGCATCTACCTGTTGACCGGCAAGGTTGAACATGCGACTGTCAACGCCTTTTTTCGAGTCGGAAGAAACGACGTCGATTCCGTCTACAGTAGACTTCTTGCGATAAATCGACAGGTTGGACACTGCATCAGGGAAGGTATTGAAGTTATAGTCGGAAGTATCAAAGCCAAGATTCTTCTTTGCGGCATTGCCTGTAAAGGATACTGAAACAATTCCGTCGGAAATGTTCATTGAAGCAATACAGTTGGCATCAGCCTTTGTTACTGTTCTCAAGCCTGACGAACTTGTGCCGAGATAGGAATTCTGAGATGTGCGGAACGCCCAACCACTTCCATTGGCTGCCTTTATGAGCGTTAGCGGCATAACGAAATCATTGCCATAGACGTTTGAACCGTCAATCTTTACTGGTACGGCGGCGCGACCAGAAGTCTGTGATGCCTCTGCCAAAGCTACGTTCTCTGCTTCGTTCACGAATACTACGACATCGTTTGTTGCCAAAGTGCTTACGTCGGAAACTTTTTCATAGACTGCATTTTCATCCACTACTGCATGACCTGCAATAAGAGAAGAATTCTTTACGTTGAACGAAATAGTACCGTCTGGACTCTTCAATATCTTATATATTGGCATTCCTGCGTATTGCGTACCAGCGAACAACGAATATGTTTCTTTATTGTTGACGCCGTTTCCGAAGAGGTCTGCCGGGCGGCTGTCTGCAACTATCTTGCGCCCACCTGCCGTAACGACCATGGCACGTTTCTTGTCTTGAATGGTATTAAGACGGTTATTGTACCATATCGTGCTATTGAAGCTGATGCGTTGTAGCAGAAGTCCACTGCCGAAGCTGGAAGGATACCACGTTCCGGGCTGACGGTTCTCTATGATAAAATACTCGTTTGTATTTTCGGGGTTGCGGAACATTACTGCCATTTCTCCCTCAGAAAGGTTGGGGTCGGTAAGTGTTACCGTTTCCTCATCTTTCAGCTCGCGTATGTTCAGCCAACCCATATAGCTACGTTCGTAAGCGGTATAGCCAATTGGGGCATAAGCTCCGTTGACATATGGACCGTTTTCCATTACTGACCATTCTCCATAAGGGTTGTCACCTGAATAAGTTGGCGAGGTGCTGGTATCATATAGGTCGGGGAAGCCCAAAGCATGGCTCAACTCATGAACCATAACGCCCATTCCCATGACACTTGTGCCTGAAGAGCCGTTAAGCTCATTACCCACGAAATATGAACCGAAGACGTAGTCGCCGATACGTCCTAACGTGATAGGAAGGTCTAGCTCATGTGGCCAAATGGTGTTTTCATCACCTCCTGTTGCCTCGCCATAGCCGGCATAAAGGATTATAACATTGGGGATTTTGTTGTCTACTTCATACTTCTTGAAGCTGACACCCTGGGAAATTGCGCCATTAACAGCATCCTTTACCATCTGAATGACATTACTGTCAGCTCCGCGTGTATTATTTCTATTTTGTCCGTAGTATGCATATCCATTGGAAAGTGACACCTTTGCCACTACATCAAACGTGGGGTCGAACATACCGCGGCTCTGAGATTTGAAATAGTCTTTCACTGAGCCTACCTGACGCGAGTCATCCTCACAATAGCCTTCGGCATTCATGAAGCGGGAGTAATGGTCTATTGTCCATGAATCCTGGAATTTGACATCGGAGAACTCCACCATTATCACCGGAATCGTGGGAGTTCCTACAGAGGGGAGCGACCCTCCTGCTGAGACGCCGTACTTGCCCAAACCGTCGGACGTTGATGGGGTAAGTGATTTAAGCGGTGAGCGCAACACTTCTGTAGCGTTCATTTCTTGAGCATCAACACGATATGCCTCCAATGGCGTTAGGGTGTTTGAAGAGACAAAAGCCTTTTCAGCATCTGTACGCTCTGCCATGTTATGAACCACTACGGTTGAAGCCACGAGCTTGCCGTCTTTTACGTTTGCATAGCATAGAGTTCCGTTCCCATCGCGCACAACAACCTGATCGTCCTCGGTGGTATAGAAAGCAAGATAACCGTTTCCGTTCTTATAAAGCATGACTGTCGTTCCGTCACTTTGCTTTACCGGGAACAGTTTGTGAATGGGATGTATGGCATTTGCTGTCAAACCGAGAGCCAAAGCCACAGCTACCGTTAGAATGTGCTTTTTCATATTTCTTTTACTCTTAAATTTTGTCTGATTAAAAAACATGTAATCACATAAAAAACACTGCCACAAGACAATGTTTTGACAAAGATAAGAAGAAAAAGCGCAACGTAAAAGGTTTTAAACAAAAATAACGTATAATTCCGTAAAATGTGAAAACCTGCATTACATAAGGGGGAAAAACAAAAGCCGCAGTGCGATTAAGAACACTGCGGCGTAATTGTTTATGTGACTTTTTTCCTTTTAGGCAAGGAAAATGTCTAAGTATCGAAAATTACTTGTTGAAGAACTTCTTGCCGTTCTGGATTACGATACCCTTGTAGTTCTTGCCTACCTCCTGACCAGAGAGGTTGAACATAGAAGCATTCTCTACATTTGTCTTGTTGTCGAATGCAACTGCGCTATTGATACCTGTTGAGATGTCAGCATCACCCTGAAGTACGTATACGTATGTAGGACAAGCGATGTCTGCCTTACCGTGGATGATGAGCTTAGCTGTGCGGCCTGTTACACCTGTAGGAAGTGCAGAACATGCTGGCTGGATGAGGTTAAAGCCAGTAAGGTTCTCACCGTCATAAAGGTCTGTGTTATAGATAACACTTGTAATCCAGTCTTCACCGCTGAGATATTCTACCTCTACGCTATAATTTGAGTTCTCGTAATCATCAACCCATGGGAAGGTTGTGCCAACAAATGCTGCACCCATGTCATAATCTGTGCCAGAAAGACCTTCTGTTGATACGGTCTGACCGTCAGCAGAAACACGGAGAACGTTCCAACCATAGAAAGAAGAAGTTGGGAAGTCTGATTGGCTCTCGGATGTCAAGAAGCCTGTTGTAGGAACATACATCTTCTCAAACATTCCTTCCAAAGCTACAGGCATACCGATGTTTGACCTATACCAAAGGCTTTGGCCGTTCTCAAGGTTTACGTAAGCTCGGCAGGCGTTATCCTCATCGTTAGAAACTGTACCATAGAAGCCAAGGTTTACACCTGTCTTATCCAAGTCAGCAAATGTTATAGCAAAAGCCTTACCTTCAGGAAGAACAATAGGATTGGGGCTTTCTGTACCCATGATTGGATCAACAGTAGTTTCTGTGTTATAATAAGTCAATGTACCTATTACAGGATTCTTGCCTTCAAATTCATCAGTTCCTGCTGACCAGCCAGTTACTTCATCTGAACCACTCATTGAGAATCCACTTGCAGACTCTGATGTAGCATAAAGCTTTGCATAGATAGTACTGCCTGGCTGATAATATTCATCACCATCGGCATTTGTCAAAGTATCAACATCTGTTACATAAGCGAATATAGTGTCATTTGCTGGGATAGGACCATTCTCGTTGAATGTTAGAGCACGAGCAAAAACATCCTCAGCATAAAGAGGAGCAGCTATTGGTGGGAAGAACTGTGTTGATGACGTTACCTTAGAAATAGTGGCATCTTCATCAGTATATTTACCAGAACCGAAAAGGAAGCCTGTACCCTCAATGAAACCATATCCAACTAGAGTATTGGTATATGTCTGTCCGTTAGATGTACGAGAACCATGGTCGTTAACTGCATAAACAGGCAAAGTCAAAGAAGAACCGTCAGAGAAGTTAACATCTGTAGAGGTCTTTATTAGACCAGCCTGACCGATGCTAGATATCTGACCTTGAATGTAATAATAGTTGTTCTCACCGAACTGATACCTAACAGAGCCGTTAATCAAAGTCGGCATATAGAAACTTCCGTTAGGCGTATAACTAGAAACGTAATTGCCGTTAACTGCATATTGGCTTACATCATTACCATTTATCTGCCATACCCCATTAGCTGGAGTATTCATCATGTTGGTAAATGTGATGGGTGTGAATGGAGGTACAAGATATGCTGCCGAACCTGTACCGGTACCGTCTACTGTCCATCCCAAATAAAGACCACCCTGTTGCTGATAATATGTCTGGTTTGAGTAAGACTTCTTCACAGCTACATTTTCAGTCATGCGCTGGAATGTTGTCATAGGCGAAGCCTTCGGTGCTGTGACCTTCTCCATCTGCATATTTGCAACCTGTGCAAATCCTGCCGTAGCTGCAAAAGCAGCTGCGCTAAGTAGTAAATACTTTTTCATAATTTAATAAGTTAAGTTATCTTTGATACATAGTTACATTGAACCACATGTCCGAATTGTTACCTGGAGTAACCTTGAGGTTAGTCAAATCGAACGAAGTTTCAGCTGCTGAGAAATTCAAATCACCTGTCAAGGCGTCAATAACACCCTGCAATGCTGTGAATGTCTTGAGAGCATTCTCACCACTTGCTGCAGCAGGACCCAAATAGGTCACTTTAACGCCAGTGTCTGTTTTGACAAAACTGAAGTTATAGTCTATAGTATAATCACGGCGGTTATAGTTATAAGCGAACCTCAGAGAAAAAGCTCCCGCGTCTGTAGGAACGATGGAGAACCTTGTCAGGCTATATTTAACCTTTGCCATCTGGGAAACCAACTCGTCAATGATTGATTTATAAGAAGCGGACATTGTGCTTGAAGCTGTCCATCGCCACTGTATTGACAAGTTGCAAAGCGCATTATAAATAAAGCGACTGGGGCTATCACCCGTGATATAACAGCTCTCATCATTGGTACTTACGAAAGCATCCTTATCTGTAACATACTTGAATTCCTGAAGCGTAACGAGTGAATCTGTTTCTGAACCCGTATTGTAAGACTTTGCATCACGGAATCTAAGGTAATAGTCGTTACCACGCTTTGTAATAAGAAACGGATTGAAATCCTGTGCGATTACAGCATCAGACTCATAAGGATAGATATTGGGAATGCCTTCGTCTGCATCCTCCACCTTATAAGCTGCATCGCGAACATGCAGCACATCAAATGTAGGAGCTGAAGATGGGAACATCTTTTCTTGGAAAGCTTTCACATCCATAAGGTATGATTCGAAGTCAACGCCCTCTTCAACTGGTGTGAGAAGGTTATAAGTTCCACGTTTCTTTCCCTTAAGCATCATGTAAGAAGCATCTTCGGGAGCATCAACTATGATGAACTCATAGTCACCCTCAATGCCTTTACCTGTTTCGTCGTTAGGGATTTCAGCAGTACCCGTAGACTTTATATCTTCTGGGTCGCTGAAGAGATGCACAACTTTGTTGTAAGTATTGAATGTAAGCACAGGTCCGTTATCTGTAATAACGTCCCATGACGATGTATCAGTGAGATATTCCCATACTTTAGTCTCGGTACTACTTGACTTCAAGTAAGTATATGTTGCAGCATCAACTGACTTGTTCTTATGGAAGCGGAACAACAGAAGATAACCATTGCCATAAGGAGTCTCGTCGTTTGTAGTGGGATAAAGTTGAACTGCCCATCCGTTCGGAGATGCGGTCAAGCGATTGGAATAAAGTTCGCTCGCCTCATTAAGGCGTTCTGCAGCACTTTTGTCAAAGATGTAATCTTCCTCGTTTACACAAGAAGCGGTAAAAGTCAGTGCAGAAGCGCAAATCAATCCTATATATAATATATTCTTCATATTAATTCCTTAATTGTTAGTTTCAACAAGAGAATTGAATTTGTATACCTCGTCACGCAGTTCGTCAATCAATGTCTTGCCGGATGACTGCGTTTCGGTAAGTTTGTTGATAAGTTGGCCGAACCTATCGAGAGCGTATGAGCCGTCGCTGTTTCTTACGAGCGTGCGTGACTGAACCATGTCACGAATTGCATCAAGATCAAGTCCGTAATTCTCTTTCAAATAAGTTCTCACCAAATCAACCTTCTCAAGTATGACGGCACGACCGTCAATACCACTTTCATGAGTCCATTGAGGCTGACCATTCTCATCAAGCACTACAGAATCATCTGCATTTCTCAAACACTTACGACGATAAATCTTTGTTTCAGAACCGCTTTCAGTATTTTTGAAATAACCGATTGTATCGAGATTACATCCAGGAGTAAGCTTTTTGTTGTATTCAGACTGGCTAGCACAATCAATCTCTTCCCAGTCATAGCTTGCAGAAGCCAACTTCTGAGCCCACTCTAGAGTATCCATTGTGATATAGTTAGCCATAGACTCAGCCCAGTCTTCACTGGTTGAACTTGAAGCATAAGGCGTAACAAAACCCTGACCTGCCTTCAGAGAGTCGGCAGCATCACTCCAACCTGCAGCATCGTAACCGTTTGAAAGAACGTTGAACGATGTAGGATGAAGAACAGTCTGGTCAAGGATGTGTGCAAACTCGTGGTGCATTGTCTTGAAGAAATATTCGTTCATCATGGAGATGTTGGAAACATTCAAGTTGTTCACGTTATAAAGATTTATCTTTACTCCGGAACTTGCGTCACCCAAGACTTCGGTACCCTGAGAAGCATTGTAGTTCTTTGAACCGGTAATGCTTATGATACGCGGACTATTAATCTTAAGGAAAGTCTCGTTGCCAACCTGCTTATAAACATCATACCACAAGTATTTGGTAAGAACGGCAAGGTCAACACTCTTGTCGTAAGCGGCAGGCGTGAGGTTCTTGTTCATATCTGAACCTTTATCCTCGAACTTGTAAATGAACTTCACATTATACGGCTCAAGAAACTCCTTCTTAATGAAGGTATCAAGCGGAAACGTATACTGAGTCTTGTCAAGATAATCCTGAGCAGGATCGGTATCAAATATGGTTGCCGTGAAATCGTCGTCAGAACAGGAAGCGAAGCATCCCGCAAGAGCAGCGAACAGGCCGACAGCCAAAGTCTTTATGTTAAATTTCATAATTCTTTATTCCTCCTTATTTTGATTTAATCACAAAATCGCTCAAACTCATGGAAGCCTTCTTTGCTTCAGAATCATTTGTAGAAGTAGGACGAGAGGTATCAAGTCCAGCGGACATTGTTTCCCAAGGCACTTCAATAGCTCTAAATTCAGAAGTTGACGTGCTGATATACTCACCCATTGTAACTCCGACAGTGTGTGCGTATTCTATACCCCAACGCTTAAGGTCAAAGAAACGGTGTCCTTCGAAAGCTGTTTCAAACCTGCGGAAATCGTTGATACAGTTCATATAAGGAATTGCTTCTGCGGGAACGACAAAGTCGGGGCTCATATTCTGAGTGAAATCCCACATTCCGAAGCAGTTGGTGTTAGTACCTTTACTATAATAACCAGTGAATTCGGAATTTGTCATGTACTTATTATAACCAGTAGACACAAACTGCTTCTTGTCATCGTCGCTGAATGTATTGAGCTGGCAGTTCCAATACCAACGAAGGTCATTGGCAGCGTCTGCATATTTGCCAAGCATAACCTCTGCTTCTGCACGCTCGAGAAGAAGCAAGTGGGCAGTGAAAGCACGATACATCTGATGGCAATAACCGATACCTGCCACTTTATCAGTATATTCAAAATGCTCTCCTACTTTAGAGCTGAAATATCCATAGTCATGAGAGCTGCTACCGAAGAGCTGACCCGAAACGAGTGCGATACCTGGAGCATAGTAACCAGTCCAAAGTGTTGAGTGATTGCTACGATACATTAAAGCTTCGCTACATTTTGTTCCAGCATAAGAATAACGATATCCAAAGAGACGGCGCTGCAAAAGAGAATATGTGTCAAGCACCATCAGGTTGTTGTTTTGGCTTGGAGCAACCCATACGTTAGCATAGTCAGAGAGAGAAGAACTACCACTGAACTGTGAATAATCCATTGTCATGCGCTGAAAGCCTGCAGAGTCGGTACCGAGAACCTGATTTGCATGTTCAATCACCTTTGCATAATCACGCTTGAACAAATAATAACGTGCTGCGAAAGCATGAGCAGCATTTGTATTGAAATGATACTTCGGTGCAGTTGTATAGTTAACGTCACTTATAAGTGAGAGACCTTCTTCGAGGTCTTTGCCTATAAGTTGATAAACACTGTCAACGTTGATTCGGTCATACTTCTTTGAAACGACATCTTCAACCTCTGTAACATAAGGAACACCAACATCTTTCTTGCTCTCTGTAGAATTCTTATATGCTTGAGAGAAGATGTTCACCAATTGGAAATGATCATAAGCACGAAGAAGAAGAGCCTCACCCTTTGCTGCTTTCAGCTTAGACGACAAGTTTCCATCTGGAGATATTCTTTCTATTGCAGCCAAAGCCTGGTTTACTGTTGCAACAGAGCCATAGTAACCAGTCCAAAGGCTACCGGGAGAATCTTGGTTTGAATATGTTGCATTCTCTGCAGCTTCAAACATATACAATTCATCATCCCACTTTGAATATGAACTATAGTTGTAATGAGCCAACACCTGCTTCTTTCCTGGGTTAGAGGGATAGTGAGGTGTTTGGTTGTCAAGAAGATTGTCGGAAGAAATTTCACACACCCAAGCAGGATTACCTTCTGGATAGGCAGAAACGAGAAGGCTGACAACCTTATCCTCCGTATTTATTTCGGTACGCTCATCAGGCACTTTATCAAGGAAGCTTTCGCTACAAGATGCAACTGCCATAAGAGCTGCGCCGAATGCCATTACCGTATATTTATATGATTTCATATTATATGTATCTTTTTTACCAATCTTGAATTAAAGTCCGAGGCGTACAGTCAGAGTGAACTGCTTTGAGAGAGGAGTTGCCACACCACCGGAATTAACGAACTCAGGATCCTGTCCGTTCAGCTTGTCATCTGCATATAACAGACAGAGGTTTGTTGCATCAAGCTTAAGAGATGCTGTCGAGAGACCAATCTTTGACAAGAAAGAACGTGGAATATCGTATGTCAGCGAAACGTCCTTCAAGCGAATGAAGCCACCGTCAGCAACACGAGCTGTTGAATAGTTGTAAGCATTGTATGCATACGACAAATAAGTGTCGTTGTAATACTGACGCACGCTGGCAATTGCTGGGATAGAAGTCTTATTCTCATCACCAGGCATAACCCAACGGTTCTTGAATTCCTTAGGCATTGCCGACATGTCGGAATAGCTTGAAGAGAATACTTGGTCAAGACGAATCTTGTTACCGAATGAATATGTTACAAATATATTCAGACGCCAGTTCTTATATCTCAGAGTATTGTTGAGACCACCATTCATTGTTGGTTCCGTAGGACCTTCATATTTAAGGAAGTCAAGCGACTGATACTCCTGGAAATTAATGTCTGATGTTGTAACTTCGCCCTTTTCATTTATAACCTGTGGTATACCCTCGTCGTTAAGTCCTACAAAAGGAATAGAGAACAATGAGCGGTGAGGATAGCCCTGACGGATGTTTGCGCCAGAGTTGTAAACCAAGTTAATTACGTTTGCCTGCGAAAGCACATCAGTAATCTCAGTCTTCGTATAAGCGAAGGTAAGGTCGGTAGACCAATCGAAGTTCTTAGTACGTATGTTCTGCGAAGAAATTGTTGCCTCAACACCATGAGATTTCATTGAAGCCACATTGGCAAACTTACGGATTTCACCACCAGCACCGCTCGTGTTTACGTAACCCATGAGGTCATAGTTGTTACGCCAATACCAGTCGGTCGTTAAATTCAATCGGTTGTTAAGGAAACCGAGGTCAAAACCAACGTTGAACTCTTTCTTCTTCTCATAGGTCAAATCGCTGTTGGCAAGCTGTGAGAGGTATATGTAGCTCTCCTGCTGATCACCTTGTGGGCGCCATTTGATTCCGGAGCGGAAGATTGCAAGAGCGTTCGATGCTGTTGTCTGCTCACCTACGAGAGAGTAGCTCAAACGAATTGTTCCGTGAGACAACCAATAGTTGTGGGCTGCGGCCCATTTGTTAAACCATTCTTCTTCATGTGCGTTCCATGCACCCGAAATGTTCCAAGTAGGAAGCCAACGAGAACTTCTAGAACGACCAAGCTGGTTAGAACCATCATAACGACCAGTAACGCTGGCTGTATAACGTCCCTTGTAAGAATAGCTCAAGAAAGCGAAGTAAGCAAGGCGACGGTTCCAAGACTTAGCGAAAGAAACTCTTTCAAGTCCTTCTTCCTTAGCCTGCTTGTAGAACTCATATGGAAGAGACTGCAAACGGCTGTTGTTATAGTCTATACCATATTCCTCATCGTGACGAGAATCATAGTCGGCACGGTTTGCTTCCATACCGGCAAGAGCATTGAAGATATGAGTATTGTTCCAAGTATTGTCATAGCGCAATGTTCCACGGAAGTCAAGCTGTGTAACACTGTTCTCATCCATAATGTTTATACCACCCGTAGGCATTACCGAAATTGGCAAAGCATTCTTTACGTCAGGGTCAGTATAAAGATATGTATTGTTGTACATGATGTTCGGATTATCAACACCTGCGCGATAAGCCTCTGCCTGATTAGAATTGTTCATCACGATATGTTCACGTGAAGAGCGCATCGTACGGTAGTCACCCAATACATTCACTTCAACATGCTTGAGGGGTTTCCATGTCAACTCACCCTGGAACTTCACGTCATGCACATTGATGTCGATATAGTTGTTCTGCAACTCGTCAAATATATTGAAAGAAGCATAGTTACGGGTGTAAGTCTGCGTAGGATCCAAGGTGCGCGATGTATTCAGAGCGTAGCTGAACGGGTTGATATCAAAGTCGCGGCTAACAGAACCACTAACTGGGTCAACACTCTGGTTCAGCGTACCAGGAGCTTGCTGCTTACGGTAGCTGGCATTAGTTCTAAGGGTTACGCTCAACTTATTGCTAAGATTGAATGTTGCATTCATCACACCTGTATAACGCTGCACTTCGCTACGGTCTGTCCATCCCGGATCATTGTAAACAGAAAGTGAAGCATAAAGATTGGCTTTCTCCGTACCTGTTGAAACGCTAACCGAATGGTTCTGCGTAAGATTATTGTGGAACAGGAGATCAAACCAGTCGGTATTACGGAATTCAGCTTGCTGGAGATAGCCATTCATTGCAGCCTGTGTATAAGGAAGACCGAACTGTCCGCTTGTCTGATCGTAAGTATTGATAAGATTATACATCTTTCCATAAAGACCAGATGTAGAACTATTCACCAAAGAAGCGTATTCCAACCATCCCTTTGCAGCCATTTCCTTATATATACCCATCTGCTCTTGAGAGTTGGATATATTGTAGTTGCTATAACTTGGCTTCAAGCGATATGAGAACTCACCAGTATAGTTTATTGAGCTTTTTCCTGCCTTACCTTTCTTTGTGGTTACAACAACGACACCTGACATGGCGCGTGCACCATATATAGAGGTTGCAGAACCATCCTTGAGGACTTGGAAACTTTCAATATCGTCAGGGTTAAGACCAGCAATGGCATTCGCAATAAGAGTTTGCGCGTCACCGGAAGAAAGGTCGTCTGAACTAACGTTTACCGCATCTTCCATGATTACGCCATCTACAACCCACAGAGGACTTGACGAGCCGTAAATAGAAGAAGCACCGCGCACACGAATCTTCGGAGCCGTACCAAAAGTACTGGAAACGTTTTCAAGCTGCACACCAGCAACACGACCTTCAAGTCCGCGAGTAAGGTCTGCAACTCCGTCAAGCTTTGTTTTGTCGGCATCAATCTTTGTCGTTGCACCGGTAAAGAGACGTTTGTCTTGTTTCATAATACCAGTAACGACAACTTCACCGATACTTTGGGCATCGTCAGACTTCAAGACGATTTTCATACCCTTACGGCCTTTAAGCGTCTGACTCTCCATACCAATGTAGCTTACCACAATCGTAGGATTGCTTGCAGAGGAGTTCAGCGAGAATTTACCGTCAATATCCGTAGCGACACCAGTCTTAGTGCCCTTAATCATGACAGACGCACCTATGATAGGCTGTCCATCTTCTTGAGATATCACGGTACCCGAGACTTCTGTCTGCGCCAATGCCATCCCAATGCAAAGGAATAGCGAGGCCAACAGCATTGTTAGTCTTTTTTCCATAAATACTCTCTTCCTAAATAATTAAATGAATGAATAAATTATACTTTTTGTTACGTTTTTGCAAAATTAGTTATTATTTCTTTTCCATGCAAAACAATAACTTAGAAAAAGGTCATATTAAGCTATTTTTTAACTAAAACAACATGCATCTACTTTGATTCTATTCAAAACCGTAAATAATATAGGGAAAAATCTCACACTTTGAAATTATAAATCTAGAATATTTAACGTGTAATTATACCATCTTAAAATAACACTTTGACAACATTATGCACGTCAACTATACACTTTTGACACTAAGAAGAACCTAGATTACACATAAAAAAATAAGGTATGCGCACGCACGCATACCTTATAAATATATATTTTGGGCTTTCTTTACTTAACGTTATGTAATTTTAAACCCAAATTTTAACTTATTATTTTTCCTTTCTTGCCGATTTTGAATGAATCAAAGCAGACTTTGGATTTCTGCATTGAGGTCTTTAATCTGTGCGTCACGCTTATAGAGCGTGTTGGACTTGTCTACAAGAAAGAATGTAGGCAACTGCTGAATATTGTAAAGCACAAGAAGATTTGAATTGACCGAGCTTTCATCGCGCACGCATATCCATGGCAGAGCCGCCGTCTGAGTTTTCCAGAAATGCTCGTCGGGATCAAGCGACACTTGGTAAATTTCCAGACCGCGAGAGTGGTATTTGTTATACAAGTCGCGGAGCTGCATTATGCGCTGCGTAGAGCCCTTGGCTGCAAACACATGGAAATCAAGAAGCACAACCTTTCCTGCAAGATCTGTCAGCCGGCGCACTGCACCTTTGTTGTCACGCAACTCAATATCAATTATGTTTGAAGTCTTGACCTTCGATGGGTCAATTTGTTTGCGACTTGCCGCTATTTTATTCTCTATTATACGCACGTTCTTCATTCCCTCTATGGCGATGTTATGAAGGTTCTCACCACGGAGTGATTTTGGATAATAAGCATCCCAACTAGTAGCCACGGCAGCAAATGCCTTTATATCTTCCTTACTCTCACGCGGATTGAAGATAAGACGTTCGCCCAACGACTGAAAGAGTGCAAAATAAGAGGATGCCCTCATGGGCTGCTTGTAGATATAGTTGCGCTTTATATAGTCTTTATATTGTTCTATGGCTTTAGTTATGGTATCCTCTGCAGCGTCATAACCCAATGCAGGGTTATTCCCAATGCCTATTATGAATGACTGAAGATTTATCTGCTTGATTGCCAAATCTTTTATCGTTTTACACTCTTCGCTACCCTCCACGGTATAGCCTGTAGACATATGGGGATAGTCAGCCTTTACCGTAACTGTTTCAGTAGAATCAACGCTTAGGTTTATTATCTGATTGGCTATCCTCAAACGATAAAACTCCGGTGCAGAGGGCGCATCGTCTGAGAAACTAAACTGACCGTCTGCAGTAAGCTTAGCTGAGTCAACGGCAACAGGTCCGTCAAGACTCATGTTTTCAAAATACAACACGGAGTCTTTAGCCTCCGTTATACAACCTTTTATATGAAATTTCTTTCCTCCACAGGATGTAACCAATATTGCAGCAAAAAGCAATGCAAGAGCTGGGGATATTAATTTTCTCATCTTTTTTGTTTATTCTACTTATTATTAAGGTAGCATCCAAGCAACGATGCCGTTACACAGCACAATATTAACACACTATGCCTTACTGCAAAAGTACGGCAAATAATGCGAATAACAAAGAATTTACTGTTGCAATTGACTTAAAGCAACACTTTAGATTATTTAAATACGTCAGTAGAAAACTATTTCACCACGGCTAAAACAGAACTAATTATCGTTTTACACATTCTTTCTTTTACAGTCTATCACAAAAACGGGAATTATTTTGTATTTTTGCAACCGCTATTTCACCTTAGCAAGTACCTTGTCTATTGAAGACGGCGCAGAAATACGGAAGAAATACAGGATAAATAAAGGAAGTATAACTTAAGAGTAAATATGGAAAAAAACAGCAGAGTAAATTTTGGGAGCAAGCTTGGTGTCATTCTCGCCACAGCAGGTTCAGCAGTTGGACTTGGCAATGTTTGGCGTTTTCCCTACATGACGGGACAGAATGGCGGAGCTGCATTTATAATAATATACATAATGTGTGTGTTCATTTTGGGCATTCCGTGCATGCTCAACGAATTTATTATCGGTCGCCACTCGGCCACGAATACAGCGCGCGCCTATAGAAAGTTGTCTAACGGCACACCTTGGATGCTTATCGGCTATTTCGGAGTATTTGCAGGGCTGATAATAACAAGCTACTACACCGTCGTTTCAGGTTGGTGCTTCCAATACATCTTCGCCTCCGCCATGGGCCAGCTTAATGGCACACCAGAATTTTTCGCCAGTTACTTCGATGCCTTTGAGAAGGACCCCATAAAGCCAGTATTTTGGGCAGTTGTTTTTCTCTGCGTCACACATTTTGTGATTGTACGTGGCGTACGCGACGGTATAGAAAAGGCATCAAAATTGCTCATGCCAGCATTGTTTATCCTACTTCTAATCCTCGTTGTGGCAGCATGCATGCTGCCTGGAGCATGGAAGGGAGTGGAGTTCTTGTTCAAACCAGATTTCTCAAAAGTAACAAAAGACGTATTTCTTGGTGCGCTAGGCCAATCGTTCTACTCTCTTAGTGTGGGTATGGGATGCATTTGCACCTTTGCATCATATTTTTCCAAGGAAACCAATCTTACACGCTCTGCCGTGCAAATTAGCTTCATCGACACATTCATTGCGATTCTTGCCGGTCTCATCATTTTTCCCGCAGCATTTTCTGTCGGCGTAAACCCAGACAGTGGTCCTGCCCTTATCTTCATAACGCTCCCCAACGTGTTCCAGGAAGCATTCTCTGCAATGCCTGCCGTTGGTTATGTGGTTTCTCTCGGCTTCTACGCACTGTTGTCGCTGGCTGCCTTAACATCGCTCATATCCCTACACGAGGTCTGCACGGCATTCGTACAGGAAGAAACACAGATGTCGCGCCGTAAGTCTGCCACCGTCGTCACTGTTGTCTGCTCCGTCATTGCGGCACTTTGCTCTCTCTCGCTCGGCAAATGCGATTGGCTCTCAATTGGCGGGATATCCATGTTCGATTTGTTTGATTTCGTTAGCGGACAGATAATGTTGCCATTGGGAGGCTTCCTCACTTGCCTGTTCCTTGGTTGGTATGTGCCGACCAAGATTCTAAAAGACCAATACACCAATTGGGGAACGATGAACGGAAAGTTTTTCCCACTATACCTTTATGCTATAAGAATCGTTTGCCCTATATGTATTCTTCTAGTGTTCCTTAACCAATTAGGCATAATATAGGAAACAAACCATATAAAGGAAAGCCCCAACCGGATAGGATTTCGGTTGGGGCTTTCCTTTATATTAGGCGTTACTATGAGCCTTGGCTTATAGTTTCATTAGTCAATGATGAGATTTTCTCCAGTCATATCGGCTGGTTTCTCCAATCCCATAATATGAAGGATGGAAGGAGCGACATCGGCAAGACGCCCGTCTTTCACCGTAGCCGAATTGTTGTTTGTAACATAAATGAAAGGTACTGGGTTCAACGAGTGCGCCGTGTTGGGCGTTCCATCCTGGTTAATGGCATTGTCGGCGTTGCCATGGTCTGCAATTATGATAGCCTCATAATCATTCGCCTTGGCTGCTTCTATCACTTCCTTAACACAATTGTCTACTGCGTGCACTGCCTTTGCAATAGCGTTGTATACACCAGTATGACCAACCATGTCGCCATTAGCGAAATTCACTACGATAAAGTCATACTCCTGAGTATTGATTGCGCCAACCAACTTGTCCTTAACCTCGTATGCACTCATTTCCGGTTTAAGATCATAGGTTGCTACTTTAGGAGAGGGAACAAGTATTCTGTCTTCCCCTTCGTATGGCGTTTCACGGCCACCGTTGAAGAAGAATGTTACGTGCGCATATTTCTCCGTCTCAGCGGTATGCAGCTGTCTCAAGCCCTGCTTGCTCAGATATTCTCCAAGCGTGTCTTGCACATTCTCTTTCGGGAACAGGATATGTACTCCTGTGAACGATGCGTCGTAAGGTGTCATGCAATAGTAGTGCAGGTCTTTTATTGTGTGCATTCCCTCTTCGGGCATATCTTGTTGTGTAAGCACCTGCGTAAGCTCCTTTGCACGGTCGTTGCGGTAATTGATGAAGATTACTACATCGCCTTCCTGTATTGTTCCGTCAACGGTTGAGTTGCTTATCGGCTTAACGAACTCGTCGGTTACACCTGCAGCATAGCTTTCTTCCATAGCCTTCACCATGTCGGTTGCTTTCTCGCCCTTGCCTTCAACAAGCAAGTCATAAGCTTCCTTCACACGATTCCAGCGTTTGTCGCGGTCCATTGCATAGAAACGTCCAACGATACTGGCGATATGTGCCCCGCTCTTCTCGCAATGTGCAGAAAGTTCCTCAATAAATCCTTTTCCACTCTTTGGGTCTGTGTCACGTCCGTCCATAAAGCAATGCACAAACGTATTCGTCAAGCCATATTCCTTTGATATCTCAACGAATTTATAGAGATGGTCAAGTGAAGAGTGAACGCCTCCTGTTGAGGTCAGTCCCATGAGATGAAGGCGTTTGCCTGACTCTTTGGCATAAGTAAAGGCATCGATTACTTGTTGGTTCTTCATTATCGACCCATCAGCACAGGCACGGTTTATCTTCACCAAGTCTTGGTACACTACACGACCGGCACCAATATTGAGATGGCCTACCTCCGAGTTTCCCATTTGCCCGTTTGGAAGACCAACGTCTTCGCCACATGCCATAAGTTGTGAGTGTGAACTGACTGCCGTGAGGTAGTCCAAGTATGGTGTTGGGGTGTTGTATATTACATCTCCCTTACCATGTTTTCCGATACCCCATCCATCGAGTATCATCAATAGAGCTTTCTTTGCCATGATCCGTTTTTTGTATTATATGTTATTCTTTATTTTCAGCATTTATTCTTTCCATGCAAAATTACTACATTCGGTTTAATCTTGCAAAAAGAGAGGCTCATTATTCCGATTAAAGAGGAAATGGTTTTGTTTCGCCACCAAAAGAATTATTTTGCCCACAGCGATTTATTTGTTTGGCAGCGGGGTTTTATTCTCGTTCCCGCGGGCAAAAAAAACGGGAGCCGCGCTGCAATCACCATTGCCGTGCGGCTCCCGCCAAGTTATTTATTCTATTGGGGTAATTATGTTCTTTTTGTTTCCCTCTGATAGTGCTACCAATTATTTGCCGAGCACCATCTTCTTGCCGTTAACCAAGTAGATACCGTGGTTGAGGGATGCGGATGCGTCCTTTAAAAATACGCCTTGTGCTACGCATGTTCCTGAGATTGTGTATATATCAACAGGAGCGTTTGTCTGTTCTGCATTGTTTACGTTATTGATGCCGCTTGTCGTGCCGTTTTCTTCGTCAAAGAAAGAATTCTGCTTTGCATCACTTGGCTTTGTCAATTCATATGCTTCTGATACCTGTGAAGCCCATTTAGAATTTTTAAGTACGTCTAAATATTCCCACAGTATGTGTGCGTATACGAGATAACGCACGCTCTTTACGTTGCCCGGCACCGTTATTGTCACGCTGTTCTCTTCACTGTATGAAGTTACTTCACCGATTATGTCCCATGGACCGTCATCATAAGAAGCCCATACATAAGCGCAAGAGAATAAATTCTCATAGACACCTGTCATTGTCCAGCTTACTTCCTGTGAATATGTGTCGGTTTCTGCATTGTAGACAGGTGTTCCTGGTTCATGCAGGTCTACCTTACCATTGGCTAAATGAAATGCTTCTATTCCTTCAAGGGTATGGGATGTAAAGTCCTTTGTCATAAACTTATTGTTGTCGCTGTTCTTGCCTGCAACCTTAACAAGGAGAATCTGCCGCTTTAATTCCGGGAGACGACGAAGAAGAGGTCTCCTATACCAAGTCAACTCGCTAAGGTTATGCACTTTATTAGCGTCTATTTCTGTTGCAGAAACCGTATAATCAGTGCCGTCAATATTGCAACGGAAATATGCAAAGTTGTCCGTATACTTCATGCCACCCCAAACTTCACAGCTGTCTGCTGTCACGCCCAATTTAACCATTTCTATGTTTGTTTCATCTGATGTACCCACGGTGCATACTACTTTCTTTGCGTGGTACATGTCTGCAATGGCTTGAGTTGCGTTCACTGTGAACATTGCTACTGTTGCTACTGCTGTTGAGAAAATCTTGTTAAGTTTCATAATCTTACCCCTTTTGTTTTGTGTCTTCAGCGTTTTTCCTTTTTTTTGCGTCAGACGGTTAAATAACTTTGTTAATACTCTCTGTGGCCTTATGGCCTGGTTCTTTATAGCTTTAGTGTTTTGCGACTTTACGTTAAATAGCTCTTTGCTTGACTTTCGGTTTCGTTTACCGTTGTCTTTTGTTTCGTTGTTTTGTTCTTATCTACTGCAAAGGTAGCCTAAAAATCTTTCTCTGCAAACTTTTAAGACATTTTTTTGTAGAAAAAGAATAAAATAAATGGTATTTATGCTGAAAAAGGTGGCCTTTATAACCTACACCTTATATATAAAGGGAATTTCTACGTTTCACCAGATATTAAAATGTTCTTATTTACCAACATGAAAAAATAGTTTATTTCAACCGTTTTAACGGCATCTCGCAGGAATTTTGAAAAAAATCTCCTCAAAAATATACATTTACGTAAATTATCTTTACCTTTGCGAATGCCGGAATTTGCTTGTTTGAGTTTTTAGGGCAGCGCTAAGGTAGGTAAATTTCCAGACACGTATAGACAAAGCAGAATGTCAAGCTATCGTTCTGCAACGATTTTATTTATTGAAAAACAAGTCTGCCTACAAACAAATAAATATATGGCAACAGAAGAAAAGTTCACGCTTAACGGAAGTTTTTGCGTAAAAAAGGCCGTAATGTTCGGCGTTGCTGCTTTAATAACAGCTATTTTGTGGAATCTACCGCTAGAATGTTTCGGCATTGACGGTCTTACTATTATCCAACGGCGCATAATTGCAGTGTTTGTCTTTGCCACACTGCTATGGCTGACAGAAGCAATACCTTCTTGGGCCACGTCTGTAGCACTTATAGGCGTTTTGCTTCTAACAACTTCCGACAATTCACTGCTCTATTTCCGTGGGGGCATAGACAAGAGCGAGTTGCTCCACCACCAAGCCATCATGGCATCATTCGCCGATCCCATCATCATTCTATTCCTTGGAGGCTTCATGCTGGCGATAGCGGCGACAAAATCAGGACTTGACGTTCTTTTTGCACGAACATTGCTCCGCCCGTTCGGAACAAAGAGCGAGAATGTTTTGCTCGGCTTTATACTTATTACCGGGCTCTTCTCAATGTTCGTAAGCAACACTGCCACGGCAGCTATGATGCTTACCTTCCTCGTTCCTATATTCAAAGCTATGCCATCAGAGAAAGGACGCATCGCACTTACCTTGGCTATACCCGTAGCGGCAAACATCGGTGGTTTGGGCACCCCTATTGGAACGCCGCCTAATGCGATAGCAATGAAATACATCAATGACCCGGCTGGACTTGACCTTGGAGTGACATTCGGCAAATGGATGCTCTTCATGATGCCGCTCACTATCGTCCTACTGCTGATTGGATGGGTCCTACTCAAAACTTTCTTCCCATTCACAAAGAAGGAGATTAAGTTGGAAATCAAAGGAGATATGGCCCATAATTGGCGCACTGCCGTAGTTGCAGTAACGTTCATCCTGACCGTTATGCTATGGATACTGGAAAACTTTACCGGTATCGGAGCAAACACTGTGGCCATAGTACCAATCGTTGTGTTTGCCATTACTGGTGTTGTTACCGCTGACGATTTGAAAGAACTTAACTGGGCTGTGATTTGGATGGTTGCCGGTGGATTTGCATTGGGACTGGCTCTCAACGATTCTGGCCTTGCAGAGAATGTTATACACAGCATTCCGTTCGACACATGGTCGCCACTTGCCATTATGATTATATCCGGATTGATTTGCTATATCCTTTCCAATTTCATCTCTAACACGGCAACAACAGCACTGCTTGTGCCGATATTGGCTGTTGTGTGCAGGGGAATGGGGTCATCTCTCGACGGTATTGGCGGCGCATCAGTAGTTCTCGTTGGCATCGCTGTTTCGGCTTCAATGGCTATGTGTCTGCCTATCAGTACACCCCCGAACGCTATCGCTCATTCCACAGGCTTGTCGACACAGAAGCAAATGATGAAGATCGGACTTGCCATGGGAATCATCGGACTTGCCATGGGATATGCATTACTTATCATCCTCGGAAAATTCCATGTTCTATAAACATAGAATAAGTTGATTTGACACAAATGATTCTAACCCTGCAAAATTCAAACATGTATTTTGCAGGGTTATTTGTTATAATTACGTTTGACTGACTTCTAGTAACGCATGCTTCCTCACAAAAAAAACAGAATTATTTTTCTAAAAAAGCCACATTATGAACCTACACATTGAAGTTTTTTAGTCGAAAAGTCATAAAATCAAGCCCTTTATTGGATGATTGCATAAAAATCCCGTATATTTGTAGCCAAAACATTACCTTAAAATACAATATGAATAGATTTTTTACACTATGTTTATTGGCATTTGCAGCTACAGCCGCATTTGCAGTTCCCGCTAAACCGGGACAGTGGAAAACCATACGCCTTTCCGATGGTACAGAGTTAAAAGCCCAACTAAAGGGTGACGAATGGGGAAGCTACTGGCTTGCCGACAATGGCAAGGCATACAACGAGGGCACTAGCGAAGGGATTTTCGTGCAAGTTGATGCCGAAGCAATCAATGCAAACGCCGCAACAATGAGGGCTAAATGCAACAGCCAACGTAGCTCCGTTATGACAAAAGCCACAGGAACCTCTCCCAAAGGCTCTGCATATACAGGAAAGAAAAAGGGGCTTATCATCCTCGCAAACTTCAAAAATACCACAATCCGCTTCAATAGAGAACACACAAAAGAGTTATTTGAAGAAATTGCCAATAAGGAAAACTACTCAAACCCAGAACTTGGATACACAGGAAGCGTGCGCGACTATTTCAAAGCACAAAGTCTCGGTTTGCTAGACATTGAGTTTGATGTTGTTGGTCCTGTAGACCTGCCTAGAAAGACTGAATACTACGGACAGGACTCTGGCTCTGGAGCAGCTGTATTACGCGACATACACGCAGGCGAATTTGCTGCCGACGCAATAAAGGCTGCCGACCAATATGTGAACTTCGCTGACTATGATTGGGATGGCGATGGAGTTGTAGAACAAGTGTTTATCCTTTATGCAGGAAAGGGTCAGCATGACGGAGGCGGTTCCTACACAATATGGCCACATCAGTCGAAGTTGAGCGCGTCTGACTACAAATCTTCACTAAACCTTGACGGTGTTACCATTGATACTTATGCATGTAGCAGCGAACTGCAAGGCACTGGCTCAATATGCGGCATCGGGACTATCTGCCACGAATTCTCCCATTGCCTCGGATATCCTGACATTTATGACGGAACAGCCAGCAATTGGGGCATGGGATCATGGGACATTATGGACATGGGGTCGTACATAGACAATGGTTTCACACCGGCTTGCTACACAGGACTGGAACGCATGTTGGCTGGATGGCAGAACGCAACAGTGTTGCGCAACGACACTACAATTACCGGCATGCAGCCGATTTCTGAAGGCGGAGAGTTCTTTATCATATACAACGAGGGATACAAAAACGAATTCTACATTCTTGAGAACCACCAAAACGTAGGTTGGGACAAGAAACGCACGGGAACAGGTCTCCTTGTGACATATGCCGACTATTCAGAAAGCGTATGGAAAGGTATGGCACCCAACTCCGGCTCATCATACTCACGCTGCACCGTTATTACCGCTGATGGCGTAAAAAGCGACAACTACCCAGAAAACAATGCTTTCCCATACGGCTCTATAAATAGTTTGACCGACACATCTTCACCTGCAGCAACTCTAAATCATGCAAACATAAACGGAACAAAGCTTATGGGTAAGCCTATAACAAATATAAAGCAGAACTCTGACGGCACTATATCGTTTGAATTTAAGCGTAATGTGGAACTTAGCGATAAGCCAGACCCTTGGGCTGACGTGCTTACTGCAATAAAAGACATTGAAGCCAACGCCGTCACGGAGAAGAGCCCAAGTCGAATATACACAATCGATGGAAGATTTGCCGGAACGGACACAAAGCTACTGAAGAAAGGCTTATATATCGTCAATGGTAAGAAGGTAATAAAATAAGGAATCTGTAACTAACAGAAATATATTTGGTATGAAAAATACTATTTTAACTCTAGCCTTTTTGAGTACTGTTCTGACTGCTGGAGCAACACCCGTGTTGCCAGGATTATGGAAAAATATTACATTGTCCGACGGTACGTCCATAATGGCAGAAATGGTGGGCGACGAGAACATTACATTTTGGCGGGCTTCCGATGGCTCTTGTTACCGTCCAACTACAGACGGGAAAACATTTACAAGGGTTTCAGACACGCTGTTGCAGGAAGAACTTACCGCCGTTCTCCAGCAGAAAGCAATGCATACACAACGCATTGAGGCTGCAATGCCAAGACGTTCCCAGACAAAGAACGCCGGTCAATATACGGGTAAGAAAAAATGTCTTGTCATTTTAGCTAACTTTGCCGATACGAAATTCAAGTCAGAACATACGCTAGACCTTTATAAACAAATTATAAACGGCACAAACTATACGAATCCCGAATTGGGATTTAAAGGAAGTGTTGCTGATTATTTCAAGGCACAAAGCGGAGGACAGTTTGAAATTGACTTTGATGTTGTGGGACCAGTGGATTTACCCAAAGGATATGCTGCATACGGGAAAAACGACGCATCCGGACGCGACCAAGCAGAGCTTGTCTACCCTATGATTTCTGACGCGGTGACACTGGCAAAGGATTTAGTTACTGATTGGAAACAATACGATTGGGACGGCGACGGGATGGTTGAAGAGGTATTTGTACTCTACGCTGGACACGGACAAGCAACATATCCCCAAAACGGCGATCTAGTATGGCCACATAAATCACAGATTGACCCTGTTACTGTAGCCGACGGAGTGGCTGTCAGCGTTTACGCATGCAGTTGCGAATTGGGAGCAACAGAGGCTATTGACGGCATTGGAGCTTTCTGTCATGAATTTTCCCACTGCCTTGGTCTGAAAGACCATTATGACATTAACGGCATTGGATACGGCACGGGGTATTGGGACATCATGTGTTATGGATGCTACAATGGTAATTCATTTGTTCCGGCAGGCTACAACGCATACGAAAAGATGTTCTGTGGATGGCAGCAACCGGTTGAACTTAATGAAGAACCCGTGCAAGAGGACAACATTAAGGCTCTTGCTGATGGAGGAAACACATACATCCTTTACAACGATGCCACACATAACGAATACTACATGGTGGAGAATCGTCAGAAAATCGGATGGGATGCTGAATTACCAGGACAAGGCATTATCATTACCCATGTGGACTATGACCAAGACGCATGGGAATATAATCAAGTGAACTACGTGGCATCAAGACAACGAATGGTTGTAATACCTGCAGACAACGATTTCGGCTCTTCTACAGACAACAGGGCTGCCGATGCATGGCCTTACAATGGCAACAATAGCTTATCCAACTATTCCCGTCCCGCAGCAAGCGTTTACAACACAAATACTGACGGTTCGTTGCTAATGAATAAGTTCTTGATGAATATAACGCAAAACTCTGACGGAACTGTCTCTTTCAAATACACCACGAAGCAGGCTATGAAACCAGACAAGCCACAAGAAGCATTACTATATGACTCGTTTGACAACTGTTCTGGCATGGGAGGTAACGACGGACTATGGGAAGGAGACAACATCGGTGAGGGAGATTTCATCCCTGACACAGACGGATGGACAGGAACGCCAAAGTCTGGAGCAAACAAATGTGCTCTCTTCGGTAATGCCACACGAAAAGCCAACGTGGCTACGCCTACATTTACTATCACGGAGCCTTGCATAATTTCTTTACTTGCGGCTCCTTACTCTGTAAGCAGCGACAATAAGCTTACACTCGCGGCAAATTATGGAAGCGATGCTACTCTTGGCGAAACAGAGTTCACACTTACACCAGGACAATGGACTGAAATAAAAACATCACTGACCGGCAATGGAGATGTTTCGCTCAGAATAAAAACGAATAATAATGGTGTCTTTATCGACAATGTTTGCGTCTTGCCGCAGCAATACGCTGGAATTGACATTATAGATGCTCCAAAAGCGAAAGATACATCCGCAAACATCTACACTATTGATGGGCAATGTATAAAGTCTTCGCACTCCGAGCTTCCAAAAGGTATTTATATAAAGAACGGAAAGAAGATTATAAAATAAGAAAAATTAAAGGTCATGCACTTATTAAAGTTGCATGACCTTTTGTTTTGTCGGGATTACTGGACTCGAACCAGCGACCCCGTCGTCCCGAACGACGTGCGCTACCAACTGCGCTAAATCCCGAAAGCGATTGCAAAGTTAAGTTATTTTTCCTATACAAAGAAACTTTTTAAACGAAATTATTTGTGAATACAAAAAAAAAGCATACCTTTGCACCCGCAAACTAGAAAGCAGAAGATTTCTACTTGACAATGGTGCCATAGCTCAGTTGGTAGAGCAAAGGACTGAAAATCCTTGTGTCCCCGGTTCGATTCCTGGTGGTACCACTTCAAAATCTAGAGAGTTACACGAACAATGTAACTCTCTTTTTTGTTATATTGCAAAATATAGGAGATTTATTACCTCAGTATTGGCTATGTCTCACGAATGAAATAAGTATACCTATTCTCTCAATTCAATCCTTAATATCTCCAATTCTACAGTAATATAGCCATCCTCACATTATGTTGTTCCCTTAAGGTACAAAAGACTATCCCATTGTTACAATTACTTAAGGCCAAATAATGAACCTAGCCAAACAAGAAACATTAAACTTTTCCATACATTATATAGCACTTGAACTAAGGAAATGTGGACTTCAACCGAAACATCTCTATTACAGAAGGCCATCTGAGGATTTTGGAATTTCCCGTTTTTTGATTAAATTTGAATAAACTTAACACATCAAAATCCTTTTATCAAAGGTTTGATACCACAATTAAGCACAATAATCACATAATGGAGCATAATAATCCAAAAGGATAAACATAGGAACTATACCATTAAAACGGTAAAAACATATAGAAAATCTTTTCGAAATAAGAAAAACTAAGTACTGGAAATACATAGAAAGGAGAAAATACTTGTATTTAAATTTATTTAACTATCAATAAAAAGACTACGAAAATGAAGAAAACGTTACTTGCGACATTGTTTGCCACTATGATTGGCTATGTAAATGCACAGACAATTGAGACAGAAACTAGTACAAATAGTACTACCACAAGTTTGCAAACCCAACAAAGCAGTAAGCTTGACTCTTTGGAACAACAAGTGGCAGCACTGCAGGCAAAAGACGCACAACGGGACAAGAACGACTATGACAATGCTATTTGGAAACGCAAGAAATATTTTATGTTTGGTTACGCCGGGCAAAATCTTGAAACGAAGACACCTGAAGGCATAAAGAACAAATATAAAAGCCAAGTGGCTTTCAACTTGAATTGGGGACGCACATACTATCTGCACAAGAACGCAATCGCAGATATCTTGAAGGTTGGGCTTGACTGGTCATGGATCAATCTCTCGTTCGCAAAATATAATAGCGGAAGTGGTATACATATAAACACTGACTATTCCGGCTATGTGAATAACGGATACCAAGATGATGAAAATGAAATAGAACTTGGCACTTATCAAATAGAAACAGGCATGAGCATTGGTCCCTCTTTCAACATCGCCCCATTCTATCACGTAGGAAAAGGACTGCAACATCTAAAGGCTCATGTATATTTTCACTACACCCCCTCCTACTCTATGTTTCTTGAAAGCTATGACGGAGAGAACGAGTTCAGTTCTGGCTTTGCTAACTTTTTCAATATTGGCATAGATATCGCCTACAAAGTCATATCCGTTGGATATGAATATCGCTGGGGTAACGCAAAATATGAAATATCCGACTTTAACGAAGACAATGAAAATTACAGCAGCAAGACTAAGACAACAATGAATACCAAGACATGGTCATTCTTCGTAAGATTTAATTTCTAAAAGACTTTGACCTATACACCAAGACATTTTATATCTACGCGAAATGCAATCGTGTTTAAATTAAACAGAAAGGCATACCGACACAACAAACATTATTATATTGTAGCGACCAATTGGTCTTATGTTAAGAAAGGGATGAGCCTTGAGCCCATCCCTTTCCTTTTAGTATTTGCCAATACGACAAAATATCTTTTACTAAAACAAGTTCTACAACTTCTGCTTCACTTCTATTTCTGTAAAGGTTTCAATAACATCACCAACCTGAATATCGTTGAAATTTACAAGTGAGATACCGCACTCGAAGTTTACACCCACTTCCTTTACATCGTCCTTAAAGCGTTTCAAGGCATTTATATCACCGGTGTGTACTACTATGCCATCGCGAACGAGACGAGCCTTGTCAGCGCGATGAACCTTTCCTTCCGTAACGAAAGCACCAGCAACGGTACCAACCTTAGAAATCTTGTATACTTCGCGCACCTCAACCTGTCCTGTAACGACCTCCTTAACAACCTTGTCAAGCATTCCTTCCATCGCAGACTTGACATCCTCAATAGCATCGTAGATTACTGAATAGGTGTTTATTTCAACCCCTTCTTGATCAGCAAGCTTACGTGCAGCAGCCGATGGACGAACCTGGAAGCCTACAATAAGAGCATCAGATGCATCTGCAAGCGTAACATCGCTTTCGGAAATCTGCCCTACAGCCTTGTAGATAACGTTTACCTTTATCTTCTCTGTAGAAAGCTTTATGAATGAGTCGCTCAATGCCTCAATACTACCGTCAGTATCACCCTTAACAATAATGTTAAGCTCCTTAAATGAGCCAAGGGCTATACGGTGGCTGATATCACTTAGCGTCAAACGTTTTTGAGTTCTAAGTCCTTGCTCACGTTGCAACTGCAAACGCTTATTTGCAATATCACGTGCCTCCTGCTCTGTGTCAAGAACATGGAATGCATCACCTGCAGTTGGAGCTCCATTAAGTCCAAGGATTATAGCTGGTTCTGCTGGTTCTGCTTTATCAATACGTTGATTACGTTCATTAAACATGGCCTTTATACGTCCGTAACTTGTACCCGCAATAACATTGTCGCCTACACGCAATGTTCCATTGCTTACAAGCACAGTAGAAACGTAGCCCCTGCCCTTATCAAGCGATGACTCTATGACGCTACCTGTAGCCTTACGGTTTGGATTGGCTTTGAGTTCAAGCATATCAGCCTCAAGCAAAACTTTCTCAAGAAGTTCTTCAACGCCGACACCCTTCTTTGCGCTGATTTCCTGACATTGATATTTACCGCCCCATTCTTCTACTAGGAGGTTCATATTAGCAAGGTCTTCACGTATCTTGTCTGCATTTGCCCCTGGTTTATCAATCTTGTTTATGGCGAATACCATAGGTACGTTTGCAGCTTGAGCGTGCGCAATGGCCTCTCTTGTTGTAGGCATCACGCTATCGTCGGCAGCAATAATGATTATTGCGATATCCGTAACCTGAGCACCACGTGCACGCATAGCTGTAAAAGCCTCGTGTCCTGGTGTATCAAGGAACGTAATATGACGGCCGCTCTTCAGCCCGACATTATAGGCACCGATATGCTGTGTAATACCACCAGCCTCACCTGCAATAACATTAGTGTTACGGATATGGTCGAGCAACGAAGTCTTTCCGTGGTCTACGTGTCCCATTACCGTCACAATTGGAGCTCGTGGCACAAGATCATTCTCGTCATCAGGCTCTTCATTTATAGCTTCTGACACCTCAGCGCTCACGTATTCTGTTTTAAATCCAAACTCTTCAGCCACAAGGTTAATGGTTTCGGCATCAAGTCTTTGGTTTATGGATACCATTATACCCACACTCATACATGTTCCGATGACTTGATTCACAGAAACATTCATCATGTTTGCCAATTCGCTAACGGTAACAAACTCCGTGAGTTTAAGTATCTTGCTTTCTGCCTTCTCTTCTGCACGTTGTTCCTTAAGATGTTCCTGTGCAGCATCACGCTTTTCCTTACGATACTTGGCACCTTTCTTGTTCTGTCCCTTGCTTGTAAGTCTTGCAAGCGTTTCCTTTACCTGACGTGCAACATCCTCTTCGCTCACTTCTGCGGGTTTTTGTCCGCCACCACGCTTACGATTTTTTTTCTTGTTGCCCGTACCAGCATTCTTCTGTCCTGAAGGCTGCCCGTTACTCTGCTTTGAGGCTGCCGCAATGTCTACACGGTCTTTGTTTATGCGTTGACGCTTTTTGCGTTCTCCAGTATTTGCAGAGTGTGCTGCATTACCATTGCCGGACTGACCTTTGTCTTCACGCTCCTTACGACGTTCTTCTTTACTTTTTTTCTTTGGGCGTGTGCTTTGGTTCAGTGTTGAGAGGTCTATTTTCCCGAGCACGTTTACCTTTGGAGTAAGCTTTTGCTCACTACGCAAGGTAAAGACCTTTGGTTCTGAAGACGGAGCTTCAGCATTCTGCTTTACCTCTGCATCAGTTGAGACAGTTGTAGGTACTTCCGGCTTTTCCTTTTGAACAGTTGGTTCTTCCTTCTTCACAGGCGTAACATCCTTTACGACCTTCTCTTGTTCAACCGGTTTTTCTATTTTTTTCTCTTCCGGCTGCACCTTTACTACATTTTCTTTAGGCTGGCTTACGGCAGAAGCCTGCGCCTTGTTATTAGTATCTTCCTTGGGTGAAGCAGCACCAAATTTTGATGATGAGCGTTTGCCCAAAGTGCTTAGGTCAATCTTCCCAAGCACTGTATATTTCTGCTGCGGTCTTGGCTCACTGGACGCACCCTGTTTCCGGTCGTTGCGTGCCTTGTCCTTTGGACGCTTTTGCAACAGTTTTTCTGCCTGCGAGCGTTCCTCCTTATCGGATTTATAGGCTTCGACAAGGGCGTTATACTGCCCGTCGGTAAGTTTAGAGTTTGGTCCTTCTGGAGCAGCTCCGAGCTCACTTCTTTTCTTCAGGAAATCAACTGCCGTTTGAAGTCCTATATTCAATTCACTAATTGCTTTGTTTAATCTGATGCTCATATTTTATTATTTACCCTTCTTCTTTTCTGTTTTCATTCTCAAGTGCCGCATATGTAACAGGGCAACATGCCCAGTTCTGTTGTGGCATGTCACCATGTACCCGCCTTATTCAAATTCGGCCTTCAGCACTTCGAGCACGTGGTCTACTGTTTCTTCCTCAAGGTCAGCTTTCTCTACAAGCATCTCACGCGGTGCGTTTATAACTGCCTTCGCTGTGTCAAGCCCGATACTCTTGATGGCATCAATAATCCACTGATCTATCTCATCGGCAAATTCATCAAGATAGATGTCTTCCTCCTGTGGGTCACCGTCTTTTGCGTCACGGAACACGTCTATTGTGTATTCTGTAAGCATACTTGCCAACTTGATGTTCATTCCACCACGTCCTATTGCTAAAGAAACCTCCTCTGGTTCAAGAAATACCTCTGCCTTGTGGTTCTCTTCATCAATATTCATTTTTGAAACCCTTGCTGGACTAAGTGCACGCTGGATAAACAACTTTGTATTTGCCGTATAGTTTATTACATCGATGTTCTCATTGCACAATTCCTTTACGATACCATGCACACGACTGCCCTTCACGCCGACACATGCGCCAACGGGATCAATACGCTCATCGTAGCTTTCTACTGCGATTTTAGCTCTTTCTCCCGGCATACGGGCGATACGCTGCACTGTTATCAAGCCATCAGCTATCTCTGGAACTTCCTGTTCAAGCAGTCTCTGCATGAAAAGCGGACTTGTTCGGCTAAGTATTATCTTCGGGTTGTTATTCGCATTGTCAACTCGCAATATTACCGCACGAACTGCCTCTCCCTTGCGATACTGATCGCGTGGAATTTGCTCTCCCTTCGGAAGTATTAGTTCGTTGTTCTCGTCATCAACGAGCAAGACTTCCCTCTTCCATACCTGATAGACCTCTGCACTAATGAGTTGACCGACACGGTCTTTATACTTATTATACAGGCTGTCGTGTTCCAATTCAAGCACTTTAGAAGCCAGTGTTTGGCGAAGATTAAGGATGGCGCGGCGACCAAACTTACTGAAGTCAACCTTTTCGCTCACATCTTCACCTATTTCATAGTCTGCCTGAATTTTGCGTGCTTCAGTCAGCGTTATCTCCTTATTGTCGTCGTGCTCTGCATCATCTGCCACCACGGTACGGTTTCTGTATATTTCAAAGTCACCTTTGTCAGGATTGACAATTACATCAAAGTTCTCGTCACTTCCGAATATTTTGGCAATGACGTTACGGAAACTTTCCTCAAGCACACTCATAAGTGTAGTGCGGTCGATATTCTTCGTTTCCTTGAATTCCTTAAAGGAATCGAACATGCTTACGGTTTCTTCTTTCTTTAATAATGCCATAGCTTATTTGAAACTTATTAGATATTTTGTATATTTCACGTTGTTCATGTCGAAGGTATGGTCAACATCTTCCAATACGGGACGTTTTGCGCCTTCTTTCTTAACCTTTTCCTTCACGCTTACCACGAAGTTGTCACCATCTACAGACTTCAGCAGCCCTTTCCACTTCTTGCCGTCAGCATCCAACACTTCAACATCCTTGCCAACGAAATTGATATACTGCTGCTTTACCTTAAACGGCTGTCCGAGTCCAGCACTGCCAACCTCAAGTTCATAGTCTTCCTCATCACGGTTAAGGTTATCTTCGATGAAGCGACTCAGATCCACACAATCTTCTATCCATACACCGTCAGCATGGTCTATTTCAACTACGACCCTGTCGTCACGGCTAATTTCAATGTCCACAAGGAAATATTCTTTGCCCTCAAGCCACTGATTTACTAAATTCTCAACTACGTTTTTGTCTATCATAAATATAAAAGTTGTGCATACATTCTCCGTCACACAAAGCTCAACACAATGTTTCTGCCGTCATGCACGGGGGATTAAAAATAAAATGAGGAGCTCCTCCGGGGCTCCCCATTCCACTGAACGTTGCAAAGTTAACAAATTTTATTAACTCCACCAAGAGTTTACGATAAAATATGCCACAACGCTCTATTTTATCAGTTTTTTCACATGCCCTAAAAAGCAAAAGAGTGTGTCAGATACCGTCACAAACGGTTTCCGCACACTCTTTAGTCATTAGATTTTCTTTTATTTGTTGTTTTCAGGATTGTTTCGTTCCGAGAATTTCGTCACAAGAATTCGCAACTACGCAAAAGTAAGCTACTGAATTTTCGTCTTGTAACGAAGAGACTATTTACGCATCAATATTGGCATAGGTTGCATTCTCTTCTATAAACTGCCTACGTGGCTCTACATCATCGCCCATAAGCATAGAGAATATTTCGTCTGCCTCAGCTGCATTCTCTATATTAACCTGCTTTAGCAGACGTGTTTGCGGATTCATTGTTGTATCCCAAAGCTGCTCAGCATTCATTTCTCCCAAACCTTTATATCGCTGCGTATGGATATTTTTGTCGTCATCCGCGCCATTGCCGTATTTGTCAAGGAACTGTTGACGCTGTTGCTCCGTGTAACAATATTCCTTTACCTTATTCTTGTAAGTACACAAATAAAGCGGAGGCGTTGCAATATACAAATGTCCCTCTTGAATTATCTTGGGCATAAAACGATAGAAGAGTGTCATTATCAATGTGTCGATGTGGGAACCATCGACATCGGCGTCGGTCATGATTATAATCTTATCGTATCTCAGCTTGTCTGTGTTAGCCTCTTTGTCGTCTTCCCCGTCAACACCAAAGCGCACACCAATACTTTGTATGATATTCATCACTGATTCGCTCTCAAAGACCTTGTGCCACATTACTTTTTCAACGTTGAGGATTTTTCCTCTCAGCGGAAGTATTGCCTGTGTATAACGGTCGCGCCCCTGTTTTGCCGAGCCGCCTGCCGAATCTCCCTCGACGAGGAATATCTCACATTCTTTGGGGTCGCGATTTGAACAGTCGGCAAGTTTTCCTGGCAGTCCCCCACCCGTCATTGGATTCTTGCGCTGCACGCTTTCTCTCGCTTTGCGGGCAGCGATACGGGCTGTGGCTGCGAGTATAACTTTCTCGCAGATCTGCTTTGCCTCTTTTGGATGTTCTTCAAGATAGTTGGCAAGAGCTTCAGCAACCGCCTGCTGAACAGCACCTGTCACCTCGTTGTTTCCAAGCTTAGTCTTTGTCTGTCCCTCAAACTGCGGTTCGGCAACCTTTATGGATATGACGGCAGTCAATCCTTCGCGAAAATCTTCTCCTGCAATTTCTATCTTGGATTTTTCTATCTGCTTGGAAATTGAAGGCTCATTATCGGCGTATTTTTTTAATGTACGCGTCAATGCCATACGGAATCCGACTAGATGGGTTCCTCCTTCAATTGTATTTATATTATTTACGTAGGAATGTATATTCTCACTATAGTCGGTGTTATACATTATTGCCACCTCTATAGGTATACCCTGCTTTTCCGTTTTCAGATATATAACATCGTCAAACAGATGCGTGCGGTGACGGTCTACATAACGTACAAATTCCTTAAGACCTTCTTTTGCATGGAACACTTCCTGACGGTTTTTTCCTTCTTCATCAGGACGCATATCCGTTAGCGTAATGGTTATTCCGGCATTGAGATATGCCAATTCACGCATACGCTTGGCTATGATTTCATATTTATACGTTGTAGTTGTGAATATACTCGGGTCTGGCCAAAACTGCTGACGTGTACCTCTTAGTTCTGTATCGCCTACAATCTTTACAGGATAGAGCGGCTTCCCTTTTTCATATTCTTGCTGATATATTTTACCGTCACGGTAAACCTGCGAGAGCATACGCGTTGAGAGAGCGTTCACACAACTTACACCTACTCCATGAAGGCCTCCGCTCACTTTATAAGAGCCTTTGTCAAATTTTCCTCCCGCATGCAGCACTGTCATTACCACTTCAAGTGCTGATTTGTGAAGTTTTTTGTGTTCATCAACCGGAATTCCTCGTCCGTTATCTTGAACCGTGATTGATTCGTCTTCATTTATGGTTACTTCGATGTGGGTACAGTAACCTGCCATTGCTTCGTCAATGGAGTTATCAACGGTTTCATTCACCAAGTGGTGGAGACCCTTCTCGCTAATGTCTCCTATATACATTGCCGGACGCTTGCGCACGGCTTCCAGTCCCTCCAGCACTTGAATATTACTGGCGGAATAATTACTCTCGTTTATTTGATTTTCTGACATTGCCTTGAATAGTGATTTCAAGTGGCAAAGATACTCATTTTTATTGACATAAAGAAACTTTCATATCAAAATTAAACGAGCCCATTCTTCGAGAATATTTGAACCGCTTTCCCTAGAACCGCAAGCATCAAAAAACCGTATTCTCTATTCAAATATACATAAAAAAGAGTCGCAAACCACTTGGTTTACGACTCCAATATATTGTTTATCAATCAATATTAAGCAAGACTGTTGATATGCTGTGCCAAAGAAGACTTCAAATTAGCAGCTTTATTCTTGTGAATGAGGTTTGTCTTTGCCAATTTATCAAGCATCTTCTGTACGGCAGGGTAAAGCTTCACGGCTTCTTCCTTGTCTGTAATGGCGCGCAACTTGCGAACTGCGTTACGCATTGTCTTTGCATAATATCTGTTGTGCAAATTCTTTTTCTTGTCCTGACGGATTCTTTTGATTGATGATTTGTGATTTGCCATCTTAATGTTATTCCTTTTTATTTTTATGGTAGTCCCTAGGAGAGTCGAACTCCTCTTTAGAGAATGAAAATCTCTCGTCCTAACCGATAGACGAAGGGACCATGTTTTTAATTTTGCGGTGCAAAGTTACGGCGTTTTTATTTATCTCGCAAATTTTTCACAAGAAAAGTTGCAAAAAACTTCATTTTTTGTGTTTTCCTACCGAAAAAACGGCTTTAAGACACGCTTTTTCTGTACTTTTGTGGAGCAAAGCAGTAATTCCACACGAGATAGAATAAGCTATCCAAAACCTAACCATACCACATTTAAACATAAAAGAAACGAGACAAAAACAACATGTTGACGAATTCAACCGCCATAGTATTGCATTCATTTATGTTTAGCGACACGAAAATGATTGCAGAAATCCTTACCGAAACAGAAGGACGCATTTCGTGCGTGGTAAAGATTCCACGGACAAAATCAAGCAAAAGTCCCAAAAACCTGTTCCAGCCCCTATCAATCCTTGACCTTTCACTAGAAAAGAAGCCGTCGCAACAACTAGCAACCGTAAAGGAAGCGCATCTTACACTCGCATACTCTTCAATCCCATTTGATGCCAGAAAATTATCAATCGCGTTTTTCATAGCAGAATTTCTTAAGACAGCAACCCGAAACGGACAAAGCGACCCTCTCATGTTCCGCTTTATTCGAGAGAGCCTCCTGTGGCTTGACAATGCAACAACCAACTTCACAAACTTCCATCTCGCTTTTCTTATCCGCATGACACGCTTCATCGGAATATTCCCCAACCTTGACAATTATACATCAGAGAGTCGCTTCGACCTTGAAAACGGATACTTCGCAAAAAGAGGAAGCGGAAAGACATTACTTTCTGTAAAGGAGACCACCATCATGCATAAACTCATGCGAATCAATTATAGCAACATGCACCTCTTCCGCATGAGTCGCTCGGAACGTAACCGTTGTCTCGACACGATAGCAGCCTTTTATCGCATACACCTTCCTGGCTTTGGAGAACTCAAAACCCTTGACATCTTGAGAGAGATGGCAGACAACACAACGTCTTACACAAAGAACGACAAAAACCACAAATACTAATATAATAAGGTAAATAGGCCAAACAAGACATAACAAAGGCAACACAAACAAAACCTTAAGGGTTATAGCATTTTCCTTTATAATAACCATCACTACGACACAAACTAAAGAATAATCCTGTTAAATATATTAACAATACCATACATTAAATATGTTAAATATATACGTCTTGCAAAAAACATGAAAGAGACAACTTTTTTCAAAAACAACACACCTTGATTTTAAAAGGCTATATTTAAAACAACATACAAATTCCCATACAACAAATATACACACAAATCTAGCACTAACACCACGTCCATCCTCCGAAAAGCACGTGGAGTTTTCAACAAAATCCCACACGCTTTCATCTTAAAACCCACGGCCTTACAAACAAAAAGCCGCACGATAAAAACAACGATTTTCTTGCCCACTGCAATTGAAAGCCAAGTTGCATTGATAGAATCTTGTATGAACCATTCACAACACCACATCATCGCCCATTAAAACGCCTGATTACCCAAGCTAAACGCCCACAAGAAAAACGTTAAACAAGCGACTATTATACATAAATATATGTTAAATACATTAAAACTTTAAGCAAACCACCTGCACACAAAAGAAAACAACCATAACACGCAAAGAAATTAGAAGCACTCAGCGCCACAATATTTAGCCGTTTGACCCAAATCAATATTGCCAACAAAAGACATACGACACGAAAATATTGAAGATAAAATACTTCACTGCGGCACTCGGCAAAAAAAACGGGGCGTCCGGACAAAAAAGTGGGGCAAAGTGGCGAAGTGTGGAGAAAAATATGTAATTTTGAAGCCCTAAAGACAATTAATAAGTACGCATGCGATTTATAGGAAACATAGATGCCAAGGTTGACGCAAAAGGACGGGTATTTTTCCCGTCTGCATTCCGCCGTCTTTTACAGACAAGCGGAGAGGAAGGCCTTGTACTTCGGAAAGATGTTTTCCAGCCTTGCCTGGTTCTCTATCCTGAAAGCGTGTGGAACTGTCAAATGGACGAATTACGCAACAAGCTTAACCGATGGAATCGCGATCACCAGCAGATATTCCGGCAATTCGTAAGCGATGTAGAAGCCGTTTCCCTTGACGGAAGCGGACGCTTCCTTATTCCGCGCCGGTATATGGACATGACGGGAATATCACAAACAGTGAAGTTCATAGGCATGGGCGACAGCATTGAGATATGGAGCTCGGCAAAAACCGAAGAACCGTTTATGAAAGCTGATGAATTCGGGAAGGCTCTTGAAGAAATAATGGGAGAAAATTGCGGACTATGATTCTTGATACCTACCATATCCCCGTACTGCTCGAAGAGAGCGTTGGCGGACTTGACATAAAGCCTGACGGCTTCTACGTTGACACGACTTTCGGCGGAGGAGGCCATAGCTCAAGGATTTTGAAATCTTTGGGAAGGGAGGGGCATCTTTACAGCTTTGACCAGGATGCTGACGCAGAAAAAAACGTTGAACGCGCTGAAAATTTCACATTCGTGCGCAGCAACTTCAGATATCTGAAAAACTGGATGCGATATTATGGGGTAGAGCAAATCGATGGTCTCCTTGCCGACTTAGGGGTTTCCAGCCACCATTTGGACGACGAGACACGTGGATTCTCATTCCGCTTTGATGCACCTTTAGACATGCGAATGAACAAACGCGGAGGAGACAGCGCTGCTGACATCGTAAACAAATCCACGGAAGAACAACTGGCCAACATCTTGTATCTTTACGGAGAACTGAAAAATTCCCGCCGAATAGCAGCTGCCATATGTAAGGCACGCCAACAAAAAGCAATATTGACGACACAAGATCTGATTGATGCAACACAAACCCTTTTCCCTAAAGAGCGCGAGAAGAAAGATTTGGCACGCATGTTTCAGGCTTTACGCATTGAGGTTAACCACGAGATGGACGCTCTGAAAGAGATGTTGCAGGCTGCCAAAGACCTGCTTAAGCCTGGCGGCAGACTTTCCGTAATAACATACCACAGTCTGGAAGACCGAATCGTGAAGAATCTAATGAAGACAGGCAATACGGAAGGGAAAGCAGAACAGGATTTCTTCGGGCGAAGAGAAACGCCATTCCGACTAGTCAACAACAAAGTTATTTTGCCAAGTGACGAAGAACAGAAGCGTAATCCGCGCAGCCGAAGCGCCAAACTAAGAATTGCAGAAAAGAAATGAAAACAGACGAGACTGACACTATAAAAGGGGACGTAGGAACCACAGACAATACAACCATAGACACTGGGAACACGAATGAGAAAACGAATTCATCCAATGCAGATAAAGACAACGACAAGAACCAAGAAGAAATAAAAAAACTGCTCGGCAGCATAGAAAGCGACGAGGAACAACCGTTGCAGGCAACGGTGACATTAACGAAGATTCTGGGAGGAGAGTTCCTAAATGCCAGGGTTCTACGCAAGCAGATGGGGCTTGTGGCTCTCATAATGTTCTTCATAATACTTTACGTCTCCAACAGATATAGTTGCGACCAACAGCGTTTAAAAATAGCCAGCCTCAACAAAGAACTGGAGGAGGCCAAATTCAAAGCAATGTCAAGCACAAGCGACCTGACACGAATAAGCCGCGAAAGCAACGTTCTTAACATGCTTCAACAGAACAAGGACAGCGTTTTGCATACCCCCAGCCAACCACCTTATATTATTAACGTGCCCGAAGAATGAGTAGCAAAAGGACAAATATCAACATCATCAAGCGTTTCCGCATAATATCGTGGGGAGCCGTTGTTGTGGGGCTGTCTATCATTGGCAAAGTTGTCTATACCGGCACCGTAAAACACGACTATTGGATGACGGTGGCTGAAAAAAAGAAGAACAAGGAGGTTCCGATGAAACCAGAACGCGGTAATATCCTTAGCTGTGACGGACGGATGCTATCGGGCACTCTGCCAGAATACGACGTTAGAATTGACTTCAGCGTATGCCAAGAGTTCCGCGACAGCATGTGGAAAGCTGAAATCGGCAACATATGCAAAGGGATTCACCACATTTTCCCTGAAAAGAGCACAGAATCCATAAGGCTACATTTGGAAAAAGGCTACAATAAAAAAAGCAAAAGCTGGCCCATCGTGAAAGGACGCGTTACGTTTGAGGAATTCACGGCTATTAAAGCCCTCCCCGTGTTCTGCGAAAATCCTTTGCGAGGCGGTTTCAACTATCATGTTTACTCTATGCGAAAGAAGCCTTTCGGCTCACTGGCTAGCAGAACAGTTGGCGACCTGATAACATGGAACGGACAGCCAAAATGTGGGTTGGAACAGTCGTTTGACACATATCTGCGAGGCAAACCTGGCGTAATGCAAAAGAAGCGTATCTTCAACAAGCCTATCTCGCAGATAATAGAAGAGCCTGTAAACGGTGCAGACATAATAACTACAATAGACGTAGGCATGCAAGACCTTGCTGAACGAGCTGTTGTGGAGAAGTTGAAAGAAATCAATGGCGACGTAGGCGTAGCCATAGTAATGGAAGTTGCTACGGGTGACGTGAAAGCCATGGTGAACATGTCGAAGCTTGCCGACGGCAACTATGCTGAAATAAAGAACAATGCAGTTTCAGACCTGCTTGAACCGGGTTCTGTTTTCAAGACTGCATCCATCATGCTCGCACTCGATGATGGTGTTGTTGACACGACATACATGGTTGACACCGGCAACGGAGTATGGGACATGTACGGAGCAAAGATGAAAGACCACAACTGGACAAAAGGCGGTTACCAGACAATATCGCTTCCCCACACGCTGGAGGTAAGTTCGAACATTGGGGTAAGCCGCATCATTGACAGGTTCTATAGCAAGAATCCTGAGAAATTCGTTGAAGGTATACACCGCATCGGACTCGGAACAAAGATGTATCTGCCATTCCAAGGCTCGGCGCAAGCACGCATCCGCATGCCGAAAAAGAACAAACATGGGCAATATGTGAACTGGGCGAAAACGACTCTCCCGTGGATGAGCATAGGATACGAAACGCAAATACCACCAATCTACACACTGACATTCTACAATGCCATTGCAAACAATGGGAAAATGGTGGCGCCAAGGTTCGTAAAAAGTGTGGTAAAAGACGGCGAAGTAATCAAAGAGTTCCCTACCGTCGTGCTGAAAGAGAAAATATGCAAAGACAAAACCTTGAAAATCATGCAGACAATCCTCTACCATGTAGTAAGCCAAGGATTGGGAAAACATGCAGGGTCGCAGTCTTTCAAAGTGGCAGGCAAGACTGGTACTGCACAGATTTCAAAAGGAAAGTCTGGATATAAAAGCGGGCAGACACACTATCTTGTTAGCTTTGCCGGATACTTCCCCGCCGATGCTCCAAGATACAGTTGCATAGTATGCATACAGAAACCGGGGCTACCGGCATCTGGAGGTCTGCAGAGCGGTGGAGTATTCCACAAGATTTCTGAAGGTATCATGGCACAAGACTTGAAACTTTTAGCTTCAGACGCAAAGGACAACACGTCGATTCTTGTACCTGACGTAAAGAACGGAAATGTTCTAGCTGCAGACTATGTGCTCAGCCACCTCGGAATAAAGACAAACAGCAGTTGGAACGGAAGTTATGCCGACGGCAACCCTATATGGGGAAAAGCCGAAACAAAACAACACGGCGTGCAGTTCAGTCAACAACAAGAACTTCCGAAGAACCGAATGCCAGACGTAACGGGAATGGGCGCACGAGATGCCGTTTATCTGCTGGAGCTTATGGGAATGAAAGTGACCATTTACGGACGCGGAAAAGTCTATGAGCAAAACATCGCCCCCGACACATCAATAAAGAAGGGGATGAGATGTATTATAAAATTAAGAAACTAAAAAACGAAAAAACATACGATGATGACTTTACTATCAATCTTGAAGGACATAAAGCCGCTGAACTTGGTCGGCAGCACCGATATTGAAATAAAAGGAGTAAACATAGATTCCCGACGCATAGCTGAAGGTCATCTATTCATTGCACTGCGCGGAACACAGGTTGATGGGCACAAATTCATTTCAAAAGCCATCGAACAAGGTGCAAAAGCCGTACTTTGCGAAGATATGCCAGAGGAAACCGTAGAAGGCGTGACCTATATTCAAGTGGCATCAACCGAAGATGTTGTTGGAAAGGTTGCTACCTTATTCTACGGAAACCCATCAAAGAAGCTGAAACTGGTGGGAGTAACAGGAACTAACGGCAAGACGACTATCGCCACCTTATTATATAATATGTTCCGCAAGTTCGGCTACAAATGCGGACTGCTTTCAACCGTGTGCAACTACATCGAGGATGTGGCTATACCTGCCGACCATACAACGCCTGATCCAATTGAACTAAACCGATTGCTCAGTGAAATGGTTGAAGCAGGATGCCAATATGCCTTCATGGAATGCAGCTCTCATGCTATTGCACAAAAGCGTATCGGTGGCCTTTACTTCGCTGGAGGAATATTTACCAACCTTACACGCGACCATCTTGACTACCACAAGACATTCGAAAACTACCGCAACGCAAAGAAAGCCTTCTTCGACATGCTGCCAAAGACTGCTTTTGCCGTAACAAACGCAGACGACAAGAATGGCATGGTTATGGTACAAAACACAAAAGCTACCATCAAAACATACTCCACACGTTCTATGGCCGATTTCAAGGCCCGCATCCTTGAATGCCATTTCGGAGGAATGTATTTGGAAATTGACGGAAAAGAAGTTGGTGTCCAGTTCATTGGAAAATTCAACGTAAGCAACTTGCTCGCCGTTTACGGAGCTGCCGTTATGCTCGGCGAGAAGCCAGAAAATATTCTCTTGGTGATGAGCACGCTTAAAAGCGTCAATGGACGTCTTGACCCTATCAGTTCGGAAAAGGGATACACTGCCATCGTTGACTACGCCCATACGCCTGATGCCCTAGAGAATGTTCTCAATGCCATTCACGAAGTGCTTGACGGGAAAGGAAAAGTTATCACCGTTTGCGGTGCTGGCGGCAACCGCGACAAAGGGAAACGACCGCTTATGGCTCAAGAAGCCGTCAAGCAGAGCGACCGTGTAATAATAACGAGCGACAACCCCCGATTTGAAGAACCTCAGGAAATTATAAACGACATGCTTGCCGGACTTGACCAGCAACAAATGAAGAAAGTTATAAGCATCGTTGACCGACGTGAAGCAATACGCACGGCATGCATGATGGCACAAAAGGGCGACGTAATACTTGTGGCAGGAAAGGGTCATGAAGACTATCAAGAAATTAAAGGCGTAAAGCATCACTTTGACGACAAGGAAGTAATCCGTGAAGCAATGGCTTTGTAGCACAGAAAAGAAAATCAACCCAAAGAAAACGTACTGATATGCTATATTATCTTTTCAGATTTCTAGAGCAATTCGGCATCCCAGGAACACACATGTGGGGATATATCTCGTTCCGTGCCTTGCTAGCTCTAATCCTTTCGCTCATAATCTCAGCATGGTTTGGCGAAAAGTTTATCAAATTTCTCAAAAAGAAGCAGATTACCGAAACGCAACGTGACGTAAAAATAGACCCGTTCGGCGTAAACAAAATAGGAGTCCCCTCTATGGGAGGAATTATCATCATCATTGCGATACTGGTGCCGGTACTTCTTCTCGGACGTATGAGGAATATTTATCTTATCTTGATGATTATTACCACCATTTGGCTAGGCTTCCTTGGGGGTATGGACGACTATATAAAGATTTTCCGCCACAATAAGGAGGGTTTACCGGGAAAATTCAAAATCGTTGGCCAAATAAGCATTGGTCTCATCGTGGGACTTATACTGTGGCTAAGCCCGGATGCAAAGATAAACGAAAACGTTTCAATTAAAAAAGAGAACGCTACGGAAATTGTTGTCAAACACAAAACACAGCCGACAAAGTCTCTCAAGACCACAATCCCCTTCGTCAAGAACCATAATCTTGACTACTCGAACATTATGTCGTTCTGTGGGAAATATAAGACTGCCGCAGGTTGGATTCTTTTTGTCATTATGACAATCTTCGTCGTTACGGCTGTATCAAACGGCGCCAACCTTAACGATGGAATGGACGGCATGTGTGCCGGTAATTCTGCCATAATTGGTGTTGCACTCGGAATATTAGCGTATGTAAGCAGCCACATAGAATATGCCGCCTACTTGAACATCATGTACATCCCGGGGTCACAGGAGCTTGTTGTGTTCCTATGTGCTTTCGTCGGTGCGCTGATCGGATTCCTTTGGTACAACTCTTATCCGGCTCAGGTATTCATGGGAGACACGGGGTCACTGACTATTGGCGGAATAATTGGTGTATGCGCTGTGATAATCCACAAAGAACTTATGCTACCCATACTCTGCGGCATTTTCTTCGTGGAGAGCCTTAGTGTCATATTCCAGGTTTATTATGCAAAAATGGGAACACGGCGCGGCATTAAGCAACGCCTGATAAAACGTGCACCATTGCACGACACCTTCCGAACCACTGACGACAAACTTGATCCGGAAACGAAATATCTATTCAAAAAGCCACATACGGCAATACATGAGGCAAAAATTACCATGCGTTTCCTGATAGTCACAGTCATATTAGCCGCATTAGCAATTATCACATTAAAGATAAGATAAACGAAAGCGGCTATAACGCATTATAGAAAGGCAGGAAATACAATATAGACCTGCAAAGAAAAGAAGAGGAACAGAAGATATGAAAAAGAGAATTGTTGTACTCGGAGCTGGAGAGAGCGGTGCTGGAGCTGCTGTCTTGGCAAAGGAAAAAGGTTTCAGCGTATTCGTTTCCGACATGTCTGCCATCAAGGAAAGATACAAGAATCTCCTTGACTCACACGGAATAGAATGGGAAGAGGGACACCATACGGAAGAGAAGATCATCAATGCCGATGAGATTATAAAAAGTCCGGGCATTCCTGACGAAGCTCCAATGGTAAAGAAGTGCATAGAGAAAGGCATACACATTATCAGCGAAATAGAGTTTGCCGGAAGATATACCGATGCAAAAATGATTTGCATAACAGGTAGCAACGGAAAGACTACAACAACATCGCTCATCTACCACATTTTCAAGAATGCAGGGTACGACGTTGGATTGGCAGGCAACATAGGAAAAAGTCTGGCTCTGCAGGTGGCTGAAGACAAGCACGAGTATTACGTGATTGAACTCAGTTCCTTCCAACTTGACAACATGTATGACTTCCGCGCCAACATTGCCATTCTGCTCAATATAACACCAGACCATTTGGACAGATACGGCTTCTGCATGCAAAATTACGTAGATGCCAAGATGCGTATAATTAGGAATCAGACAGCTGACGATGCTTTCATCTATTGGAACGATGACCCGGTTATAAAAAAAGAACTGGATAAATACGACATTAAAGCCGTGAGATGCCCATTTTCAGAACTGAAGGAAAAAGACTCAATCGGCTACATTGAGAACGGACAATACAGGATTGAATACCCTACCCCATTCAATATGGAGCAAGAAGAACTGAGCCTTACGGGGAAGCATAATATATATAATTCTCTTGCAGCCGGCATCGCTGCAAACATAGCCGGCATAAAGGAAGAGAACATTAAGAAGAGTCTTAGTGATTTCCCTGGTGTTGAACACCGTTTGGAAAAAGTAGCAACGGTAGGAGGCATTCTCTATGTAAACGACTCCAAGGCAACCAACGTAGATGCTTGCTGGTATGCACTTGAAAGCATGAAGACTCCAACCATTCTTATAATAGGTGGCAAAGACAAAGGCAACGACTACAATGCGATAAAAGAGTTGGTAAAAGAAAAATGTGCTGGCATTGTTTATCTTGGTGCCGACAACAAAAAATTACATGACAACTTCGACAATCTCGGAATTCCTGTAGCCGACACTCACAATATGAAAGATTGCGTTGCTGAATGTAACAAGATGGCAAAACCGGGATACACGGTTCTACTAAGTCCGTGTTGCGCCAGCTTCGACCTTTTCAAAAACATGGAAGACAGAGGGGAGCAATTCAAATCTTTGGTAAGAAGCCTTTAATATCTTTGCCTTGCGGTCTTTCGGCTTAATCAGCCAGGACTACAACAAGGAAAAGGATATTTATAATGTTATGAGAGGAAAACTTAACTAATGACAGAAACGAAAAAAACGTCTCCAAGAATAAAAGGCGACGGAGTTATATGGACTCTGTTCTGTGCCCTATGCCTTATCAGCATCGTTGAGGTGTTCAGTGCTTCAAGTAACCTGACATACTCAACTTCTAACTATTGGGGACCTGTTATAAAGCACACTGGTCTGATGCTTTTTGGTGTGGCATGCATGATAGCTACAATGAATATTAAGTGCAAGTACTTTACGATAGTAACTCCATTCGCACTTCTTATTGCGCTAGGGCTGCTTATTCTCTGTTTTGGATTTGGTGCTATAAATGATGGACATCGCTGGATTCCACTCCCCTTCGGGTTGAATTTCCAACCATCGGAGTTTGCAAAAGGGGCTGTAATCCTCTTTGTATCATTCGTCATAGGCAGATGGCAAACGGAAAACGGGGTAGATAAAAGAGCATTCAAGTATATTTGCGGCGTTTGCGCCCTGTATCTTGGCCTTATCGGAGTAGAGAACCTATCCACTGCAGCCTTGCTCGGACTAGTAGTTATCGCCATGATGTGGATTGGGAGAATATCAAAAAGACAACTTGGCCAGTTACTCGGAGGAATGGCCATAATTGCTGTCATTGCTATTTCTGCTGTCATGCTCATTGGAAACAACGAGAAAAGAGATGAAGTCAAAGACTCTCGCATGACAATAGTAGAGAATACTAAGCCAAAAACAAAGGGAGTATTCCATAGAATGAGCGTATGGAAAAAACGAATAAACGACTTTATAAGCGGAAAGGAAATACCTGCAGAAGAATATGACCTTGAAGACAAAGCTCAGGAGGGCTATTCACAGATAGCCATAGCATCGTCTAACCTAGTTGGAAAGGGGCCAGGAAATTCTGTGGCAAGAGATTTTCTGCCACAGGCCTACTCGGATTTTATCTATGCCATAATAATTGAAGAGACAGGACTTATCGGAGCTGCAATAGTTTGCTTCATTTATATAATGCTACTGTTCCGCTCTGCAAAGATAGCAAGCCAGTGTGCTTATACTTTTCCTGCTATGCTTGTGCTTGGACTTTCCTTAATGCTATGCATCCAGGCCATGTTTAACATGGGGGTTGCAGTGGGATGGCTTCCTGTTACGGGGCAACCACTCCCACTAATAAGTAAAGGTGGAACGTCATCAATAATGAATTGTGTGTATATTGGCATGATTATGAGCGTAAGCTGCTCTGCAAAAAAGAAAGAGTCTGTTGCAACAGACAACAGCGTAGAAATCATGCAAGCACAAACGAACTAATATAAACAGAAAAATATTCCGGAATGATGGAAGAACTGAGAATTATAATTAGCGGAGGCGGAACGGGCGGACACATTTTTCCTGCAGTTTCCATAGCCAATGCAATTAAGGCGAAGCGCCCAGAAGCAAAGATACTTTTCGTCGGCGCTTTGGGAAGGATGGAAATGCAGAGGGTTCCCGCTGCCGGTTACGAAATAAAGGGACTTCCTGTTAGGGGACTTATACGCCCGCTATGGTCGCTTAAGAACGTCGGTGTACTGCTGGATTACCTTAAGAGCAAGCGCATGGCGAAGCAGATTATAAAGGAATTCAAACCATCCGCAGCCGTGGGCGTGGGTGGATATGCGAGCGGAGCGACACTTGATGCCGCACATGCCTTGGGTATTCCTAGCCTCATCCAAGAACAAAACTCCTATGCCGGGAAGACAAACAAGATGCTATCTGCTAAAGTTGACAAGATATGCGTTGCATACGATGGCATGGAACGCTTCTTCCCCACAGGAAAAATAATGAAAACAGGAAATCCCGTAAGGCAAAATATTACATCTACTACCACAAGCCGCGAGGATGCTAGGAAAAGCCTTGGCCTCGACCCAAAGAAAAAGACTATTCTTATTGTGGGAGGCAGCCTTGGAGCACGCACCGTGAACGAAAGCGTATTGGCTCACTTGGACGAAATTGAAAAATCTGGCGTGCAGTTCATCTGGCAAACAGGTAAGTTCTATTACCAGTCCATTATGGAACAGCTGAAAAATCACGCTGATATTCCAATGCTAAAAGTTCTTGATTTCATCTCTGACATGGGGGCAGCCTACAAAGCTGCTGATCTTGTTATAAGTCGTGCTGGTGCAAGCAGTATCTCCGAATTCTGTTTCATCGGGAAGCCCGTAATTCTTGTTCCGTCACCCAACGTCGCAGAAGATCATCAGACAAAGAATGCAATGGCATTGGTTGAAAAAGGCGCTGCTTTAATGGTGAAAGACGTAGAAGCCAAAGAGAAAGTTGTAAAACTTGCCCTTGAAACTGTGGCAGACAGCAATAAGTTGGAAAGTCTCTCCAAGAACGTGCTGACGCTCGCCCTACCCGACTCCGCAGACATCATCGCTGATGAGGTTATAAAACTTGCTGAAAGAAGATAATTGGCAACTGATTTAACTAAAGGAAACAAAACATGGAACTGAAAGACATCAAGTCAGTATATTTCATTGGCGCCGGTGGCATTGGCATGAGCGCCATCGCACGTTATTTTATCCACAAAGGTCTTGTTGTAGCGGGCTATGACAAGACTCCGTCAAACTTGACGAACCAACTTGAAAAAGAGGGAATGCTTATTCACTACGAGGAGAATATTGAGGAAATTCCCCACGCATGCAAGAACTCTGCCACGACACTCGTCATTTATACTCCCGCCATTCCACAGGAACACAAGGAACTGAAATTTTTCCGCGAAAACGGATTCTGTGTAGAAAAGAGAGCCCAAGTATTGGGAATGTTGACACGTACACACAAAGGTCTCTGCTTTGCAGGAACACACGGCAAGACAACCACATCAACAATGTGTGCCCACATCATGCATCAGAGCGCTGTTGACTGCAATGCCTTCCTTGGCGGCATATCGAAAAACTACGGAACGAACTATATCCTCAGCGAAAAAAGCGACTACGTGGTTATTGAAGCCGACGAATTTGACAGGAGTTTTCATTGGCTCCGCCCATGGATGAGCGTAATCACGTCAACAGATCCAGATCATCTTGACATATATGGAACAAAAGAGGCTTACCTTGAAAGCTTTCGCCATTACACAACACTCATTCAACCGGGAGGCGCACTCATTATTCATAAGGGCCTTGAGATGAAACCTTCAGTGCAAGAAGGAGTAACAGTCTATGAATATGCCCTTAACGAAGGAGATTTCCATGCCGAGAACATAAAGATAGAAAATGGAGAAATTACCTTTGATTTCATTTCTCCAATAGAAAGCATAAGCAACATACGCCTAGGCCAGCCTGTACCCATAAACATAGAAAATGGAGTGGCAGCAATGGCAATGGCGCAGCTCAACGGATGCACAGCAGAAGAACTGAAATACGGCATAAGCACATACCATGGCGTAGACAGAAGGTTCGACTTCAAGATTAAAACGGACAAGCTTGTATTCATGAGCGACTATGCTCACCACCCGAAAGAGATATTCCAAAGTGCAAAAAGCATACGCGAACTTTACAAAGACAAAAATATTACAGCTATCTTCCAACCGCATCTCTACACTAGGACCCGTGATTTCTACAAAGATTTTGCCGACAGTTTGAGCTTGCTTGACAGAGTTGTGCTATGCGACATATATCCTGCGCGAGAGGAGCCCATACCTGGAGTTACGTCAAAGCTCATATACGACAATCTTAAGCCTGGGGTCGAGAAGGAAATGATAAAGAAAGATGACGTTCTTGACTTCGTTAAAAACAATAATTTTGAAGTTCTTGTCATACTGGGAGCAGGCGACCTCGACAATTATGTTCCGCAGATAGAAAAAATACTTCAAAAGAAAAAATAAGCCATCAGTCCCTGCCGATTACAAAAATACAACTATGGCAGGGACAAATTGGCGACTTGCCACAAAAGACAATGCATAAATATCCAAAAATCTGATGCAACCGAGATACAAGAAAATCATACTAATTCTGCTCGACACCGTGCTTTTCGCCTATGTCGTGGCGGCAATGGTTTCGTTCAACAAGCCGGACGAAAGCAAAAAGGTATGCTCGGAGGTAAACATCGAGATTGCCGACCAAAACGCTAACGGCTTCCTTACAGCTGCGGAAGTAAAAAAAATATTAACCGACAACCGCATGTACCCGCTAAAGGATAAGATGACAAATATAAAGCCACGGCAAATTGAAGACCTACTCTGCCAAAGTCCATTCGTAAATACAGCCGAATGCTACAAGACACAGAACAATCATGTTTATATAAGCATTACTCAACGGCTGCCTGTGATAAGGATAAAAAGCGAAAAAGGCGATGATTACTACATTGACGATAAAGGTGGCATCATGCCAAACTCAAAATACACGTCAGATCTTATAATTGCGACCGGCAATATAAGCAAGTCATATGCAAAAAGCTACATAGCCCCAGTCGCAAATGTAATAATGGCAAACGACTTGTGGAAGAATCTGATTGAACAAATCAATGTTTTGCCAGACCTTGGCATAGAAATTGTACCTCGTGTAGGCAACCACATTGTTTATATCGGCAGCTTGCCCATGACAAAAAACATACGAAAAAGACAAGCTCTTATAGAGGATTTTATCTCCCGCAAGCTAACAAGGCTAGTAAAGTTCTACAAATACGGACTAAGCCAAGTGGGATGGAACAAATATCCGTATATAAGTCTTGAGTTTGACAACCAGATAATCTGCAAACGTGCCAACAAGGGAAATGAAAAATCAGTAGAAATACCATCAGCACAGGCACAGACGCCAAGCGAGAATCAGGGTTCTACTACAGAGCAAAAAGCAAATCCCGACGTAAAGTCTGAGAATGTCAAACCCAAAGAAGTTGATGCGGCAAAAGAAAAGGAGAAAAAGAAAGAAAAAAAGGAGAAGGCAGAGTCCCAAACTGAAAAGAATAAAACTGCCGCAAGCAAAGCTTTGCCCCGAAATACGACGACAAGCTCAAAAAACAAAAAGGAAAAGGCCGACAAGAATACAGGCAATGCCTCAAAAGCCAAATCAAAGAATTAAAGAACAACAAGAAAAGAAACATAAAAATAAAGACAACAAATATGCCAGCAAAGGATTTCATTGTAGCAATAGAGCTGGGTTCATCCAAACTGAGAGGAATAGCAGGAAGGAAGAACAACGACGGCAGCATTTCTGTTTATGCAACCGCCAGCGAAGACTCTTCGTCTTATATAAAGAAAGGCACCGCTTATAACATAGAAAAAACGGTGCAAGGTATTACAAATGTAGTAAACAAGCTAAAAGGAACGCTAAACAAGGAAATTTCACAAGTTTACGTAGGGGTTGGCGGCCAGTCTATACTCAGCGTAAAGAACGAGATTACATGCAACTTACCCAAAGATACCATCATAACGCAGCACATGGTCAACGAGATGATGGACAATAACCGCAGCAAGAAATATACTGATAAAGAAATTCTTGACGTAGCAATACAAGAATACAAAGTGGGCAACGATTTGCAAAACGACCCCGCTGGAATACAAACAGACCAATTTACGGGCAACTTCTTAAACATATTATGGAGACAAACGTTCTATAATAAGCTTACAGACTGCTTCAAAAGGGCTGGCATAAAGATTGCAGAAATGGGTATAGCCCCCTTGGCTCTTGCTGATATCCTGCTTGACGAAAAAAGCAAACGTGCAGGCTGCATGCTTGTTGACATCGGAGCCGAAACAACCACAATGCTCGTTTATCACAAGAACATACTGCGACACATCGCCGTAATACCTCTTGGCAGCAACAACATAACAAATGACCTCATGACACTGAAAGAGATGGACGAGTATTCAGTGGCAGAAAGGATGAAAAAGGAATACGGAAGCGCATACTACGAACAGGCAGACGAAACACAAGAATACTCCATAGATTCGCAAAACAACATTTCTAGCAAAACCTTCCAGCAAGCTGTGGCTGCAAGAGCAAAGGAAATAATTGAGAACGTGTGGCAACAAGTTCCGGTGGAATACAGAGGTAAACTCAACGGAGGCATAATCCTCACTGGCGGTGGCTCTAATCTTAAAAATCTGGCGAAGGCTTTCCACAGGAAAAACGAAACGGAAAATATTTCCATTGCGCAATTCATACCTGAGAAAGTGGACATTTTGAGCAAAAGCGTAAACATTCCACACGACGGAACAATGAATACGTTGCTAGGTCTCCTAAAGAAAGGCGAACTTAACTGCAATGGCGGAGAACTGAACAACGGACTATTCGACGACAAAGACACCGCTAAGGAACCGACAGGCCAAGAAACATCTGGCAATACGCCGCAGCCAACAGGTACTACCTATGGAGCCGGAACGAACACGGGCATAAGAACACCTGAGGAAATAGCAGCCAGTGCCGAACAAGAGCGCAAGCGCGACAAAGAAGAATGGGAGAAGGCAAAAAATGACGACACGATAGAAGCCTACAAAAGCTACCTTGAGAATTACCCAAGTGGACTATACCAAAAAGAAGCCAACGAGAGAATCGCCGAAATAAATGCCCAATCTGCCCCCAAGAAAGGAGGAAGCTGGTGGACAAAACTACGCGATATAGGAAAGAATATCTTGACCGAACCCGAAGAATAACTGTAGACATAGAAACTACAAAGGCAAGATAACAGACTTTTTAAAAGGCTTTATACAAATTCAGACTAAAAAAGAAAGATAAGAATATGGCAGACGACAAGAGAATAGGCAGCTTGATAGATATTTTCGGTGAGCCCGACAAGCCTAAAAGCATCATCAAAGTTATTGGTGTAGGAGGCGGAGGCGGCAACGCAGTCAACCACATGTATAAGGAAGGCATACATGACGTGAACTTCGTTCTATGCAATACCGATAGCAAAGCCCTTGAAGACTCACCCGTACCCGTACACCTACAGTTGGGCAAAGAAGGACTTGGAGCAGGCAACAAGCCACAAAAAGCAGAACAGGCAGCGAAAGAAAGCGAAGAAGCCATACGCAATATGCTTGACGATGGCACAAAAATGGTATTCATAACGGCTGGAATGGGTGGTGGAACTGGCACTGGAGCCGCTCCGGTTGTGGCACGCATTGCCAAAGACATGGATATATTGACCGTAGGCATCGTAACAATACCTTTCAAATGGGAAGGAAAGAAGAAAATCATACAGGCCATCAACGGAGTCGAGAAGATGGCAGAAAATGTCGACGCGATGCTTGTTATCAACAATGAACGACTCTTTGATATCTATAGCGGCCTATCGGTTGTAAACGCATTTGCAAAGGCCGACGACACATTGAGTATTGCAGCAAAAAGCATTGCGGAAATCATAACAATGCACGGAATAATAAACCTGGACTTCAATGACGTGAAGACAGTGCTCAAAGACGGAGGCGTTGCCCTTATGAGTACAGGATTCGGTGAGGGGGAAGGTCGTGTAAAGAAAGCAATAGAAGATGCGCTAAACTCTCCTTTGCTCAACGACAATGATGTTTATCATTCAAAGAAACTCCTACTCAGCGTATGGTTCGGCGAAGCGAAAGACGGAAAGAGCGAGCTTATGATGGAAGAAATGGATGCAATCAACAAGTTCATGGAAGGTTTCAGCGATGACATTGAGACAAAATGGGGACTGAGCAGAGACCCTGAACTTGGAGAAAAGATTAAAGTAACCATTCTTGCCACAGGCTTCGGCATGAAAAGTATTACAGACTCTAAACCGATTTCCAAGGCTCCTATACAAACAGGAAACATACAGAATCAAGACGATGACGGCAGAATAGAAGTCTACTACGGGGGAACCAACGGCAGTAAAGAGCACTTTAATCCTCACGTCTACCTGTTTAGCGACAGTGACCTTGACAACGACAACCTTATCTCAATGGTTGAATCAATGCCTACCTACAAGCGAACAATCCCTCAGGTCAACGAAATAAAAAACATGTCGAAGGACAACGCTGCAAAAAACATTACAAACAAGCCACAATCTACCGTTTCCGGAACAATAAAGTTCGGCTAAGTCCAAGCATGTTGAAAGAAATAAGCCCTAAAGCCGTTTTAATGCGAACAGGAAGGGTTTAATGTCAACATACAAGTCCAATACGTAAAAGCTAAGAAATGCCGGCTATGGGCAAAAAAAACGGTATATAGAGAAAAGAAATCAACAAACAATAAAAACAAAAACAGATATGTTATACGATCAAGTAAGCAATGACATTAAAGAGGCAATGAAAGCTCGCGACAAAGTGAAGCTTGAAACACTCAGAAACATAAAGAAAGTATTTATTGAAGCCAAGACCGCACCTGGAGCAAACGACACGCTTGAAGATGCTGCCGCACTAAAAATTTTGGCAAAGCTTGCCAAACAAGGTAAAGAATCTGCAGAGACATTTATACAGCAGAACCGTCAGGATTTGGCTGATGCCGAATTGGCACAGGTTAAAGTCATTGAGGAATATCTTCCCAAGCCACTCACAGCAGAAGAAATCGAAGCGGCGGTAAAAGCCATAATAGAGCAGACTGGCGCACAGAGCATAAAGGAAATGGGCAAGGTAATGGGTGTTGCCAGCAAGCAAATGGCAGGCAAAGCTGACGGAAAAATGATTTCCGACATCGTGAAAAAACTACTTTCATAAAATAGGTCGCAAACAAAGCATGATATACCTGCGACTATGCTAAGCAAAAAAGCGCGGGGACTTTCGTTTAAGAAACGAATAACAAAAAAATGCAGTCTAGTCTATCTTCTTGTTAAGATAGAAAAGGCTGCATTTTTCGTGACATTATAATATACATCCCTTTAAAAAGAGATATACAAATGCCAACTATATTACCCAATTTTTAATGTTGATTCTATTAAGTTTTAGTAACTGACTTACATATTTTATAGCCTCCGCCAAGAAAGGCTTCCTTTCATTGGTGCAAATTTAATCATAACAATCAAAAACTGGAAATGATGTGACTAATTGACGCTAAGTTTGACAATCTATCGCAAATAATCCCGGTTTAATCGCTATAGCTATACAATTTTTTCAATAATTCATCAATGTCGCAAATTGCTGGAATTGGGACTACATATTTGAATAGCTCTCACGAAACTCCGCTGGAGTCATGCCATAACGCTCCTTAAAGAGACGTTGAAACGTGCGGACTGTAGTAAATCCGGATATCTTTGATATATAGTCAATCGTATGCCAGCTATTCTTTTCGCGTAGCAGACGGTATGCATAGTCAAGTCTATAACTATTAATATACGCCGACAAATTGGAGAAACCACTATAGTCACGAATGGCACGCCCTATCCGATTACGGTCAGTATGTAGGGTTTCTACAAGCGTCTGCCGCTGAAAATCCGGGTCAAGATACAGCTTTCCGTCAAGTATAGTGCGGTCTATCAATTCAAAGAGTTTCCTATATTCATCATTTGGGTCCTCTACTTCAGCAGTACTTGCGCCCAGCGAATCACTGATATTAGCGGATTTTGCTTCTCCTATGGCAGGCTTATTTCGACAGTCAGCAGACGTTTCGTTGCCTGTTTTCGAGCCAAGAAGGAGCCTTTCATATTTTTCCTTGTATTCCATACTGCGCTCAATGGAGTTGACAAGAGCCTTGTTCTTTTGTGTTATCCGCCTACGCTGAGTTATCAAACGCACGATATATGCAATGGCAAAAGCCATTATCAATGCCAATCCAGCGGCTATTAGGAACATAAATTTTGCGGTGAATTGGGCATTTTGCGCTTTCATCTGCTCATCATGCACTTTATAAAGACTTATAGTGCGCGCCATTTGACTCATGTTCAGTCTTTTGCTCAATGTGTCTTTCAAAGTCAATGCACGCCTTAAGTACATACTAGACGTTTTAGTATCACCGCGACTGGCTGCCTCACGCGCCAAGAAATCCAACTCCTCGCCATAGCCTTCGTTCAACGTGTCGCCAGCAATATCCTTGTCGATTGTTTGGAAGAGTTTGCGCATCCGCTTGTAATGTTTCATCTCGCCAAGCGCCGAAACAATCATTCGCTGACAGTCTATCATACCGGAAAGTTCAGATTTGTCAAACTCGGCAAGATATTTTTCTGCTTCTGCCATATCGCCAATCTTTGCATTGGCGTATGCCAAATATGCCAACATCTGTGTGCGGTAGAGGCGCACGGCTAAGATAAAAGATTCTTTATCCTTTTCCCAAGAAACTGGCTTTTCCTTCACAGACTCGGGGGTTGCCTCCATCTGGTCAAGTATCGCCACCACCCCTTTGCATACATTTACTATGTCGGCATAGCGGCCATCACGATCGAGCGCTGCAATTTTCAGTTTTGATGCTATAAGATAAGCATTCCTACCGTCCCATGTTGAATTTCGTTTAAGTTGGATCAACGCTTCATCTACCATTTTGAAACCTTCTTTCCCGTGGCCCATCAGAACCATGCCATAGCCCACGGTAGCTTTCATCTCTTGCTCTTTTTCTTTCTCCCCAAGCATTTTTGCCAATTCCTCTGTCTTACAGGCATATTGAAGCATGTCGGCATTACAGCCAATCGCCATAGCGGAATTTGTCATCAGGGAGTAAATACAATATTGAAGCATATCGTCTTCCTTGGCGTCCGGCTCATCAAGAGCCTTCTCGCAGACAAACAATACAGAATCAAAGTTTGCCAACTGGCGATAAACCACCATTGCATGAAGGAACTTGCTCTGTCCATGACCTATTTGTCCGGAATCAAAGGCAAGAGAGATTTCGCGGTCAGCACTTTTAAGTGTGGGCGATGTGCAAAGTTTCTCATACAGACTGTTGAACGCCGCATTTTCCTTAACCCTCGTTGTGGAAACATTCCTTCCATCACCACAGGAAAAAAGAAACATTAAGGCGAAAGCAGCCCAAATTATTTGTTGCATCACTGACTTTACAGCGTGTTTCTTTATTTGCATATATAATGTTGGTTTAGCAGATTTGTAGTTTTCATGGTAAAAAAACGCTGGAATAGCCATGTAAAGTAGCCTTTACAGCGGAATAGCGCGAGGAACGAAAGCGTTAATTTTCCCTGTTTCCATCGAGATATTTATGCAAAGCATGACGAACAGAACGCAGTCCAAACTGCTCTATGTGAAGTTCACTCTGCGGAACCCATAAACATTCGGCAGCGTCATCAGCGGCCTCAAGTTTTGTCTCGTCTTCAACTTCACATCTGAAAAACATATCTAGAGTGTGAACGTCGAAGTCTGAATAACGGTAAATGTTGGGCATACTGAACAGATATTCGGCCTTAGTAACTTTTAGCGACGTTTCTTCTTTCACTTCCCGGCAGATGCTCTCCTCTGCCGTCTCGGCTATGTCAGAAAAACCTCCCGGCAAATCGAGTGTCCCCTTCGCCGGCTCTTTTTTTCTCCGCTCAACAAGAAGCTCCCCTTTGCCGTTTACGATGAAAGCGGCTACGGCTGCTGCAGGATTAAGAAAAAACTCAAAGCCACAATTCTCGCATGTTTTACTTTTCTCCGTTCTTGCGACAAAATGATGACTGCCGCATTTGGGACAATAAGCGAATTTGTCTAATATATGCATAACATCAGTTTTAAAATTTCATGTCGTTCCTTTTCCGTATGTCACGTTATTACCGCTCAACGCAGAGCGGATGTGTAATAACTTGCAATATTACTATTTTTTAACCAAAAAAAGAACTCTCCGACAGTGTTTCTTGCCCATCTCGTTTTTTTTTGCGAATATTGCATAAACAAAAAAGCCGAAATGCGCCATTCCTATCTGAAGTAGAGCTTGCGCACGGCCATTATAACAAAAGAAAAGACATATTAGCAATGAACAAGTTAACCGCAATCCTGGCAATCGCAATCCTCTCCCTTTCAACCGCTACTGCTGCGGCGCAGAAAACATTTGACATTGATTTATGGCAAAACAATGCGCCCAACGACAATGGCAATCCTAAGGATACCGCTCGCGTAAGAGTGTTCCTTCCGAAGGAAAACGAGAACACAGGACGTTGCGTAGTTATTTGTCCCGGTGGCGGATATTCCCACTTGTCAATGCAAAACGAAGGTTACCAATGGGCTCCCTTCTTCAACAATATGGGTATCACCGCCGTTATTCTTAAATACCGTATGCCTAACGGAAACAGCGAAGTGCCGGCTTCCGATGCTGAAGAAGCATTGAAACTGGTGCGCCGCAATGCTTCTGCATGGAAGATAAAGACTGATGAGGTCGGCATAATGGGCTTTTCTGCTGGAGGGCATCTCGCCTCAACGGTTGCTACGCACGCAAAGGGAGAGAGCAGACCCGATTTTCAAATTCTCTTCTATCCTGTAATAACAATGATGCCCGACATTACGCACAAGGGCTCGCACGACTGTCTGCTTGGAAAGGATGCAAAGAAGAAAGACGAGAGATACTATAGCAACGACACTCAGGTGTCGCGCACCACTCCACGTGCGTTTATAGCATTGAGCGACGATGACCATGCGGTTCTGCCGGTCAACGGTGTTAACTACTACACTGAGCTTTACCGCCACGATGTCCCAGCCACGCTCCATGTTTTCCCCTCCGGTGGCCATGGCTTCGGCATGAAAGAGTCATTCAAATACCACAATGAGCTGGAGCTTATGCTAAAGGCTTGGCTCAGGAGTTTCTGAAAAAGCATTTCCCAATTACACCATGCAATAGAGAATCTTACCTCTATTGCTCTTTCAACAGGCTAACAAGTTCTTCAAAACTGTCTGCCACTTGTATGTGTTTGTGATAATCTCCACGCACCATGCCCCTCTGCTGCAAATCATCGAGCAGGGCAACAAGCGTATTCCAAAAGCCGTTGATATTGTAAAGCACCACACGCTTGCGGTGATAGCCGATGGTTGCGGCAGCCGCTACGGTGAATATCTCGTCAAGAGTGCCCAGTCCGCCAGGCAAAGCCACAACAATATCACTCTTCAGCAGCATGAGATCCTTGCGGTCACTAAGATTGTCACAAGGTATCTCTACACTAAGATGCGGACTGACGTGCCCGTTTTCTTCTATCTTTGAAGGAACGACACCTATCGTCATGCCCCCTTCATCGTAAACGGCCTTGGCAACACATTCCATAAGCCCCATATCACATCCACCAAACACGATGGAATGGCCGTTTTTTGCTATCCATTCACCAAACTCTTTGGTTTTCTCGAAATATACCGGCTCTATATTACTGTTAGCCGAACAGAATACTGCAATCTTCATAACTTCATACTTTTATCAATTCTGCATGTAAAGGTAAGACTTTTAGGCGAGTTTTCGTAAATTTGCAGTGACAAACAAACGACACGAAGGTAAAACAAGAATAAAAAAACGAACAGTTATGATGAACTGGAATGCCCTCATCTCCAACAAACGTTTAGGTCAGGAAGAACGGCACACGGAGCGGCATGACGACCGCAGCGAATTCAAGCGCGACTACGACCGCCTCATCTTTTCCGCCCCTTTCCGCCGCATGCAGAACAAGACACAGGTCTTTCCGCTTCCGGGAAGCATTTTTGTGCACAACAGGCTCACCCATAGTCTGGAAGTAGCAAGCGTAGGCATGTCGCTCGGCAACGATGTTGCCACGGCAATAATGGAAAAGCAGCCAGAACTGGCAAAAACTCTATTCCCCCAAATAGGAACTATAGTAAGCACTGCCTGCCTGGCACACGACATGGGTAACCCTCCGTTCGGCCATTCCGGAGAAAAAGCTATACAGACTTTCTTTTCTGAAGGGAAAGGGGCATTTCTAAAGGGAATAGTTAGCGAAGCATTATGGAACGACATAACGCATTTTGAAGGAAACGCCAACGCATTCCGGTTGCTTGCCCACCGCTTCAAAGGACGCCGCGACGGTGGCTTTGTCATGACCTACACCACTTTGGCCAGCATTGTGAAATATCCGTTTGAGTCTTCACTGGCAGGAGGGCACGGAAAGTTCGGATTCTTCAATACAGAAAAAGACATTTATTGCAAAATCGCCGAGGACTTGGGCATTATCCAGAAATCAAGACATGGTGAGCCCCTTCAATACGCCCGCCATCCGCTGGTTTATCTTGTTGAAGCAGCCGACGACATCTGCTACGAGATTATGGATATAGAAGATGCCCACAAGCTGAAGATTCTCTCGTTCGCAGAAACAAAAGACTTATTATTAGGATTTTTCGATGAAACCGTTAAAAAAAGCATCGAAAAGCGCATTGTTGACGAAGGGATAACCGATGACAACGAGATGGTTATCTACATGAGGGCGTGCGTTATCGGCAAGCTTGAGAATGTGTGCGCACAGGCATTTATCGACAACGAGGAGGAGATACTGGCTGGAACGTTTAGCGGTTGTCTGATAGACCACATTCCCGAACCGCAATACTCGGCATACAAACGCTGCACCAAGGTTTCTTTCGAAAAGATATACAAGAGCAAACCAGTTCTTGACGTGGAGCTGAGCGGTTTTAAGATTATGGAAACGCTGATGGAAATAATGACCGAAGCTGCCGTTCACCCCGACCGTTTCTACTCACGCCAGCTGATGAGCCGCGTATCGAGCCAATACGACATTGATAGTCCTGACCTTGAGACGCGCATCATGGCGGTTATCGACTATATCAGCGGCATGACCGACATTTATGCCCTGGATGTTTACCAAAAAATCAACGGCATTAGCTTACCTATAGTATAGCGGCATTGTTTTAGGGATGTGTCAATCCTTGAAATCAAGCCACCCTTCGCCCCCACCAAGCAGATTGAACGTGCGCCTATGGTAGGGAGTTATACCCTCCTGCCGTATGGCTTCGCGGTGTTTCTTTGTGGGGTATCCCTTGTTGCTCAACCAGTCGTAAGCAGGATACTCTTCGGCAAGCTTGTCCATATAGTCGTCGCGATAAGTTTTTGCCAATATGCTGGCAGCAGCAATCGACAAGTATTTACCGTCTCCCTTTACTATTGTCTGGTATGGAAGGTCGCGATAAGGTTTGAAGCGGTTACCGTCAACGATTACAGCCTGCGGGCGTACTTCAAGCTTATCCAAGGCGCGGTGCATGGCAAGTATGCTCGCATTGAGAATGTTGATACGGTCTATCTCCTCTGGAGTTACTATACCCACAGCCCATGCCACGGCATCACGCTCAATAGTCTGGCGCAACATCTTACGCCGGCGGTCGGTGAGTTTCTTTGAGTCGTTGAGTTCTCCGTTTTCATAGTCTGGCGGCAATATAACGGCAGCGGCAAACACACTGCCGGCAAGGCAACCGCGCCCCGCCTCATCGCAGCCTGCCTCAACGAGATCATTATGATAATGTGAAAAAAGCATATCTTTACCTTATTGAACTGCAGGGCTTACCGTCTTACAGGCAGCTTCCCTGACAATGGCAAAGATACGCTTTTTTTTCGGATTCGGGAAAAACATTACCGCAACTGTGCGGAATTTCTACCAATGAAAAGACGCATATAGAAAGTACAAGTAACCGAATTTATTTTGACAAACCTAAAACATTCATCAGCAAAGCCCGCGGGACGTTGAGAAAAAGCCCGCGGAGTTATAAATACAACCCCACGGGGTTATCAATAAAAGCCCGCAGGATTAAAGATAAAAGCTTGCGGGATATTTATATTATTTAACAGAAATAGTTGTAGGTTTGAACTTATTGTGCAAAAACAGCGGGTATCTTTGCATCAGAAAGGAAACGGAATACCTTTCTAAACTGAGAGATAAGAAAAGAAGTTGAACCGACAAATTATTGATGATATGGAAAAGAACATTGCATACGGTACGGAGGTCAAAGAAGGAAATGCTTTGGAAATGATAGAGTTGCTAAAGCGTTTTGGCAAATGGGCAAAGGAGCCTGTTGTAATATTGAAGGATTTTTATTCCGAATGTTTGGAAGAGAATATCACAATGGAACAGACGTGGCGTTTGCTGGAAGCACAGGCTGCGTTCATAATGGCAATTATACCTGCCGACATAAGCATTACGGTGCGTGTTCTGCTTCTTGGATGGTTTGCTTCCGCTGCTCTGCGCTGCAGAAAAGCAATGAAGAAATAACAATGTTTTTGCCAACATAGAAAACACTACATACTTGTCTTGCAGCCTAACGGCACACCTATATAGCCTGTTACAATTTAGGCTGCTTAGTAAGAAGAAGGTATCTGCAAATACGATGCGGCTGGGATAGTCGCCTTTTCTTTAATCTTTCTGTCTGCAAAGACAAGCGTGGCGGCAACCCTCGAGCGCGAGGTATTGCCGCCACAACTGTTTGTATTGCGGTGAAACCGCTATTTTTTTAGAGGCCCAACTCTTTAAGAAGCCTGTCGGCATGCCCCCATTTGTCCATCAGATATATGACATAACGAATGTCAACACCGATGCAACGGGCAAGCACACGGTCGAAATTGATGTCGCTTGCAAGCGAATCCCAGTTACCGTCGAAAGCCAAACCGATCAAGCGTCCCTTGCCGTCGAACATCGGTGAGCCGGAGTTTCCGCCGGTAATGTCGTTGTTTGTTATGAAGCAAAGCTGCATCTTGCCGGATTGCTTGTCGGCATAACGTCCGAAATCAGACGCGTTCATAAGGTCTTTCATAACAGGCTCTGCATAATAGTCTACGACCTTGTCGCCCACATTCATCTTCTTTACGATGCTTTCAGCCGTGGTGTAATATCCGGCTGGCTTGCCGCCAACGTTTACGTTCTTGACCTGTCCGTAGCTTAATCTCATGGTAAAGTTGGCGTCACTATAGTGTGGTAAGTCACATTCCATGCGCAGTTTTGCATCGCATAGATAGCGTTCCTGCTGAGATATTTGCGGCGACAGACTGTCAAGCTGCTCGCGGAGCTGGTCGTATACGTCTTTAAGATCCATTCCGTAGCACACTCCCGGGTCGTTTTTATACGCCTTCTTGTTGAAAAATATCTTCTTTCCGCTCTTCATCAACAGAGATTTTGAATAGAGCCAGTCTACGTATGCTGCATAGTCGCCTGAGAAGCGTTTGTCTATCTCGGCATAGAAAGAGGGTAAGTATTTGGCATCTACATGCGTGCGGTAGTTCTTTAGCAACGCAGCCATGACGTCCTTATCGAGAGCCTCGTCCCAATCATTACTGTTGTCGGCAAATTCAACATATTGCTTTGCGGGGGCGTTCTTCGGACCTTTCACTTCCATACCGTTGAGCACCTTCAACGCGCGTGTGTTGAACTCACTTGTACGACGGAAGGCTTCGGTCCAGTTTGTGAGAACATAAGAGAGTTCAAGGCGTTGCGCATAAAGTTTTTCCAGTTTGTTGAAGTCCAACTTTCCTTTCAAGTAGCCCGTGCTGTCTTGATATGCCTTGATGCGATGTTCAAACTCCTGTTTCTGTCTGATAAGCCCGATGGAATCAATGCATTTGTTCATTCCTATGGAATTTTTCCAGTAGTTTGAGCTTGTTGCATACTTGGAGTCGTATTTGATGCGCACGGCCTCATCGGCGCGCATGTGGCGGATCATTATATCCTGCTTCACGCCGCGCACCTGTGCGCGCGGAGCATTCTGTGCATCGTGGCGTTCCTTTATACCGTATGAAGAGAGATAACGGCTTGTTGAGCCGGGATATCCCACCGTCATGGCAAAGTCGCCTTCCTTGTACCCGTCGAGCGACACTTGAGTCCAATGCTGCGGATGATAAGGAACATTATCTTTCGAGTAAGCTGCCGGCCCGTTTGTCTTAGGATCGGCGTAGATTCTGAATACGGAATAGTCGCATGTCTGGCGTGGCCACATCCAGTTGTCGGTCTCTCCGCCAAACTTACCCATAGACTTTGGCACGGTAAAGACCAAGCGGAGGTCGGTAAAGTCGCGGTATGTGGTGGCATAGAACTTATTCCCTTCGTAATAGGGTTTTATCTCAAGGCGTAACGTTGAGTCTTTGGCCTTGACATCCTTAGACATGGCGATCTCCAACGAATCAATGAAGGCCGACTGCTTGTTGATTGGCAGCTTATAGAGTCCTTTTGCGGTGAGTTCGTCGGTAATGTCTTTCTGTTCTACCATGAAACTAACGAACATATCCTCGTTAGGTAGCTCTTCTTCATAGCTTTTCGCATAGAAGCCGTTCAGCATATAGTCGTGCTCAACGGTGGAATGGCTGCGTATAGCTTCAAAACCGCAGTGGTGATTGGTAAACACAAGGCCATCGGGCGAAACGACTACACCGGAACAATAGCCGGAAAAGTTAACTACCGACTTCATAATAGCATTGTCGCCACTATAAAGTCCATCATAAGGCAGACTAAAGCCATAGCTCTGCATCTGTTCAAACACTGCCTGAGGCAGATTGTAGAGGGTCCACATTCCCTCGTCGGCAGAGGCTTGCTGTCCGCAAAGAGCCATCATGCCTGCCAAGAGAACTGAAGTTTTCTTGTTTATTTTCATATCATTGTTTTTGGTTTGTTCTTCTGAAATACTTGCCTACCACCGGCAAACCTGCCAAAGGGAAATCCTTTTTAACGATGTAACCGACAAAAAGCAGACCAAGCACGGTGTTTACAGCTACTGCCACTGCCACGGGCAAATTATTGTTGGCTGCCGACATGCAGAAATAGAGTGCCGCAGTGATAAGCACATAAACAGCAATGTCCTTGACTGGATAGTCTATGGGATATTTTTTCTGTCCCACTATATAAGAAAGTGTCATCGCGGTGGCATAACCGGCAAATCCAGCCCAAGCGCATGCGATATAGCCATATCGTGGCACAAACACCACATTGACGGCAATAAGAACCACACATCCTATACCTGAGAAATATGCGCCCCAGATAGTTTTGTCTATGAGTTTATACCAAAACGACAAGTTAAAATAAACTCCCATCATTATCTCTGCTGCCATAACTATTGGCACAACACGCAAACCCTCCCAATAGTCGCGCCCGATGATGTGTCTAAGCACATCCATATAGCCGACGACTACGAGAAAAGCAAGAAGAGTGAAGATGATAAAATACTTCATCGCCTTTGCATACGTCTCGCGGTTATCCTTGTCTCTAGACTTTCCGAAGACAAATGGCTCGTAGGCATAACGGAAGGCTTGGGTTATCATCGCCATTATCATGGCTATCTTGCTGGCAGCCCCATAGATTCCCAGTTGGGAATGGGCATCTGCACCTTTGTAGACATAGGGAAAGAGTATCTTGTCGGCAGTTTGGTTGAGTATTCCCGCTATGCCAAGTACGAGAATAGGCCAACTGTAGCGGAACATGCGCCGCAAAAGTTTTCCGTCGAAAGAGTATTTCTGGCAAACCAGCTCTTTCCAAAAGAAAAGCGTAAGGAATGCGGAACAGAAAAGATTGAGATAAAAAGCATAGCCCGCACCAACAGTAGGATCATATACTGACTCTATGACGCCTGTGCCGCCCATGCTATCGTAAACGGCAGGGAGTATGGCAAAGAACGTCACATTCAGCGCTATTGCCATGAAGATATTCAGAAGTTTGAGTGCGGCAAATTTTAACGGACGCTTCTTGTAACGCAGATAAGCGAAGGGGATACATTGAAAAGCATCAATGGCCACCGTTATCGCCATAACCCATATATACGATGGATGGTCGGCATAACCCATAAAGGAAGCTATGGGAGTTATGAAAAGCAACACGAGCGCTATGAACAACAGCGAAGTGAACCCAACACTTACAAGCGTTGTCGTATAGACAGTCTGCGGATTTTCACCATCTTTGTTGGCGAAACGGAAAAAGGTTGTTTCCATTCCATATGTCAAAATCACCATGAGCAGAGCCGTATAAGCGTAGACGTTGGTTATAACACCGTAGCCTCCACTTGCGGCAGAGAGCTTTGCCGTATAGAGCGGCACGAGGAGATAATTGAGGAAGCGGCCAACGATACTGCTCATTCCATAGATTGCAGTGTCCTTTGCCAAACTTTTCAGTGATGCCATATCTATTGTTTTTTATCGTTTTTCAGAAGAACATGTAGCATATTGCTATGGCAGCCAAAACGCCTGCCAAGTCGGCAAGCAGCCCGCAGGCCACGGCATGGCGGGTATAGCGCACGCCCACGCTGCCGAAATACACGGCAAGAATATAGAAAGTAGTATCGGTAGAGCCCTGAAAGATACAACTAAGGCGACCAACGAAGGAGTCTGCTCCGTATGTTGTCATTGCATCCACCATCATTCCGCGCGCCCCACTTCCTGAGAGAGGCTTCATCAGTGCTGTAGGCAAGGCGCCGACAAAATCGGTATTGCCGCCAAGAGCCTCAACAAGCCATTTCACCGCACCGATAATCATGTCCATTGCTCCTGAAGCGCGGAACACTCCTATGCCTACCAGTATGGCTACTAGATAAGGAATTATCCTTACCGCAGTGTTAAAGCCTTCCTTTGCGCCCTCTATAAAAGCGTCATAAACATTAACTTTCTTTCTTAGACCAGCAAGAATGAAGCCCACTATGATTGACATCAACAGGATATTTGCCACTGTTGTGCTCACTATATTCATTTGGTCTTTGTCCAACTGCCCAAATCCCCAAATTATCGCTGCAACAACCAGGCTTATGCCGCCAAGAGTGCATAGCATAACCTTGTTTACAAGGTTTATTCGCTGATAAAGACTTGTTACAATGATTCCTGCAAGAGTGGAAAAAAATGTGGCTAGCAGTATCGGAATAAAAATATCTGTTGGCTGTGCTGCTCCAAGCTGCGCCCTATACACCATAATGCTTACAGGTATGAGAGTAAGTCCGCTAGTGTTGAGCACAAGAAACATTATCATTGGATTAGTTGCCGTGTCCTTCTTTGTGTTAAGCTGCTGCAACTGTTCCATAGCTTTTAGCCCAAGGGGGGTTGCCGCATTGTCTAGTCCGAGCATGTTTGCGGCGATATTCATGAAAATTGAGCCTGTTACGGGATGTCCCTTCGGTATATCAGGAAAAAGCTTGCAGAATACGGGGGAAAGCAGACGAGCCAAAGCATTAACCATCCCGCCTTTCTCGCCTATTTTCATTATGCCAAGCCACAACGACAGCACGCCGGTCAAACCAAGAGATATCTCGAAAGCGGTCTTCGAAGAATCGAATGTTGAATTCATCATAGCAGGGAAAACATCAAAATCACCTGTAAGCACAAGTTTTCCCAATGCCATTATGAAAGCAACCAAAAAGAAAGCCACCCATATATAGTTCAATACCATACCTTATTCCTTTACCGTATATTAAATATCTCTTACAAAGTTGCAAAGGTAACGCTTATTCTTGAACCCGTCAACCATAAACGGCAAAAATGCCCCGTTAGAACTCTACGTAATGTTGCAGGCGTTCCAAATCTTCTGCCGTGAACGACTTTAAGAGTTTAAGCTGTGATAGGGATTTTAATGGCCCGTGCAAACGACGGAAGTCCACGATGTCGCGAGCCTGATAATAATTGAAATAAGGATGTTGACGCAACTGCGAGTATGTAAGTCTGTTTATGTTCAATCTTTTCACCTGACCGCTTACAGAGAAATAAGGCAAAGCCTGTTCTGGAATACCGTCTATTTCAAGTAATTGCCGTTCAGAATAAAAGCCTCCGAGCCGCTCTCTGCGCCTAACTATTGCCAAAGCATAGGCACTACCTATGCCCGGCACTTTTTTTAGCTCGGAAGTATCTGAGGAATTGAGCGAAATCTTTTCGCCAGGCAAAAGCTTTCGCGGATATTTCACTGTGTCGCGAGGGGGCACAGCCGCTTCATCATGCGATGATGCCTGCCCGGGAGATACGGAAGCCGCACCGTAAAAATCAGAGGCAGCACGGTAATCATCGCTTATACGGATGTATGGTCGCAGCATTTCATACTGTTTCTTTGTCAAACCGTAGAGACGGGAAAAATCCTCTGCACGGCGATACACTCCTCCTGCCGCACGGTATCGGTAGATATTTCTTACCATCCACGGCTGAAGTCCTAGGCTGAGCAGTTGAGTGCTATCGGCGGTATTGGGGTCAAACGGTGACAAAACAACCTTTTCCCCTTCCACATAATAATATCCCGGCTGTTTCCTTTCTGTTTTACCGGCAGACTGCGACAGAGAATCCGTAACAGGCAACGTAAAAAAAGCAGAATTTCCTCCCTGATTAGGAGAGAAGAAGACGACAACTAGCAACAATACCACAATACCTATTGCAATCATCGCAATACGGTCGCTCTTGTGGAAATAGAAGAAATCGCCCAAATTCATCTTAAAGCAGCTTTTTAACTACTGAAACTCTTCAGGTAACTGATGTTTCCAGGTGACAAACGGTTTCTGACGCAAGTAAGAGTTATAAAAACGGCGGTCGCCTGTCACTTCATCTGCGATGAATCCGGGTTTTTCGTAAGGCTCGTCCTCACTGGAAAGCTCAACCTCCGCCATGACAAGCCCTTCGTTATAGCCATAAAACTCGTCAACTTCAAAAATATGATTGCCACTTTTCACCAAATAACGCGTTTTGTCGATAACGCCAGGCTCGCAGAGTTTAAACAGATGCTGGGCCTCATCAAGTGTTATCTCTTTCTCAAATTCATAACGCGTCATGCCGCCTTCGTCTGAAGGCCCTTTTATCGTAAGATAACCTTTGTCGTCACGGATGCGCACACGCACTGTCCGTCCATGCGCACTACAGATATATCCCTGCATTATCCGCGACGATGAAAAAGCAAGTTTCCGGTATTCGCCGTCACGCTTGTGAACAAGGAATTTCCTTTCTATCTCCAATCCGCTCATTTCCGTTTACTTTATATTGGATTACACTGGGTACATGTCACCTTCATTGCATCATGACACCAATATTGCGTAGAATATGAGAAGAGCCACAGCTCCCAAACCGAGAACAACCAACAACCAATTGAATACTTTCGTTCCCTTTTGTGCCTGACGTTCCTGATAACGTTCACGGCGTACTTTTCCTTTTTGACTCATAGTATTATGTTTTTAAAGTTATATCTTCGGCTTTTTTCCTACTATTCCTCATCGTTAACAGGGAATTCCATCAAGTAGGCCTTTATGAAACCGTCTATCTTTCCGTCCATAACGGCATCAACGTCTGAGGTTTGGTAGTTGGTACGGTGGTCTTTCACGCGGCGGTCGTCAAACACATAACTGCGTATCTGACTGCCCCACTCTATCTTTTTCTTTCCTGCCTCTATCTTAGCTTGCGCCTCAAGGCGCTTCTTCATTGCCCGATCATAGAGTTGCGACTTGAGAAGGCGCATGGCATTGTTACGATTCTCCAACTGCTTGCGACTTTCCGTGTTCTCAATGAGAATTTCCTCTTCCTCTCCTGTATCAGGATCTACATACTGATAACGCAGACGCACTCCAGTTTCTACCTTATTGACATTCTGTCCGCCGGCGCCACCGCTACGGAAAAGATCCCAACTTACTTTCGATGGGTCAACAAACACTTCGATGGTATCGTCTACGAGCGGCGAAACGAATACACTAGCAAAGCTTGTCATGCGTTTCCCCTGCGCATTGAATGGCGAAACACGTACAAGACGATGCACTCCGTTTTCACTTTTTAGATACCCATAGGCGTACTCTCCACCTTCAATCTCCATGGTCACGCTCTTTATTCCTGCCTCATCACCTTCCTGAAGGTCACTAACAGTCACCTTATGGCCGTGTGCCTCAGCCCATCGCATATACATACGCATAAGCATCTGAGCCCAGTCTTGGCTCTCTGTCCCGCCGGCACCACTATTTATCTTCAGCACACAATCCATGGGATCCTCTTTCTGACGCAGCATATTCTTAAGTTCCAGATCCTCTATGGCTCTTATTGCTTTGGCATAGTCTTCATCAACTTCTTCTTCTGTCACCATTTCATCATGATAAAAGTCAAAGGCAAGCTGCAGTTCTTCCGCCAATACACTGACTTCCTTATAGCCTACAATCCATTTTTCTATGCCTTTCACTTTTTTCATCTGCTCCTGTGCCCGTTTTGGGTCGTCCCAAAAGTCGGGAGCCTGCGTGCGGAGTTGTTCTTCCTCGAACTCCACTTTCTTCTTGTCTATATCCAAATAGCGGTGAAGGGCGGCAACGCGCTCCACAACATCCTTTAGTTGTTCCTGAGTTATCATCGATTTTCTTTCTGCAATGCACGGGTATTATGCCCGCACCGGTTATTTCTTTGTTGGCAAAAACTGCGCAGTAAATACAGATGCCCCTTTTATCTTCTTAGACAATATGCTTCTTGCCGTTACTCAGCATACATCTTTTCTATTTCCTTCCTATAGTTTTCGTTTATCACGCGCCGCTTCATCTTGAGAGTATTAGTGAGTTCTCCTTTCTCCATGCTGAACGTTTCGGGCAACAGTGTGAAGCGTTTTATCTGTTCATAGTGTGCAAGCTGCTGCTGTATTGTATCTATGCGTTCTTTTATCATGGTGTTTATCTCTGAATTGCGGCAGAGCTCTGCACGATTTGCATAGCTTATGGCATGAACCTTGGCATATTCTTCAAGAAGCCCGTAGGACGGGATAATAAGGGCTGAGACAAATTTTCGCCTGTCTGCGATAATTGCAATCTGATCAATATATTTGTCTACAAGAAGTTTGGCTTCTATCATCTGCGGTGCGATGTATTTGCCATTAGAAGTCTTGAAAAGATCCTTTATTCTGTCTTTCAGATAAAGTTCTCCCCCTTTCAGATAACCTGAATCTCCCGTCTTAAAATATCCATCTTCATCAAATGATTGCGCCGTAATGTCTGGACGGTTATAATATCCCTTGGTTATGGTCGGCCCTTTGAGGCGGATCTCACCATCATCGCTTATCTTTATATCGATATTGTGGATGGGACGCCCTACAGAGCCTATGCTATAAGGTTGCACGCCCACACGGTCACAGCTCACTGTGGCAAGGCTTTCCGTCAATCCGTAGCCAACCACCATGTTTATACCTATGGCATGCACGAATTCCTCCACGTGAGCCGATACGGTTGCTCCTGCCGTTGGAAATATATTGGGGTTCTCAAGACCTATTTGGCTGCGCACAAGACTAAAAAGCGTTTTGTTATACATCTTGTATTCCAAGTGTAAAGACAAAGGCGGGCGCTTGCCGCGGCTCAAATATTCTATGTTATGCTTGCGTCCCACCGCAAGGGCATGCATAAACATCTTGCGTTGCACTGGTCCAGCATTGTCTATTTTCTCTTGAACGCCCGTATAAACTTTTTCCCAAAAGCGGGGAACGGAACACATACTAGTGGGATGCGTTTCACGCATGGACTTTTGTACTTCGCGCGGGTCGGTGTTCACGATAAGAGTGGCACCTTCTGAAAGGCAAAGCAGTGTCCATCCTTTTTCAAAGATGTGCGCATAGGGCAGGAAGTTCATTATTCTGTCATTTTCCGTCACGCTGACAGCACGGTCATTCGCCTCAAGAGCCGATGTATACTGCATGTGACTCAACATAACGCCCTTACTGTCGCCTGTTGTCCCACTTGTATAAAGGATGTTTGCCAAATCATCCATGTTCGCTTCCTTATATAACTGTTCCACTTCCGTCTGACGCGGCAGTTTTTCACCAAGCTTAAGGAAATCATCGAAATATAGTGCGTTGCGGTCTTGCCCGTCCATCTTCACATTTTTGTCGAAGATTATAATGCGTTCAAGTGTAGGGCAAAGTGACAACACGCGGTGAGCCTTGTCATACTGCTCTTGTTCTCCCACAAAAAGATAGCGAACTTTGGCGTCGTTTATCATAAACTGGATTTGCTGCTCGCTACTTGTGGCATAAAAAGGTATGGTTACTGCCCTTATGCCCCAGGCTCCGAAATCGCTAAATAGATATTGAACGCAATTTTGCGAGAAGATTCCGAGGTTTTCCTGCGGTTTTACACCGAAATTAAGCAGTGCGTTCGACACCTGCTTCACCTTGTACGAAAATTCGTTCCAAGAGAATGTTTTCCATGTATCGCCGCCGAAATCCTTGTATATCAAGGCTTCCCGGTCGGCATACTTCTTTGCCTGGTCGTGAACCAAGACTGACAAATGGCTGTTTGTCTGCATAATCGTATGTTTTGTCGCGGAGGCGAAGTATGTTGTCTCCGTGTTTATTTCCTGTATAAGGCGAGTTTTTGAACGACGTTCCTGCTTAAAGTACCGTCTGCCTATGCTGCAAAGTTAATAAAGTTTTCCGTAAATCGGAAAATCATTTACTTTTTCTTCCCATCGCGTTCGCCCTTGGGTTTCGGAGCCAACAGCGATCGGTATTCTTCATGCGAGCCAAGCAGTCGGCAAGCCTCTTTCACTTGCTTGTCATACTTCATATTGTTCTCTATTGCCCCTGCCTGATAATAGTAATGGGCCACGATGTCTGCCGCGAGCAACTGTTTGAGAAGAACCTTATTGCGCTCCAGGTCTGTGGCAAGATTATGCTTCAGTTTTTTCTCAAGAGCCTCAAATTCAGGCTTGGCATCTTCGTAGTAGCCTTCAAACTGTGCTGTTTTTTTAAGTTGATCAAGCACTTTCCCGCTCTCTGCATCGTATTTGAAACCACTCTCCACAACGCGCTTCTTGAAGTCAGCAAAGTCCTCGTCTGTTATTTCGAAATCTCCTGCCGGTGCTATTGACGGGTGGTTAGCTATATAGTCAAGCTCGTAGTTAAGCATTACCTCCGTGGAATCCAAACCCGAAACACTAAGATAATAGGCTATGTTAGGCATTGAGTCTGGCACAATCTCTACATCGGGCTTGATTCCTCCCCCATCACGTACTTCACGCCCGTTGCGTGTATAGAATGTCTTTGTGAGACTGTCCGGCACATGTTCGGTATACCCTCCGTGAGCATGCTTATAATTTATTGCCTGGATGCAACGGTCGCTTGGAATATAGTATTTCCCTGTCGTAAGTTTCAGCTGACTGTTATACGGAAGGTCCACAGGAGCCTGTACAAGTCCCTTTCCATACGTCCGGGTGCCCAGCACCACAGCTCTGTCAAGGTCCTGCAAACCACCGGAAGTTATCTCACTTGCCGATGCTGTTTCACCGTTAACCATCACAACAATCGGCATGACCGTGTCTATTGGCTCAACCGTTGTCTTGTAATCGTGGTTCATGCGTTCCATCTTACCGCGGGTTCTCACCAAGGTTATGTCCTTTGGCACAAACATATTCACAATGTCTACCGCTTCTTTCACCGAGCCACCGCCATTTCCCCTGAGGTCAAAGACAAGCGACTTCATGCCCTTATGCTTAAGATCAATAAAAGCCCGACGCACATCCTTTGCGCATCCGTCGGTAAAGCTATTGAGATAGATTATGCCAATACTGTCGGTCAACATCCCATAGTAAGGCAAATATGGCAGTGTTATTGCGCGTCGCGTTATGCGCATCTGCATTTTCTTCCCCGTTGACGGGCGCTTTATCTTCAGAACGAACGTTGTTCCTGGGTCTCCACGCAGGTGTGAGCTTACATAAGCCGTGTTTTTGTCTGTCATCACACTGTCGTCAATGCTCAGTATTATATCGCCTTTCTGAAGTCCCGCCTCTGCTGCGGGGCTGCCTTCATACGGTTCGTCTATAACAACGCGCTTAAGTTGCATGTTATAACGTATCATTGCTCCTATGCCTACGTATTTACCTGTAAGCATTTTCTTAAGCTTATTAACCTCTTTCTCCGGATAATACTCCGTATACGGGTCGAGAGACCTCAACATCCCCTTTATTCCGTTGCCAACAACCTCGTCTGCATCCAACGTATCCACATAGATCATATCCAGATATCTGTATATATCGTTGAACACTTCTATATTCTTTGATACCTTGAAGTTGTGGTCTTTATCGTCTTGAGCGTTTACTGTTGCCGCCAATACGACCATGACGGCAACCGCCGCCAGCAATATCCTTTTCATCTAATTGTTCTTTTTAATCTGTTCTTTACCCGCAGACAAAGCGTCTGCAAACATTTTCCAATCTGCAAACTTACATAAAAGTTTCGATTTTCCCGACTTTTGCATACACAAATGCAGAGCCACCTCCATTTTTTGCGTACCTTTGCCAATGGGGATACCGTTCGGTTCAAATCCCTTGCCATATAGTTATAAACTAAAATCTGTAAGAATTATGACCATAAGAAATATACTTATCGCTTTTGGGGCGCTTTTCATTTGCGCCGTTACCCACGCGCAGGATTCTCTGCGCGAAGTGCTTCTTGAAACAAACATGGGCAACATACGTGTGTCTCTCTACAACGACACGCCACTCCACCGCGACAATTTCCTAAAACTCGTAAGCAGCGGCTACTATAATGGCTGCATCTTCCAACGCGTAATAAAGAATTTCATGATTCAAGCCGGCGACGAGCATTACCGCAAGCCGGCGAACGGAAAGGAAGAACACTTTGAATTAAATTACACAATACCTGCCGAAATACGCTATCCCGCCCACTACCATAAACGAGGGCAGCTATGTGCAGCACGCATGGGCGACGATGTCAATCCCGAAAAGGCTTCAGGTTCCACTGATTTCTACATTACATGGGGACGTAACTTTACCGAAAACCAGATGGAATACTACACGGAAAAACTACGACAGCGCGGCACCGCATACGCAATCCCCGAGGGAGAAGTTTATCAGGGGTACATAAAATACGGAGGCGTGCCGCATCTTGACAACGGATACACTGTTTTCGGCGAAGTAACCGAGGGAATGGATGTGGTAGATGCCATACAAAACGTACCGACCAACAGAGATGATAACGATCGGCCGCTCGAAGATGTCGTTATCCTGCATGCTATAATAATAAAATAGGTGGAATATATAATAAAAAGCCTTTCCTACATCAAAGAAAAGGGAAAAACGCACATAAAACAAAAAAAGTTTCAAAAAAGTTTGGAGGTTTTATCGAAACGTCTTACCTTTGCAACCGCAATTAAGCAATAAAGCATTCTGCAATGCTTCAATAGCTCAGTTGGTTAGAGCACCTGACTGTTAATCAGGGGGTCGTTGGTTCAAGCCCATCTTGAAGCGCATAAAGTCCTAAGTTTCACTTAGGACTTTTTTGTTTTTACACAAAAAGAAAAACAACCCGGCAGCACTAAGTTAAATAGCGTGCGGGCAAATGAATACGTTCCCGCGGCAAAAGAAATGCGTCTCTGCGGGCATAAGACAGCATCACCGCACTGTTTTTATATGCCCGCAAAGACGCAAAATATTATTGACAAGCCTGTATGTTCCGCTATGCCAAAGGGCATAGCAACACGATGCCGCCTAATCTCTTCTGAAAATATCCCTGGTATACACTTTCTCCTGCACGTCCTCAAGGCATGCATCATAGCGATTTGCAATAATGGCGTGGCTTTGCGCCTTGAATTTCTCAAGGTCATTGACAACAATCGAGCCAAAGAAAGTTGTTCCGTCGGCAAGCGTAGGTTCATATATAACCACTTCTGCACCCTTTGCCTTTATGCGTTTCATAATTCCCTGAATGGCAGACTGACGGAAATTGTCTGAGTTAGACTTCATCGTAAGGCGGTATACCCCTATAATGCAGCGGTGCTCCTTAGCGGAAGAAAAGCTATTTGACTCGGCATAGCTATAGTAACCGGCCTTACGCAGCACGGCATCAGCGATGTAATCCTTACGCGTGCGGTTACTCTCCACGATTGCTTCTATAAGATTCTCCGGCACGTCCTTATAGTTTGCCAAAAGCTGTTTAGTGTCTTTAGGCAGACAATAGCCACCATAGCCAAAGGATGGATTGTTGTAATGCGTTCCGATACGTGGGTCAAGCCCAACGCCTTCGATTATGGCACGCGTGTCTAGCCCCTTCACTTCCGCATAGGTGTCAAGTTCGTTAAAGTAGCTCACGCGCAGTGCAAGATACGTATTTGCAAAGAGTTTAACGGCCTCAGCTTCTTTCATCCCCATGAAAAGAATGTCGATATTCTCCTTCAACGCACCTTCTTGAAGAAGTTTTGCGAAAGTGACCGCCGCCTCTTTCATGCGAGTCACGTCAGTAACGCTATTTATAGCGTCGTTTTCTTCTGCAAACTCTGGATTTTCTATGATTTTCGGGTAGCCTACGATAATACGGCTAGGATAAAGATTGTCGTACAGAGCCTTACTCTCGCGCAAGAACTCAGGAGAAAAGAGTAAGTTCAGCTCTTTTACTCCTTTTTTTGCGTATTTAAGATATAGACTCCGCGTATACCCAACAGGGATAGTGCTTTTTATTACCATTACTGCCTTGGGGTTTACCTCAAGAACAAGGTCAATCACCTCTTCTACGTGCGATGTGTCGAAATAGTTCTTCACGGGGTCGTAGTTGGTCGGAGCTGCAATTACAACGAAATCAGCATCGGCATAAGCCTCTCGCCCGTTGAGTGTGGCGGTTAAGTCTAGTTCTTTCTCTGCAAGATACTTCTCGATGTATTCATCTTGTATCGGTGATTCGCGTCTGTTCAGCTTTTCCACCTTCTCCGGCACCACGTCAACAGCTGAAACATGATGGTGCTGGGCAAGTAAGGTTGCTATACTTAATCCCACATAGCCCGTTCCTGCCACAGCAATCTTTATGTATTTGTATTCTTTCATATAGTCTTTTGTTGCTAATATGTTCCTCTTGATAAATTTATTTAAGCAACAAAATTAAGGTTATCCGCACGTCTTTCCAAACCTCTCTGCCTTTTTAACATTTTAACCTTACTTGTTACTGTTGTCAAGAGCATTGAAGAAGGCATCAATGTTAGCCATTGGCGTATGCGGTGGTGTGTCGCAGCCGCTTGAAAGCACGAAGTTTGGATATTGCTTCATGTCGGCAATCAACTGGCTTGTATATTCGTACATTTTCTCCGGGGTTCCCTCCTTGAACATAGATACGGGGTCTACGTTTCCCATTGCGAGCGCCGTTGGCGGAACATCCTTTATAACCTGGCGCATGTCGCACTTGTTTCCGAAGTGGTATGCCGCAGAGCCTGTTGCCACCATTGCCTTGGTACAGTGGCCAGTGTTGCCGCAGTTGTGGAGAACAACGCTGAAATTGTCGTCTTGAACTATATCTACGATATACTTAACATAGTCAGAAGAGAAACGTTTACAATCGTCGTCAGACATTAGTCCCGCTGCGGGTTCTGCCATAACCACTCCTTGCACGCCCGTCATCTTCAGGGCTTGGCAATATTTAAGTATAAACTTTGTGCACTTGCTCAACAGGCAATGCGCTGCATCCGGGTCGGAATAGATGAGTACCATAATCTCCGACATGTCGTAAAGTCTTCCTGCAAGCGAAAAAGGCCCTATGCATCCGCCCAAGACCGGACGGTCTGCAATATTCCTTGCCGAGAGGAGATTTGCCTTGAGATAAGCGGGCACACGCCCTTTTCTCAGCGATGGCACTTCAAGATTTCTTATGTCGTCGGCATTGTTCAGCAGGTGTCCTACCACGGCAGGCACGGCGTCTTCTGTGAAATGTATCTCTGCTCCGAAAGCTTCGGCCTCAACGGTGAGATCCATAATCACGGTTGCAGCAGCCGTAGGATACTTCCCAGCCAGGGCTTTTATCGCTTCATAATGTATCTGTCCGTCGCAGCATGCCTCTTTTACGCTATGCCCTATAAGTTCAATCCCCGGGTGGGTCATTACTGGCACTGCAACGATCTTGTTGTCACGGATAACGTTTGCTATCCATTCTTTCATGGATGTTTTCATAATATTACGGTTTTTCTCGTCGTGTATTAAATATATAGGTGGAATTTTCTTCCAAAATACAGACGTGAGAAACCGCTACGTGTAACCTCTCAGCCGGTACGAGCCGATTATTTGCGCTGCTCTTCGAGTATGCGCATAAGCTCTTCCATGTTATCAGCCCTTAGCATGGCGATGCGTGTCTGGCGGAAATTAGGCACACCTTTGAAGATTGGACTTGCTGCCAAGTGCCGTCTCGTGTGCAGTATGCCGCGGTATTCGTCTATGCGCTCCACATTTATGCGCAGTTGCTCCTCAAGCACATCCAATTTCCAGTTGAAGTCCATTGTCGGATCAGGAGTTCGCCCCTCCAAACAATCACGTATCTCTTTGAATATCCAAGGTCTTCCGAACGTTGCCCGCCCTATCATCACCGCATCTACTCCATATTCTTCGAAGGCGCGGCGCGTTTCCTCGGGCGACGTTATGTCTCCGTTACCTATTATGGGAATTTTTATCCTCTGATTGCGCTTCACTTCTCTGATTAGTGTCCAGTCAGCAGAACCAGTGTACATCTGCGCGCGCGTTCTGCCGTGGATTGTGAGTGCTTGTATGCCGCAATCTTGCAATTGTTCCGCAAGGTCTGTTATAACAAGACTCTCGCTGTTCCAGCCCAACCGCGTCTTTACGGTCACGGGGGTATTGACTGCTTTCACGACATTGCGTGTTATATCGAGCAACAAAGGGATATTCTGCAACATTCCCGCTCCGGCTCCTTTTCCTGCCACCTTTTTCACAGGGCATCCAAAGTTGATGTCTATCACGTCGGGGTGGGCTTGGTCTTCCACTATTTTGGCTGCTTCCACCATTGACTCCACATCACGCCCGTAAATCTGTATCCCCACAGGGCGTTCCTCGTTGCTTATGGTAAGTTTGCTTACGGTGCTCTTAACCGCTCTCACAAGAGCTTCGGCGCTTACGAACTCGGTATACACCATTGATGCCCCATATCGTTTGCAGAGCATGCGGAAGCCAATATCTGTAACGTCTTCCATCGGTGCAAGAAAGAGCGGGTGTTCGCCGAACTGTATATTTCCTATCTTCATGTAAACTTCTTTTTGTCTTGTCCGCTTTCAGCCTTGCATGCAAAGCACACCGCGGACTATGCCTTATTTTATCAAGTGAAAAACTCCGCCAGGCAAAGCTTTTACTGCTCCTTTCATTTCGAGTTCAAACAGAGCCGCCGACACTTTGTTCACAGGTATGCCCAAACTTGCGGCGATACTGTTCAATTGTAGATCGTTTTCTTTTGAAAGACATTCTGCCACCATTTTGGCGTCACCGTCAAACTGCGGGAACAGACTGCGTTCTATCCCCTGTCTGTGTGCCGTGGCCAGCTTTTCGTCCGTCTGCCACATCATTGCCGCCATAAAGTCCTCGGCACAAGTAATGAGTTCTGCCTTTTTGTCGCGTATAAGGTTGTTGCATCCTTGCGAATACTTGTCGTTTATTCGTCCAGGGAAGGCAAATACGTCACGATTGTAGCCCTGTGCCATACGACAAGTTATCAGTCCGCCACCATGTTCCGCACTCTCAACGATTATAGTAGCGTCGGACATTCCTGCAACGATGCGGTTTCTCCTCACAAAATTCACCTTATCTGCATTTGTCTGCGTGAAATGCTCAGTGAGCAGTCCGCCGTTTTCAATCATCCTCTCTGCTGTTTCACGATGCCGAGGCGGGTATAGCGTGTCAAGTCCATGAGCCAGCACACCAACCGTAGGTATTCCGTTCTCCAGCGAGCGGCGGTGAGCCATTATGTCCACGCCGTAAGCCAGCCCACTGACAATGAGCAGTTGTGGACATCTGGACTTTATATCTTCAACGAAGCGGCGTATACAATCATCAGCGTATATTGTTGCATGGCGTGTTCCCACGATGTTTATCACGCGGTGGGCATTTAGGTCTGCCGTTCCTTTAAAGAATAGAACGAGCGGTGCGTCGTCACATTCAGCAAGCCTTGCGGGATAGCGCGAATCGCCAATGGCGATTACTTGTATACCGTGCAGCCTTGCGTATTCCATTTCGCGGCATGCCCTTTCCTCCACGGCAGCGGTATTGTTCAACATGCTGGCAAGCTTGGGCGAGCAGTCGGGCACAATGTCGCAGATATTGCTGCGGTTTTCCATTACAGCCGTAAAGGAACCGGCTTCTCTCACTAGGCGACGCATGGCAGGCAGCGAGTAGTAACTGATTCGTGAGAGCACGAGTGCATTGAGGATTTCCTTTGATTGGGTTGTCATTTGCTGACGTGTTGTAATATCTGCCGCACGGCTACTTGTTAATATATTGACTGAACGCTTCGTCATATTCAGGACTGTTGGCGAGCTTTCCGTCCACTATGCATACCAAATCTATCACGCCTCGAAAAGAGAGCTTGTTGTCTGAAGCACGGTAAATGTCTTGACGGAACACGTATTTCAGTCCTTCCTTACTGAGATTCAGCTTTGAGAGGAATTCATCGTCGCAGCGCAAAGGCGTTTTATACTGCAGGTTCATCCTTGCAACCACGGCATCCACGCCACGTCGGTGCATTTCTGCGAAACTTAGTCCGCATTGCTTGAGAAAGAGATGCCGCGTGTGCTCAGCATAATGCAGGTAGTTGGCGTTGTTTACAATCCCCTCTATGTCGCACTCATAGTCGCGCACTGTCATTTTTGTTTCAAAAATATAATCCATCGTCATTGTTTGTTATAACCACAAAACGCTTTCGTTTCCCATATTGAAGAGCAGGTCGAGCACGCTCATATTTGGCAGAAATCCGTTTCTCCCGGCATACACTTGATAATATTGGCGTGGGGTGAACTCAGCGTCCCTGGCGGGATTTTTTGGATTTATAGCCTGTCGGAAGTCATCTATCCCGGCTTGGCGTGCCTCTTCCGGCGTAAGATAGTTGTCAGTCAGCCTTATATCCGGCTCTATGTCTAGCAGTTCGCACATCTTACGGCAGATTGCCATGTTGAAATCAAAGAGCTTTTCCCATCTGTCGCGGAAGAATGGGTATATATCGTAGGCATAATATTCAAAAAACGGCGACTCTCCGTAAGCACTTTTTATAGCGTTCCAGTGTACATGCCGCCAGTTGCCGTGATCGCTTACCATAGCTTCCGTTCTGCCATTCGCTGTTTCTATCTGGGTTACAGGCACGCTCAGCGTCTGCGGCCCGTTTGCGGTTGCTATTACGCAACGGCTACGGTATGTCTGTTTCTGGAAATTCTCATGATTTTCTATAAATACCGTGCCGTAGCGGTTCAGCTTTTGATACCATTGCACGGGGCCGAAGTATGTTGTTGCCAGTAATGCTGTCATTTTTTTCTATAGTGTCTTGATGCCTTGCTTGGCTGGTTCTGTCTTTGCATTTGCCTCTTCTTATCTATTCTTGATGCTTTTAGAGCGGCATGAACCAGCGTTTACTTCTGAAACTGCCAAAGAATGATGTGCTATTTCCCTTTGAATAAACAACCATTACAACGCGGCCTATAATGTGACTCTCGGGCACGAAGCCATAGTAGCGCGAGTCTGCCACAGTATCGCCGCGGGCGGCAGTCATCCAATAGTAGTTCTGCGAAAAGTAAGCGTAGTGGGTTTCCTTTCCGTCGACATACAGTTTTCCATTGCGTATATCTGCTTGACGATGTTCATGTATGCGGTATGTATTGCACAGGAGCTTGATGTTCCACGGCGTTACCTCCACCATTCTGCATTTTTTTGGCGGTATTACGGGCTGTTTGCCCACAAAAGCCGTGTCGCCCGGTCCGGCAACACAGAAGGCTGCGCACACGGGGCGGCTGCCAATGGCATGGAGTGTGTCGAGGGGATAGTTGAATGCCACCAGTTCTCCCTTGCCTACTGGTTTTGCAAACCAGCGGATATAGGCGAAACGTCCGTAGCCCCCGGTACGCAGTCCGTAGTTCCATCGGTTCACAAGCACCCTGTCACCACCCACGAGCCATGGCTTTATGCCAGACTGCGGCACGGTGTATATGGTGAACGCCACGCTGCGGAAGAGCAGCATGAGCAGCACAGAGGCTGCCAAGGCGACTATGAACTTGATGAGACTGCGCATCCCGGTTAATACAGATTGTGGGATTGTGTTTCGTTATTTACTTGATGTTATCTACTATTCTGAAGAGTCGGCTCCAGCGTATGCCTGAGAATCCGTGGCGGTCTGGGTCGCTTGACCACCAGATGAATATGGGTTTGCCCACGATATGGTCTTCTGGAACGAAGCCCCAGTAGCGGGAATCTGCCGAGTTGTGGCGGTTATCGCCCATCATCCAGTAGTAATCCATCTTGAATGTATAGTGGTCTGTCTGCTTTCCGTTAATGTAAATCTTTCCGTCCTTCACCTCAAGTGTGTTGTGCTCGTAGGCACGTATCGGACGCTCATAGAGAGCAATGTTGTTCATGTCAAGCTTCACAGTTGCTCCCTTCTTCGGAATCCACACGGGACCGTAGTTATCGCGCGTCCAGCCCGTAATGGCGTTCAGCGGATAGAGAAGGTCGTTCTTCACCTCCGGCGCGAGTTCAACTTTCTTTGCCAGCTGAGGATTTGACGCCAGAGCCTTTGCAGCGCGGCGTGTCAGCGGCATATATCCGTTTTGGTTCAGACTTGTAAGGTCTTCCATGCTTATTCCGAGTTCCTTCGTCACGTCGTCTGTCAGCGGTTGACTGAGTTCTACATGATATGTATACTGCACGTTATCCGGTTCCTTGTTGGGTTTGCCGTCAAGGTAAATGATACGGTTTTTTATCTGCAGCGTCTGTCCAGGTAGACCCACGCAGCGCTTCACATAGTTCTCGCGGCGGTCGGTTGGACGCGACATTATTTTTCCGAACTGTTGGGGTGTCTGTTCAACATAAGCCCGCCCTGTTTTATAAACGCGAGCAAAGTAGTCGTACCTTTGTTGTGGCGTCATTGTAGTGAAGTCCACCGGCTCGTTTGCCAATAGTTGGTAGCCTGTAGCATAGCAAATGTCGCGGTAGAAGTCGGCGTTTTGGTAGTTTTTCACGATGGTGTCGCCGGCGGGATAGTTAAACACGACGATGTCGTTAAGCTTAACCTTGCCTAGTCCTTTCACACGACGGTAGTCCCAGTGCGGCCACTCTATGTATGAGTTGGCATCAATCACGGGCAACGTATGCTGAGTAAGTGGCATTGTGAGCGGAGTCTCGGGTATACGCGGTCCGTAGCTCACTTTTGAAACGAAGAGGTAGTCGCCTGTGAGGAGCGACTTCTCTAGAGAGGATGACGGGATGACGTAGTTCTGGAAGAAGAACTGGTTGATAAAATAGACGGCCACGAGGGCAAAGACTAAAGCATCAACCCACGACATTATGAAACGCGTGGGCCCTTCGGCGTCTTTCCACCATTGCCACTTTATTTTCTTTGAGATATAAACGTCGTAGATAAAGGGCACGACCACGAGCCCGAGCCAGCTTTTCAGCCAAACGAGGAAAAGCAGATAAAGCACGAGCACGATGATAAACTTTGCCCACTGCTTCTTCATGTTTAATGTGTTTTTTTGCTTTGTTGCCATTTTCTTTTAGCCTTCTTTTTTATTCTGCCTGCAACCGATTCCCACTGCGGGGTGTTGCTCAGGGCGTTTCTTTCAGAACTTGAACATATCGCTGATTGTCAGCAGTCCGCTGTGTTTCTTTGTAAACTCTGCCGCAAGCACTGCTCCCAATGCGAAGCCCTTGCGCGAATGTGCGTCGTGAGTAATTGTTATGCTGTCCGCTTCGCTGTCGTAAGTCACTGTGTGTATGCCTGGCACCTCGCCGCGACGCACGCTCTCTATGGCGATTTCGCCTGGAGCGCAAGCGTTTGAACCCTCCACAGTGCCGTCGGCCAGACGCTGCACGCCCTTCACCCACGAGGTCTTGCGCCCGAGTTCGCCGATAATATCCTCTGCCAAGGTTATTGCCGTACCGCTTGGGGCATCAAGCTTATGCACATGATGTGTTTCCTCCATACGCACGTCATACTGTGGAAATCCGTCCATTATCTTTGCCAAATAGCGGTTTACTGCCGAGAACACGGCCACACCGATGGAGAAGTTAGAGGCCCAAAAAAGCGTCTGCCCACCCTCGGGAGAACACATGCGGCGCACTTCATCACCGTGTTCTTTCATCCATCCGGTAGAACCAGACACAACCTTCACGTTATGGCTGAAGGCACGCAAGTAGTTCCCATAGGCTGCCGTTGGCGAAGTAAACTCTATCGCCACATCTGCGCTGCGGAATGCCTCGCTATCGAAGTCCTGCTGATTGTCAACGTCTATGATGCTCACGATCTCATGGCCGCGGTCTAGGGCAATCTGTTCTATCATTTTACCCATCTTGCCGTAGCCTATCAATGCTATTTTCATAACAGATATGTATTTTTGATTATATTTAATTAACTCTGCCTGCGCGCCTTTGCCACCCGTATAACGTAGCCACAACAGCGCATATCAATTTGCAAATATACTGCTTTTCATGCTTTTCCTACCTCTATGCAATGATAATTTTATATAAAAAGAGGTAGAACACGACATTCAAAACTTCTCCAAATGGCATAAACTTAGCCACACTACGCACACTACACCCACGGCATTGATTAAAGGAAAGCACGCTTTTATATAACATTGATTAACGTTTAACGTATCTCAATTTAACACATAAGAAATATTTATTCTCAACAAAAAAACACCTTTCCTGCAACTTTCACAACCCTTATTCCAACAAGCATGCAGAAAAGCCGCCATCCAAAACACCACACAACTACTCCAAACGAACACTATTCCACAATAAAATCACAATAAAGACACTAGTTTTGATGTTTAACCCCACGCGCTTTTATCCGTAATCCCGCACGTTTTTACCGCAAACCCGCTTGAACAGCATATATTTTCCTAAGAAAAAGCACATCAAAAATTAAGTCTTTCACCTATCACCCTAGAAGACAACCGATTACATAAAAGCGGTGAAAAACAACAAATTTCCAACCAAACAACAAGAATTTCGCAAGAACGCAATTCTCACGCCGCGAGAGAACGATTATTTTAACACTTCCATATAAATTATATGTTAACAAAATAAAAAGCACACCTACTGGGAAAAATACTTCCTTTTTGCGGCAATAGTGTCTATTATCCACGAGTTTCTTGCAACTTTAACCCATTTGTCTTAACTTTGCAGCCACATTATTATAATTACACTAATGAATTATTTTACACCTGTGCTCGTGGCAGCCGCCGCGTCGGGACTTCTTACTTCATGCTTCAAGGACGAAGCGCCAAACTCTGAATGTGACATCCAGCAAGCCTTTGTGGAAATGGAAGGATGGGAAGAAATATTCAACAACCAGAGCGACATGAAAGTGGATATCATGTCAAGCGATAGCATTGTGTCGTTTGATGTGAAAGACGGAGCCGACGTCTCAAAAATGGCACCACGCTTCAAACTGACCGACGGGGCAACGATATCGCCCGAAAGCGGCACAGAGATGGATTTCTCTGGAAACACGCGCCACCTCTACACCGTGACAAGCGAAGACGGAGCTTGGCATCGTAACTATTACGTTGACTTCGGAGCAAAGATGCTTCCCACGGACTATCATTTTGAACAGTTTGACACTCTCTACGAATACGACAAGACTCAAGGACAAAACGTTATGAGATATTGTCAGTGGATTGACTATAGCCGCGGAAGCCAAACGAAACAATACCGCTGTTGGGCTACAGGCAATGCAGGATTCAAGCTATCTATGATCAATGCCCGCCCCGACGAATATCCAACCGTGCCAGACCCAGATGGAAAGAGCGGCTATGGCGTGAAGCTCATAACGCGCTCCACCGGAATGTTTGGGGTAATGGCAAACAGACGCATCGCGGCTGGAAACCTATTCCTCGGAGTCTTCGACGTGAAGCCTGCACTTACAAACACATTGGCAACAACACGCTTCGGGCTACCATTTGACCGAAAGCCGGTGCGCCTGAAGGGTTACTACAAATACACGCCGGGGGAAACATTCCAAGACAAGGACGGTAATGCCGTGAAAGGAAAGGTTGACCAAGGAGACATCTACGCCGTATTCTACCAAAACCACGACAACGAAGGAAATGCCCTCGTGCTTGACGGAAACAACGTGAAGACAAGCGAACAAATCATAGGCATGGCAGAACTGGGAAACGTGGAAAACACACGCGAATGGAAAGAGTTCGACATACCGTTCGTCTACTCTACAGAACCTGACTCCCAAACATTAAATTCCAACGGCTACAGTATTGCCATCGTCTGCACATCCAGCAATGAAGGGGCAAGCTTCCAAGGAGCAGTAGGAAGCACGCTCTGCGTGGACGAACTGCGACTGGTTTGCGAGGGAGACGAATAAATTTACAACAAAACATCAGAAGCAAACATGACTAAGATAAAGAACATTGCCATTGCGCTCGCCGCAATGATAGCAATAAATTCAAGTGCTGCAGGCATACTCGACGGCTTGCACTACGACTTACGTGCAGGATATAGCATTGGTGGCACCGCCCCGATGGGAATGCCAGCCTCCATACGCTCACTCGATGCCTACAGGCTCACGCCAAGCATCATGATTGGTTTGGGTGTATACAAGCCGCTAACAGAACATTGGGGGCTGACAACAGGACTGAGATTCGAAAACAAAGGCATGAATATCGACGCTACGGTAAAGAACTATCACATGAAGATTGTGCGCGGTGGCCAGGAACTTGAAGGTATGTTCACGGGGAAAAATCACTCTGAGGCGGCACAATGGATGCTCACACTGCCCTTGCAGGCAACATACGTGTTCAGCGGGAAATGGAGAATAAAGGCCGGACCGTATTTCTCCTACGTGAACACACGACAGTTCAAAGGCTCTGCATACGATGGTTACCTGCGCGTTGGAGACCCCACTGGAGAGAAAGTGGAACTCGGAACGGCTGACGGAGACCGCGGAACATACGATTTCTCATCCGACATGCGCAAGTTACAATGGGGAATGATGGCTGGAATAGATTGGCGATTCCATCAACAATGGGGAGCTTTCGTGGAATTGTCATGGGGATTCACAGGAATCTTCAAAAAGAGCTTCAACACCATAGAACAAACCATGTACCCTATCTACGGCACCGTGGGACTTTCTTACAGCATGTAACAAGAAATGCCGCGACATCAAACGGCAAAAAAACTATATAAAAAGGAAAATCAACAAAAAAAGAAAAGCAAATGAAGAAATTTTTTACTCTTATCACAATGGCTGTAATGGCCGTAAGCGCAATGGCGCAAGACTCTAAGACATACACCGACAACCTATCGGTTACAGTGTCGGGAATGACAAACGACAGCCAAGCTTCTATCACAATAACTAAGCAGACAGAAGCCGACAAATACACGATTCAGCTCAACCAATTCTCATTCATGGGAATGCTTGTGGGCGACGTGACGATGACAGACGTGAATGGAACGACCGATGCTGACGGCTTCACTAACTTCAGCACCACACAAGAAGCAACCATAACCAACGGTGCTGACCTCATGGAAATGCTTGGCGGAAAAGTAAACGTAACCGTTAAAGAAGGTACACGCTGCAAGGGTGAGAAGTTCTACGCCCTGATTAGCCTCACTGTTACCGGCTTCGGAGACATCAACGCCACATTCGGTGACAACAATTTCGATACCGACGGCATTAACAAGACCACAACAACTGAAGGCGACAAGGTGGCTGCAATATACACTCTCGGCGGACAGCGTATAAATACCCCTGCCAGAGGTGTGAACATCATAAAGATGAAGAGCGGAAAGACCGTGAAGGTAGTGAACAAATACTAATCAAAATACATTCAAACGATGAAAAAGATTCTTTCAACAATGTTCTTCGCAGCTGCAGCTGTAGCGGCCTCAGCTACCGACTACACCACTGCACTCAGCGTTAATGCCGGAGCTGGAACATCAGAATACCCGAATACCGTGGTAAGCATTGACGAAACGGGAAACGGCAAGTGCAAGGTCACGATAAAGAACGTATCATACAAATACTATACTCAGGAAATGCCCGTTGGAACAATCGTAATAAACGATGTTGACTTCAAGCAGGCTGGCATATACAATCTGCTCGGATCAGTAACGGGAATAGACATTCAGCCAGGCGATGACGAGAGCATCAGTTGGCAAGGCCCTGGATATAGCGCACTCTGCGGCGGAGCTGTTCCAGCATACTTCAGCGGAGAAATACGCGGTGGCAAGCTCTACGGCAACCTGTTGCTCGACACTTACCCTGCTATCAAGCGCACACTGAAAATTACACTCGGCGACGGAACGTACACTATCGGACAGATTCCCAACTCCGGATTCGAAAACTTCCACACAGTAACCGTCAGCAAGACCTCTAGCCAAGAGCCGGACACATGGCATTCTTTCATGTCTTCAACAGGTGGTTATGCAGCATTTGTAAACCAAACGATACATACGGCTGAGAGCAACGACGTGCGCCCCAACTCAACAGGCTCAAAGAGCGTGCTCATAACAGCAAACGAAGCAATCATAGGCCAAATCCCTAACGGAACTATAACGACAGGACAAATGAGCGCAGGCCATATTAAAGCAGATAATCCCCTAAACAACGCATTCCTTGATTTCAGCAACGAGTCACTTGATGCTAACGGAGATCCATTCTACACAACGGTTGACGCTAAGCCAGACGCACTGAAGTTGTGGGTTAAGTTCCAACAAGGCTCTGGCGATCTTGCAACTGGTTATCCCTACGCAACAGTCAGCGCAGCACTGACCGACGGGACACGCTATCAAGAGCCTGTGGCAGAGGGTACAGAAGTAAAGAATGTAGCAGCAAGAGCGCAGAACGCCCAGATAGAAAGCAAGGACGAATGGCAAGAACTAACTATACCATTTGACTACGACTCATACACTGCCAATGGTGTTGACGCAAAGGCTATCTTTGTTACTATATCTACAAATGCCACTCCAGGCAAGGGTAGCGCAGACGACAAGCTTTTTGTTGATGACGTAGAACTGATTTACAATGCCAAGCTCTCCTCAATTAAAGTTGGAGGCAAAGACTTGGAAGGTTTCACAACAGACAAATACTACTACGACGGTTTGAATTCCGACAAGGAGGTTGAACTCGACGACATTGAAGTAGTGAAAGACGGTGTTGGAGCAAGCGTATCAAAGAGCATCTCACGCAACGAGAAAACTCCTGGCAAGGCTACTGTTACAGCAACAGTCGTTTCAGGTGACTGCAAGACCGTTAACCGTTACACTCTCGTCTTCAGCGAACCTGTTGCTGACGGCATAAGCTCTGTAAAGACAACTACTGACCTTAACGCTTCTGCACAGAAGATATACACTCTCAGCGGACAGCAAGTTAGTCGCATGATTAGCGGAAACGTTTACATGGTCAAGACTATCGACGGTAAAACCGTGAAAGTTGTAAAGAAGTAACTACAACTATAACACACTCTATAACGGCTCGGTTGTGTTCCTTGCGGAGCGTAACCGGGCCTTTTTGCTTACCAATAAAACACACCTACGCATGACACAGGAAGAGTTCATACGCACCCACCGTAACGACGACATACGCCAACTAGCACTGAAGGTACGACCAGACGGCATAGACATGGGCTACGCAGTGGAACAGATTGCCGGATGGCAGGCAGCCTGCCGCAAGCTACCCACATGGGCAGCAACTGAAGGAATTATTTTTCCTGCGCATCTGTCAATGGAACAATGCTCGTCAGAACCCACAGCCATATACAAACGCAGACTAGCACTAAGGCTAACTGACGGACAAACGGAGAGTATCGCCGACCTTACAGGAGGGTTTGGAGTAGACTTCTCATACATGGCGCAAGGCTTCAAACACGCCACATACGTAGAACGCCAGGAAAGGCTATGCGAAATAGCACGACACAACTTCCCGCTACTCGGGCTTGCTGACGCAAAGATAGTTTGCACAGACGGAACATCGTTCCTAGAAAGCATGCCGCACGTGCAACTTCTCTTCCTCGACCCCGCAAGGCGCGATGGAAAAGGCGAACGCACTTTCGCCATCAGCGACTGCACGCCAAACGTGGCTATGCTGCACGACAAGTTATTGGAACATGCAGAAAATGTGGTTATCAAGCTTTCGCCCATGCTCGACTGGCACAAGGCTGCCACGGACATGCAGGGGGTTAGCGAGGTACACATCGTAGCCGTGAAAAACGAATGCAAGGAACTATTACTTGTTCTCGGGCATGGCACGCACGACAACATGGAAGAACCGACAGTATATTGTGTAGATTGCTCAACCGATGCCTCCGGAAAGACAATATATAACACTGTAGTCTTCAATACAGAAAACGAGGAATACACATCTAACCAAAAGACTGACAACGGGCCAGTCTATAACTCAGAAGGCAGGCAGGACGCCACACTACATGAAATACAGGATTTTACAGGAATGTTCTTATACGAACCTAATGCTGCCGTAATGAAATCGGGATACTTCGACTTGCTTGCAACACGTTATGGCGCATGCCAAGCAGCACATAATAGCCATCTATATCTCTCTCCTACCCGATTGAATGGATTTCCCGGTAGAGAATTTCTAATTAAGACGACTACAGGACTGAACAAAAAGGAACTGAGACAGACCTTTGCAAATATAGAAAAGGCAAACGTTGCGGTGAGGAATTTTCCACTTTCGGTTGCGGAATTACGGAAAAAACTGAAACTTTCAGAGGGCGGAATGACATACGTTTTCGCAACAACACTCGCCAACGGACAGAAAATCTTGTTCATTTGCGAAAAAGTAGCAACAGAATAAAAGTCCGCCAGAAGCGAGAATAATATAATATCAAAGGAAACAAACATTTTGAAAGGGCTGTGACACAAGTTTAAATATTGCGTCACAGCCCTTACACTTAACCAAAAACCAACACTTATTTATGATTCATCCATTCATTCATCAATCCTTGAAGAGAACCAATATCTTTAATTTACAGCTATCTGACGGGCATTCTTCACTACGGTCTGCTCCACTTTAGGCAACTCAACCGTAAGCACACCATTGTTAACGCTAGCAGCAATCTTTGCTTTGTCTACGTCATCAGGCAGAAGAAGCGTCTGTTCATATTTGCTATATGAGAACTCACGACGCAGATAATGACTCTTCTTGTCCTCTTCTTTCTTCTGACTCTTATTCTCAATCTTTACGTGAAGATTACCATCGTCGTCGATATTCACATTGAAATCATCTTTTGTAAGACCAGGAGCAGCAAGTTCAACAGTATAGTCCTTCTCGCTTTCCTTCACATTTATCGCCGGTGCAGTGGCGTTAACGCGTGGCATAAAGTCCGTATCAAAGAAATCGTTAAAAACTTCCGGCATCCAAAGGTTTCTGTTCATTACTGGTAACATAGTCAATACCTCCATTTTATTCTTTTGTTATTTGTTTATCTTTTGTTTCTTGCCCTCAAGCTTTAGCTTGAAGCCTTAAGCTTCATCGCCTCACGTCTTTCAGGTGTTCACTTATGCTTGTGCAACTGTTGTGCCATTCCAAACAACAATGCCTCAAACTGACAGAAACAGCAAAACAAACCCAAAAGAAAAGACAAATCGTCAGCAAAACTTAAAATAATTAACTGTTTAAAAGTTTTTGCTGACGATTTGTCAATTAAGCATATTCTCCCACGAACTATAACGAAAGGATTTCTGCTATGCCTACCATATAAATACGGAAACTATTTCAGGGATGCATCGCAAGAGCCTTGTTCTCGGCTGCCTCCATTATCTCGCGCTCACCGGGTCCCTTGTCATTTATGCCACAAAGGTGCAGGATGCCGTGGATGATGACACGGCGAAGCTCATCATCGTAACTCTTGCCAAAGAGTTCTGCATTCGAGCGCACGGTGTCAAGAGATATAACAATATCTCCGCTAACTATATCGTCTTCGTCGTAATCAAAAGTTATCACGTCTGTATAGTAGTCATGCCCAAGATACTCACGGTTAACCTCCAGTATCTTCTCGTCATCAACAAACATGTAGCCTATGTCGCCCGCCTTACGCCCATAGCTGGCGCAGACTGCCTTTATCCATGCCGTTGTTTCGCGTTTCTTTATTTTTGGCATTTTTATGCCTTCGCTATTGTATGTTATCATAACACTTGATTGTTTTCAACATTATTTTTACCTAGTAACCATTCGCAAATAAGGACATCTACGATGCTTATAAAAGCCCCATTAGGGAATGAACTGTGAAACATCCTTACCAAAATGAATGAGCTCTCTTACCAAGCTTGAGCTTATGCTCTCCATTCCCGGCTCTGCATAGAGGAACACCGTTTCTATACCTGTAAGACGGCGGTTGATTTCAGCTTGTTCACGCTCGTATTCAAAGTCCTTCACGCTTCGCACACCTTTTATTATATATTGCGCTCCTTCACGACGGGCAAAGTCTACCGTGAGATCATTGTATTGTTTCACATCAACACCAGGTTCATTGCTATATATACGGCTAATCTCTTCCACGCGTTCCGCAGTTGGAGTCATATATTTCTTCCGCTCATTGTGCCCCACCCCTATGACAACTCTGTCGAAGAGAGGCAAGACACGTCTGACAATGGAGTCATGACCTATGGTAAAGGGGTCGAAACTGCCCACGAATATTCCTGTTTTCATATTGCAAAAGTAACACATTCATCTGTTTGGTGCAAGAAAAAACATTGTATGCAATGTGTTTTTACCACCCGATAAAGGCAGCAAGACACAGAAATGAAGTCACATCTTGCTTATAAGCCCTTTTTTTGATATTTTTGCATTACCGTTAGCAGCTACAGAGGGCTACGGAATGAAAAGACAAATACAATGGATACAGATTTCGACATAAGGCAAGAGGGGGCGTTTTCAGCTGAAAAGGATTTTGAAAACGCACTGCGTCCGTTGCGCTTCGGTGATTTCAGTGGACAGCAGAAAGTGGTTGAAAACCTTGAAGTCTTCGTGGAGGCAGCAAAATACCGCGGCGAACCTCTCGACCACACATTGCTTCATGGTCCTCCAGGACTGGGAAAGACAACACTAAGCAACATCATAGCAAATGAACTTGGTGTTGGATTCAAGATTACTAGCGGACCCGTACTCGACAAACCTGGCGACCTTGCAGGCATTCTCACCTCATTGGAAACAAACGATGTATTGTTTATTGACGAGATACACCGTCTGTCGCCCGTTGTCGAAGAGTATTTGTATTCTGCTATGGAAGACTACCGTATTGACATCATGATAGACAAAGGTCCATCGGCACGATCAATACAGATAGACCTCAACCCATTCACGCTTGTTGGAGCGACAACACGCAGCGGATTGCTCACTGCTCCATTGAGAGCCCGCTTCGGCATAAACCTGCATCTGGAGTACTACGATCCTGAAACGCTTCAGCGAATACTGAAACGTTCGGCAAGCATATTGAAAGTACCCATTGATGATGATGCCGCAATGGAGATTGCACGCCGTTCACGAGGCACGCCACGTATTGCAAATGCACTACTACGCCGCGTTAGGGACTTCGCCCAGGTTAGAGGAACAGGAAGAATTGACACGAAGATATCGCACGTGGCTCTTACTGCACTTAACATTGACCAATATGGACTAGACGAGATTGACAACAAAATCCTCTTGACCATCATCGACAAGTTCAAGGGCGGTCCTGTAGGAGTGACAACAATAGCCACTGCCATAGGCGAAGATAGCGGAACGGTGGAAGAGGTATATGAACCTTATCTCATCATGGAAGGCTTCATAAAGCGCACACCACGCGGACGCATGGTTACAGAACTCGCATACCAACACTTTGGCCGCAACCCTTATAGCGGCAACATTATGGAGCCAACGCTTTTCTAAGCACGTGGTTCTCTCCGCTTACGTGTGCGTATGACTAGTTGATAAAGCGATGGCAGAACGATAAACATAGAAAATATCACAGCTAATGTTTCGCGTCTGCTGTCGCCTCCGAAAAGCTGCAACATGCCGTTATCCTCATTAAGCACGGGCAGAAGACGGCTGGCAAAGAAAACAACAGAATTGTTCACACAATGATACACTACTCCAGGCGCAATGCTTCCCGTACGCCAATACAGCCATCCAAGGAAAATTCCGGCAACAAAAGCATACGGCATCTGCGCTGGGTTTAGATGAATCAGGGCGAACAACAACGCTGATACAATGATTGCGACCCAAGGTCTACTTGATGTAGTCAGAAGCTTGCGTAAAATAGCACCGCGAAACACCATCTCTTCAACCAAAGGTGCAAATATGCACAATGTAACAAAGCCAAAATCACTTTTAATAAGCTCGGCAAGTTGTTCCGCAGCTATGTCTTTCATAGCAGGAAGATGTTCTTGAGCGAACATTGCCGGAATAATCATGCCCAAAGAAAATAACGCTGTCCATCCCATCACCGCCCAATGATTGCCACGAAGATAGTCTTTTGTGATAGGACACCAACCGAGACGATAGAACAGAATGAAAAGAACTACGCTATAAACCGTAGATGTCAGTATCATAACGTCAGCTCCGCCGTCGATGCCTGTAACGAGTTTGTATAGAGGAGCTACAATAAAACTTGCCGTAGCCATTACCACTATAAAAGTAAGGAAATAATAAAACACGCTCTTTGCCGTGTCTGCATTTTCTTTCTTCATAAAATCTATTGTTGTTTTGCTTCCATAAAAATACGTTCCACCGCTTTGCGGTCTGCTTCCAGTTGCTCTGCAAGAGCTTTCTCCGATGGAAACCTACGTTCTCCGCGCAAGCGCTTGACAAAAGAGACTGTAAGTTTCTGGCCATAAAGGTCGCCGTTATATCCCAATATGTTTGTTTCTAACGTTGTATTGCTTCCATTGAATGTCGGACGGTTTCCGATATTCAACATTGCAGGCAATACCAAACCATTGTCAAGACGAGCCTCAACGGCATACACCCCATTGGCTGGAATCATCTTGCCTATACTCTGCGGATTGATGTTTGCCGTAGGAAATCCTAACTCACGGCCCTTCTTTACGCCACCGACCACCGTTCCCGACAGTGAATAACGGTATCCGAGACACATTGCAGCCATCTCTACCTCACCTTCAACCAAAAACGAGCGCACGACAGACGAGCTTACGCTAACACCATTGAGGACAAAAGCCTTGGCTTGAACAACGTTAATTCCCATCTGACGACCATATTCCACATAGTCCTCAAAGCCTTCCTCACGATTGTGCCCAAAACGGTTGTCATATCCTATAACCAAACAACGCACATGAAGCTGGTCGCGCAACACTATTTGCATGAAATCATGCGCCGTGAGGGCCGCCATATCCCTTGTGAAGGGCAATATATGGCAACGGTCAATGCCCGTATCACTAAGTAGTTTTATCTTTTCCTCTATCGTTGTCAACATCTTCGGTTGATAGTCAGACGCCAACACTACACGCGGATGCTGTGAGAATGTTACAACAGCCGATGCCATGTCATTCTCGCCCGCCAAGGCCTTAACCTGATCAATAAGATAACGATGACCTCGATGCACGCCATCAAAAAAGCCTATCGTAGCAACGCTTGATTCTTCGTTCTTCATTTTTATACGCAACTTATTTCAAAACATCAAGCCACTCGTTGCCATGAGAAACATGCAGCGTGCGGATTCCAATTTTTTCAGCCGCCCGGCAGTTTGCCAAAGAGTCATCCACAAAAAGAGTCTCGGCAGGAACAGCCCCTGTTCCTTCAAGTAATGTTGTGAAGATTTGCGGATCTGGTTTCACCATGCCAAGTTTGTATGATATAAACATCTTGTCGAAATAGTATTCTGGCTCATGTCCACTCATGGGAAAGAAGCGTTCCACCGATTTTCCCCAATGTACTGGATTACTATTGCTAAGAAGATATATATTGTAGCGCTCATGTAGGTCTTCAATACGGTGGAGTCGTTCCACGGGTATGCCTGTGAGCAATTCTCCCCACGCCTCAGCTATTTCGCTATCCGTGCCAGTACATTCTGGAGCACACGAGCGAACCTCACGGCAGAAGCCTTCCACGTCAAGCTTGCCAAGCTCAAGGGCAAGAAACATATCGGTTTGGCGACATTCATCAACATAGTTTGATATTCGATGCGCACCGATATTGTTAAGCGCATCAATGCACTTGTGCTTGTCCAAGTCTACGATAACACATCCGAAATCAAACACTATGTTTTTTATTCCTTGGAGTATATCATTCATTCTTTATCTTTCCTTTTCATTTCCTAATGTGTGCAAAGTTAATAAAAAGGCACAACAAGTAGATTAGTTCTTATCATGCCATTCTTATTTTTACGCTTATTTTGCATAAAAATGGGCCATTGACTATCGCTTAAGGTTGGGATAAAATGTAAAAAACGGAACTAATTCACTATACACCGCGTTTTTTCGGTAAAAAAATTTGGTAATAAAACCAAATCTCACTACCTTTGCATCCGCAAACTTGACAAACACATAAAATGTCAAGCCGGGCTTTTAGCTCAGTTGGTTAGAGCAACAGACTCATAATCTGGAGGTCCTAGGTTCAAGCCCTAGATGGCCCACTGCAAATACAACAACGACTCGCAAATATGCAAGTCGTTGTTTTTTTTATCCCCCCTCCTCTTTCATTTCTACAACAATGCTTCGCTACTTCTCCTCTAGTAGAATATAAATTCCAAGCACAAACTTTATCATATAACAATGTTAGCACAATAAAAAAAGCCGCGGCAAAATGCCAACGACTTTTTTCTTAAAACAGATACGAACTAAACATCCTCTATTCCAAAACCTCGTAGTCAGTCACACTATTAAAGTCGAACACGCTATTGTAATCCCACGTCTCTGCACCACCGCAGGAAAGGAGATAGATGTAATCCATCGCAATAGACCTATCGCTAAACTCCAAACTAGAGTCGGCATAGAGAGCAGCAACTATCACTTTATATTTCTTGTTCCTTTTGCCATTGAAATACATTAGGTATTTTTTATTGAAGTTTCCGCACAAGACCCCCGCATCATATACCTTTGAAACAAGTGATTTACCATTTTCATCTTCTATATAAATGCATATCTTTATACCATCGTTCACGGTAAGATGCCCTTGTAGATCAAATCTAAAAGCGTAAGTCTCACTACTATTCGTCAGCACCCCGTTTTTTACGTTGAGCTGTTTCAGGTCTTTAATTTTTGCTGATGTTTCATAGTTATAGAGGTATGTAGGAGACGGTATTCCGTAGATTTTGCCCGTCTTCCATATATCTGCGACAACAACCCACCGCAGCCTTTCATAACTACCATACATCGTTTTGTCAACTTGCATTCGATATGTCGTCAAGTTATTTGACAATTTCGTTTCCTTTTCCTGCGTAACAAACGATTGGTTCTTACTGTCCAACAGATATAACTTCACATTCCTTGAGGTTTCAGTGCCAGCAGTATGCGACACAGTAACGTCGTAAACAAAATAATTTGGCGTTGAAGCCTCGGGAACAAGTTTCACTTTCTCTATCTCATACGACGGGAATATACGGGCACTTTTGTTATAAAGATCTACATTATTAAATATCTTCCAACTTTCAACGGTCATTCCCCAAAATTTAAAGTCCAAGTCTAGATTTGCGCCAAGGTCGCCAGTAACGGACAAATTAGCTACACTCTTTTCTCCATACTTGGCACATATTTCCTTTTCATCCAAAAAGTTTGACTTATCATATATTGTATCTATAGCATAAGCACTGGTAAAATCATGATTAAGACAAGCCTTTCCTGTCAATGTTCCATAAAAATACAATTTTAAAATATCTGCAACTGTTACACCAAACTCCCCGTTCAAATATAATGCCGCCCCAAGCTCCATGTTCTGCAAAGGATATTCATCATCAACAGATTCTGCATTATTATCTAATTTATGGTCTATAGTCTTTTTCTGGCCGTCACATACAACAACTTCTGTGTCACTTATTACAATTTTTTTGTAAAAGCCCAAAGTTGTAAAAGAACTAAATTCCGCACTTGCAAAAATATCAAGAATTATATTAAAATCGAAGTATATACTACACGGGACTACACCTCCGACAAGGAACCATTTCTCAGGTTTCTTAACCGAGATAAGGAAATCACCATCATCAATTGTCTGCTGATAATCTTTAAATCCATTAAGTTTTTTGTCAAATACGTTGGTTGACTCCGTCCCCAGTATAGGAACTCGTATTCCACCCTTTATATTTTGAGCATTCACTCCTGCAAAGCATTCTACAGAGAGCGTTATTCTCTCACTTGAATATTTAGTCTTTTTATTAAACTCTGTTCTTACTCTATACATTAGCGACGCTTGGCCTGCTAAAGAACCATCCACTTCTCCAAAGAACTTTATTTTGCTCTTCTGTTCGCCAAAGAGCTTTTCCATTACAGAACTAACCTTTTCACCGACTTTTTCTGCTTTTTCTTTAAGTATATCTCCCCAATGTACAAGTATATCTCCCCATTGTACATCATCTGCGTTAACGATAAATCCATAGGTAAGTAAAGACTCCGTCCTATCGTCTGAACCTTCTTCCTCCGATCTTTTTATGCCTTTCACCTGTGGTTTATAGCATCCGACTATCTTTAGCTTCGGCTCGCTCTGCAACTGTCCGCCATTGGCAGCAATCATTTGTGGCTGACTGTCCTGACCTTCTTGGTTTTCCTGAGCTACATAATAGTCGGTTTTCATTTCTAGCTCTTCAAACATGTCATCAATGCTTGCCATATGGGCTTTCACAACATAGTAATTGCCCTCGTCTTGCACAACGTCTACCTCATGACATAGCCCTGCCTCAAACAAATCTGTCATCCGCGATGTCAAGAAACTTCCGCGCTTTGGTAACATTTCTGCAGGAATACTCTTGGCAATGTATATTTCAGCATTGTTGTAGGCGGAGTCTATGCGAAAACGCATTAAGTACGGACGGTATCTGTCATCCACCGATAGTGTGCCCTCGGCAAACTGATATGTAATACGCCCAATTTCCGTCTCTTCTGTCTTGGGAGCAGAGAAGCCATCACCGTTTTCCGTCTTGTCTTCCTCAGAGGATGGTTCATCAAGCATCAAGGTGCATCCTGTAAAGGCTATCAGCAAGAATACCAAACCTAGTATTTTCGTTATCTTCTTCATTTCTTATAGTTTTTAAAACGACAATGTATATAGATTGGACAATGTACCCAAAGCCTGTGTAGCCACGAAATCGGGTTTCTGTTCTGCCCGATACAGACGGAAACGCCTACGATCATAGCAAAAGAACGTTACCGAACCAACATTATCATCGGCAAGAGCCCATATACGGATAACGGCATAGTCTGTGTCAAACAGATGCTTTCTGACAGCCGTTCCCGCGACTTTTCCGCGAACAACCGCAGCCACAAGCATTGAGTCGGGATTCCATTCCTCTCCGCCCACAGTTATTTTTGCATATACCACCATGTCAGAAGGCGCAGTGCGACTATAGTCTGTAGTGTCCCAACGGTCAATTACTGTCACGGAACAGGTGTCCGACAACCTACCAGCCCCTCCTATTGCTACAACGTTGCACTCCCCTGCCATCTGCGCCACGAGAGTATCGTTGCGTATAACGGCATAGGGATCGCCTGTCATCCAAAAGACTGGGCTTTCATTCGGGTTATATGGTGAGAACTCCGTACGGAGAGGCATGGAGTCGCCCACCATCACGCAGGAAGAGTCGTTCATTACCGTCATGGTCACGCCTGTCCACTCGTCCGGCTCTTCGTCGAAGGTGAAGAAGTCGCCACACGAGGTTAGCAATAACGTGAGCAACGACAGCCAAAGGATTTGTTTCATAATTGCACAGGTGTTAGGTTATTTTCTATTTTCCGGAGTTTTTCTTTTGCGGGACTGTTACCGCAACCGTGTTCGACTGCGTTGATTGTCTTCCGTCATCGAAGCGTATGGACACATAATATTCTACCATCTCACCAGATGTCAGACGGCCGTCTGTATAGTAAGGAGTGTTGCTCGAACTATCTGTCACGTAGACAAACGACGGGTCATCGGCTGTTTTACGGTAAATACAGAAGAAATAAGGTGCATCTGTTGGAATCTTGCCCGTATCCCACGCCAACTTCACCTTACGCTTGTCTTTGTCAAAGTCAGCATAGAGACGTATCGGCACATCTACCGTCTGTTCATATTTCAGCTTGCCTGAATATACAGGAGAGAGGCCTGAACCTATGTCCCAAAAGCTGAAAGTTTCAACGGCATATTCCCAACGTTGGTTGAGTTTGCCGCCTGGTTCATCGTTAATCTCCATAACATGTCCTGTAGATGTAACGGAGTCTGCGTCAAAAGCCCGCAGCAACTCCCATCGTTCCCCGCCTGCTTTTCTGCGGAACAAGCGGTGTTCCTTTATTATCTCATCTGATCCTCCCACCCAACGCATATGTATCGCTTTATTGTCGCTCCATGCAGACTCTAGATACGGTTTGGTTGGCACACCGGTATTGGGGCGCAGCACACGGAGCGTGTCCGAGTTGTAACCCGTGTTGTTGTCATAGTTCACGCCGCGCACGGTGTAATAGATGT
>CAVIMN010000008.1:0-135265 GCA_963644035.1 bacterium
GAGGTTATATATATAACACCTGGTGTGGCAAAAAGTACTTTTGTATTGTTTTTTTGATGGCTTTGTTGCGTCTTGTTAAGCCTAGCTACTACGAATTTTGCCCTTGTTACAATGTATAGTGTATTTTAGCGGACAGAAATATTAAAATTTTTTGAATTATTGTATACATATTTGTATTCAACAAATTTGCAATATTTTAGTAATAGCATTGTATATTCCTTGTTTTACGCCTGTAATTTTATAGGTCTAATTTTGCAGCAAAAGTTAAGAACATCTAATTATTTATGAAGAGAATTAAGTTTTTATTAATGATGTTGCTTTTGTCAAGCATTGCAACATTTGCTGAGAATGAGATTGTTACAGGGACAAACAAGACAAACAACGAGGCTCCTACTTGGAAATTTATGCACTGTGTAGCTACCCCGACAGATACACAACTTGAGGAGATTACTGACAATGTGGAGTTTGCAAAGGAGACAACTTTCCTTTATAACCAATTGCAGGGACTTTGCATTAAGCGTATCCCTGTTGTTCCTGGTGATCCTACGACTAGAATTGTAATAAAGAAGGGAGAACTATTCAACGCCGTAAAGAAAGTTTCAAAGGGGTTAGAAAATGAGATTAAAGAAAATAAAATTTCAAAGAAAGAGGCAGCAGAACAAATGAATAAGGTATTGAATGTTGCTATTTCTGCTTTTTATTCCGATGACAGTAAATCTTTTGAAAAGGCTTTGAAGGATAACAAGAAAGATTTTAAACAACTTGTTAACTTATTTTCTAAGGTGGAACTCAAATAATCGTTAAACGAAAAAATAATTATGAAGAAGTTATCAGTATTGGCTTGCCTTTTGTGCGCAAATGCCACTCTTTTCGCTCAATCCATGAGGGTAACAGGTAAGGTAACAGACAAAATGGGACCTGTTGTTGGAGCTACTATAAGAGTAAAAGGAACTGATGTAGCAGTAGTTACGGATTTGGATGGAAACTATTCAATAGATGCCAGTAAGAATTCTGTTCTCGAAATCACATATGTAGGTGATAAAACTAAGACAGTCAAGGTTGTTAAGAATAATTTGGATGTTGTCTTAGATTCTGATGTTCAAGACATTGATGAAGTTGTTGTAACGGCAATAGGTATAAAGCAAGAGAAGAAGAAATTGGGTTATACTACTCAGCAGGTTTCCGGTAAAGATTTGACTGCGCAGGGTAATATGAATGTGGGTTCTTCCTTGCAAGGTCAAGTAGCCGGTTTAACTGTTTCTGTTCCTTCAAGTATGTTCGAGACACCTTCGTTTTCTCTCCGTGGACATACCCCATTGATAGTTTTGGACGGTGTCCCCATAGAATCAGACATGTTTGATGTTTCCAGTGAGAATATTGCCAGTATCAATGTGTTGAAAGGCACAGCTGCTTCTGCTTTATATGGTGCAAGAGGTAAGAATGGTGCAATAATGATTTCCACTAAACAAGCTGAAAAGGAAGGTATAGAGGTCAGCTTTTCAACGAAGGACATGGTTAGTGCGGGTTTTGTTGCTTATCCAGAGACACAACATCAGTATGGTAGCGGTTCCAATGGACAATATGCGTTTTGGGATGGCGAAGGCGGTGGAAAGTCTGACGATGATATGGAATGGGGTCCAAAACTTGATGTTGGCAATATGGCAGCACAATGGAACAGTCCTATCCGCGACAAGGTAACTGGCGAAGAAATTCCTTGGTGGGGTAGTGTAAAGGGGACCAAGTATGATGACCAGAGCCGATACGAACGTGTCGCAATGCCTCTAACTTCCCATGACAACTTGAAAGAGTTTTTGGAAACAGGCATAATTACAAATAACACTTTGTCTTTGTCGTATAGAGGGAAGCGTGCCAAGGTTTATGTATTGGGCCAATATGCCTACCAGAAAGGGCAAGCCCCTTCTACGTCACTGCATACAGGCGGCTTGAACTTTAATTCGACCTTTAATGTGACAGATAGACTAACGTTGGATGCCATGTTGAATTATAATATGGTGGTAACGCCCAATTATCCAGACTATGGTTATCATCCTTCTAATTTCATGTATTCTATTGTTGAATGGATGGGGGATGATATTGACATCCGTGAGCTGAAAAAGCATCAATGGGTTACAGGAATGGAAGGATATAAGCAGGCAAACTATAACTATGCATGGTATAACAATCCATATTTTGCCCTTACTCAAGCAAAACATTCTGAGCGTCGGAATGTTACTACCGGTCAGTTGCGTTTGAATTATCAGATCTTGCCAGAGTTAAGTGTTATGGGTCGTGTCTCTTTACGTTCTAAACGAAATCTGACAGAGAATAAGATACCTAAGTCTTATCTTAATTATGGTGACTCGCGAGAGGGAGCCTATAAGGTATGGAATGTTAGTCAAGACAATGTTGATGCTGATGTTTTGGCAACATATACCAAGAGTTTCTTGGAGGACATCAACTTGACAGTTAATGCAGGAGGTAGTGTTTTTTATCGTAAATATCGCAATGACTATGCGTCTACCGACGGACTGAATGTTCCTGGCATATATTCATTGAAGAATTCTACGGGTTCAATCCTTACTTATAGTTCAGACAATTCTCTGTGGGGTTCACGCAGTGAGAAAGAGATAAAAAGTGTATATGCATCTGTAAATCTTGACCTTTCAAAATATGCTTATCTTACGTTGACAGGACGTAACGACTGGTCGTCAACCATCGCTTCAGGGAATAACTCATATTTCTATCCTTCGGTGGCAATTAGTTCAGTGGTTTCAGACTATATAAAGATGCCGAAATTTGTAGATTATTTCAAGGTGTTGGGTTCTTGGGCCACAGTTTCAAGTGATTTGGACCCATATCAGATACTGCAAGTTTATACAAAAGAAACGTCATGGGGTAGCAATACGGTTGTCAGTTATCCTTCTGCATTGGTGAATGCAAACATAAAGCCTCAGAAGACAAGTCAATTTGAAATAGGTTTCTCTACATCTTTCATGAAGCGCATTTCTTTGGATTTCAGTTATTATCGTTCACTTGATACGAACCAGATTTTGGACATGGCAATATCTCAAGCTTCAGGTTTTGACTCACGTAAGATTAACGGCAATACATATACGACAAACGGTATCGAAGCAATCCTTGGAGTAAAGGCTATTGAGGGCAAGAAGTTTAAATGGAATTTCAATTTAAATGCCAGCCACAGTGTTAGAAAGCTGACCTCTATATATGGTGGTGACGAATATTTTGGAAACCTAAAGAAGGGCGATAGGGCTGATGCTTATTATGCAACAGTTTGGCAGCGCGATCCCGAGGGTAGGGTAATTGTTGATGCCAATGGACAACCACAAAAAGACCCTTATGTGCGCAAGATTGGACATTATGAGCCAAATGTAAGGTTAGGAATGCAGAATACTTTCCGTCTGAATGACTTTACATTAGGCATAGAGTTAAACGCAGCTATTGGCGGTTTGATGTATTCCAACTTGAGTCCTAAGATGTGGTGGGGCGGTAAGCATCCAAACTCAGTGATGTATCGTGATGAAGAATATGCTACAGGAAAGCCGGTGTATGTACCTAATGCAGTGCGTGTAGTCAGCGGAGAGGTTACTTACGATGTGCATGGCAATGTGGTTTCTGATACCCGTAAGTATGAGAAGTTTACCAATGCTGTCGATTGGCAGTCATGGTGCCAGAACTATCCGTACCGTGCAACAGTTACCGACAAGATGGATAAATTCTTTGCCAATACATTTAGTAGAACTTATTTGAAAGTACGACAGATAAGTCTCAGTTATGATTTTCATAATCTGCTGCCGCAGGGTTCTGTTGTCAAGGCGCTTACAGCTACGCTCTTCTGCAATAATCCCTTCCTTTGGGCAAAGGTTCCGTATGTGGATCCAGATGTTAGCGGTGATACAAGCAGCGATACTGGTGCAGCAGATCCCACAGCAAGATATGTTGGTTTTGGTATAAATGTGAAATTCTAATAATTTTAAATTAAGAGAAAACGAGATGAAAACGAAAATATTTATGTCGTTGGCAATTGTAGGTGCTTTATGTTGTTCTTGCAGCAGCTTTGATGAAATAAACGATAACCCAAACGACCCAACGGAGGTTTCTCCAAAGCTTCTTCTTCCAAACATTTGTCATAGTGCGTTCTCACGCGGAACAGATGGAATGTATGCCGACAAAATGGTTGTTCAGACAGATGGTCATAATTCCGAACAGTTTTTTGAATGGAATAGGGGCAGTTTTAGTTCCTACGACAATGAACTTTTGCAGGTAACAAAATTAAAGGAAGAAGCCGACAGAACAGGCGAAACCATTTATGACGGTCTTTATCATTTCTTTCGCGCTTATTACTTTTACAACCTGACGTTGAAGTTTGGCGACATTCCTTATACAGAAGCCTTGAAGGGCGAAAGCGACGGCTTATTCACTCCCGTGTATGATACACAAGAAACTGTGTTTGCTGGTATTCTTGATGAGTTAGCCACAGCAAACGACGAATTGGCACAGGCAGCAAGCAAGGGAGAAACCATAGATGGAGACATAATTTATAGTGGAAACTCTGCAAAATGGCAGAAGTTGGTGAACACTTTCCGGTTGAAAGTTTTGTTGACTCTTTCGCATAAAACGAAAGTTGGCAATCATGATGTCGTACAGGAATTTCGTCAGATTTCCCAATTACCTTTGATAAGTTCAAATGCAGAGAATGGACAACTTTCCTATATAGATCAAGAAGGAAACCGTTATCCTCAGTTCAATGCTCAATGGTCTGGTTTCTATATGGACAAGACCTTTATCGACGGCATGGCTCTCAGACAAGATCCCCGCTTGTTCCTGTATGCCCTTCCCACCAATGAGGCTGCTTCTGCGGGCAAAGCCATAACAGATTTTTCTGCTTATGCAGGTGGTGATCCCACTGTGCCGTATGGCGAAAACAAGAACCTAGTGGGTGCAGGCAAAATTTCCCAAATCAATTCACGCTATCGTACTAATGCAACCGGTGAGCCTACTATCTTGATAGGTTATGCAGAGTTGCAGCAAATCTTGGCAGAAGCTGTTGTTCGCGGATGGATTCAAGGTGATGCAAAGGCATATTATGAGAATGGTGTGAAAGCCTCATTTGAATGGTATTATACATATTCTGGGGATTACTCACAATATGTTACAGATGCCGCTGCGGCAACCTATCTGCAAGGCGACGAGGTTAAGTGGAATGACCAACTGGGCCAAGAACAGAAAATTGAGCGCATAATATATCAAAAATATTGCGTTAGCTTCTTCCAAGGTGGCTGGTATCCATTCTTTGAGCATTTGCGTACAGGATATCCTCAGTTCGCGCATTTGGAAGACAATCCTATTCCTTATCGTTGGATGTATCCCGATACTGAGAACAAGTATAACACGCAAAACGTTGAAACCGCTGTTAAAAATCAGTTTGGTGAGAACAATGACAAGATAAGCGCAAAACCTTGGTGGTTAAAATAAATAGAAAGATGAAAAAGATATTCTTGAGTGTATTGATGGCCTTGGCCTTTCTTCCCAATATAGGCAAGGCAGAACAGAAAGTGGTGTTGATAACAGTTGACGGTTATCGTTGGCAAGAATTGTTTGGAGGGGCAGACAGTGTCCTTATAAATTCCAAGCAGTTTGGTGATGTCAATATGATGAAGGCAAGTTATTGGAATGGAAAAACATCACAGGAACGCCGCAAGGAGCTGATGCCATTTACATGGACATTCATTGCAAAGAACGGAACAATCATAGGCGATCGCAATTTGGGTTGTAAGATGGATGTTACCAATAAGATGTGGTTTTCTTATCCTGGTTACAATGAAGATTTGTGTGGCCATGCCGATGATGAAAACATTCATAGCAACGATGCCATACCCAATCCTAATATGACTGTTTTTGAGATTGCCAACAATACGCCGCAATATAAGGGCAGTGTGTTATGTTTTGGCAGTTGGGCCCGCTTTATTGAGATATTCAACGAGAAGAGAAGTGGATTGGAAGTCAATGCAAACTATCGACATTCCATGTCTAAAACACCGACAGAACGTGAGAAATATCTTGATAAACTTCAGGAAATATGCCCTAAATATTGGGGAGCAGAAAGGTTTGATTTCCTGACTCACGAATATGCAATGGAGGCGATGCGCACTCGTCATCCCAAGCTTGTGTTTATTGGTTATGGCGATACAGATGAATGGGCACATGCAGGTAATTACCGCTTGTATCTTGATGCTGCACGCAATACTGATTTCTTCTTGCAAGACCTTTGGCAACTCATACAAAGTGACCCCTTCTATAAAGACCAAACAACGGTCATTGTAACTTGTGATCATGGACGTGGCGACACAAACATAAATGCTTGGCGTGACCATGGACCTATGACCCCCAATTCACATCAGACCTGGTTAATGGCTTTTGGAAAGGGAATACCAGCCAAGGGCGTTCTGACATCAGGAGAATATTTCAATAATCAGATTGCTGCAACAGTAGCAAAATTCTTGGGCATTACTTTTGCTCCACAGAATAAAAAAGTAGGGAAAGCCATTGACTTCTAGTCTTTTTAAGATGGCTTTTAATTGAGATTGAAAAATCTGGAAATAGCGTTCATCTCATTTTGCATGTTTTGTGATGAACTCGTTTCCAGATTTTTTTATTTTTTGTCGCTGCAAAAACAATGGAACAGCAACTCCATGTTTCTTTTTATATTTGGCTATCTCAAAATAAATATGTTGCCTTACGTCAATGATTGCATACTTTTGTCGTGTCAACAGTAAAGTTCGTGTCGTCTGATGCAGGCATGAATTTTCCGCGTTCTTCAAGAAAATCAACCAGCTCAGCTGCTGTCAAGTTTTCGGCAGAACATGTATAAAAGCGTTCATCTTCGCCGAAACGACTTATTATGGCGTTTATGAGTTCCTGTTTTGTTGTATAACTGTTTCCTGCCATCATGTGGAGAACTTCATGTCCGTGTGTCATTGTCTAAATATTATTTTTTTGTTATAAATAAAAGCGTTAGTCTTTTTACTGATTTCCTTATGCAAATATAATATGAAAAAATGATTTTTGATGTGCAAGATTGCGTAATTGTAATGTTGCTATTCTACATTTCCTTTGCAAGGATAGTAAAATGATAATACATATTATTAGTTTTTTTTACAATTCTTTTTGCTTTTGATTACAAGTGCTGTGATAATGCGTCACTAAGTCTAGAAGTTAGTTTAAATCTTACTTTTTTTTAACCTTAAAAATCTATTTTATATGTCAAAACAGAACAAGCGGAAAGTTGCTTTAGCCTTTCTGTCTGCTATGGCTCTGACGGCAGCTGCTCAGCAGACTTTTAAAGGTTCTGTGACGGATTCCAATGGTGAACCCCTCATTGGGGTGTCTGTTTATGTAGATGGGAAACCGTCTGCTGTGACAGACATTGACGGGAATTTCACTCTTCCCTCGGCAAAGGCCAATCAACAGTTAAAGTTTTCTTATCTCGGATATGACGATATTGTGATGACTGTGGGCAACAAAGCTACGGTAAGTGTCGTGATGAAGGGAACCGACAGGCAACTTGATGAAGTGATGGTAGTTGGATATGGCACGATGAAGAAAAGCGATCTGACCGGTTCGGTTAGTAGTGTAGGCACGCAGAAGCTTAACGAAAAAGGTGCAACTTCTGTCATTGCCAATCTGCAGGGAACAGTGCCAGGAGTGAACATTACGCAGAGCACGGGCCGTACTGGCGGAACTTTCAATATTGAGATACGTGGAAAGAACTCTGTGGAAGGCGATCAGTCACCTTTGTATGTTGTTGACGGTATTATTTGTTCAGACATTGATTTCCTGAACCCGCAAGATATAGAGCGTGTTGATGTATTGAAAGATGCATCAAGTACCGCAATTTATGGTTCTCGCGCCACGGCTGGCGTAGTAATTGTAACAACCAAGAGCGGGAGTAGTGTGGCAAAGAGTTCTCATAAACCACAGATAACCTACGATGGATATTACGGTATAAGCAAGGTTAACAACATGCCCGAATTTCTTAGTGCCGAGGGGTTCTATAAGTTCCGCTTCATGAAATTCTTGAGCAAGGCTGGCGGCGACAATAATGGCGGGCGTCCTGTATGGATAAACGACGACCTCGACCGTTGTCTGCTTAGGGACGGGGTTAGTGGCAAATACAGAATGACGGAACTATTGGAGTCTGGCGACACTTATGACTGGAAGGATTTTGTGCTTCAAGACGGTCAGCAGCAGAATCACTATCTGGCAGTAAGCGGTTCAACAGACAAGACAAGCTATCATGTGGGCTTTGGTTATACCCAAGAGGAAGGTATCTACAAGAATGACGAGCAAGAGAAGTTCACCATGAAGACAAGCCTTGACACGCAGGTCAACAAGTGGCTTAGTGCTGGAGCAAGCGTTAATTTGGCACGAACGGAGAAAGACTATGCCAGCGATAACGCCGTGCAGTATGCCTTCCGTGTCAATCCGTTTATGCAACCTTATGACAAAGACGGCAACATAAACTACAAACCAGGTTCAAAGGAGGCCCTTGGTACGGACATGTATCAGTTTACAGGACAGATAAGCCCGCTCATCTATATGCAAGACCAAAGTTCCAATCGCTTGACATGGACGGCTTTGGGAAACATCTATCTTGAGGCTCATCCTATAAAGGGCCTGTCGCTGAAAACAACATTGTCTCCAACCTTTAGCCATAGCCGCTACGGATTTTATGAGGGCACGAAGGCTGGCGAAGTGCAGAACACGGCTAAGCGTTCCTCAGCACAAGCGTTTGCATATACTTGGGACAATCAAGTCACCTACGACCGTATGTTTGGTGACGACCATCACCTCAACCTCATGGGACTTGTTTCCTATACCTATGCCAACAGTGAAACGGAGAACCTTACCTATAATAAGGTGCTCGATGGAACATACTGGTGGAATATCGGTACAACAGACCAAGGATACGACTACAACAACTCCAATAGTACTTACTCGGAAAACAAGCTTATGTCGTATGCCGTGCGTGCCAATTACTCCTACAAAGGGCGTTACCTCTTTACCGGGACAGTGCGTTGGGACGGTAGCTCACGCTTCAGAAGCGGCAACCGTTGGGATGCATTCCCCTCAGCAGCTTTGGCATGGCGCGTAACGGAAGAGCCATTCATGGAAAAGGCGAAGAACTGGCTATCCAACCTTAAGGTGCGTCTCTCTTATGGTATTACTGGTAACAACAACGTTGGCGACTATGCCACGATGCAGGTAATGGGTAGCTCTGTATACTATCCCTTTGGTGATACTTATTCCCAAGGCATGGCAATAGCAGGTATCGTAGACAAAAACCTTAAATGGGAAATGTCTCATGAGATAAACTTCGGTATCGATTTCGGATTCCTCAATGAGCGTATCAGAGGAACAGTGGATATATACAACAAAAAGTCGAAAGACCTTCTCTATGGCACGAAACTGCCGCTCGTTTCTGGTGGACAGACTGTTTATACTAACGTGGGTTCCGTGAGAAACCGCGGTATAGAGGTTGCGCTGACCACAACAAATGTGTCGACCAAAGACTGGTTATGGGAAACAACGTTCACTTTTGCGCATAACCAAAACCGCGTGCTTGAAATAAATGGAACAGGCGACCTTTATTCAGGCTCAAGCCTCAACAACCTTTTCATAGGCAAGTCATACGGCAATATCTACGACTATGAGTGGGTAGGCATAGTGTCAGACAAAGATATGACCGTTCCCGATAATGAGATAGCGCGCTTAAAGGGATTTGAACCCGGTCAGACGGTTAAGGAATACGACTACTACTACAAGTGCTACGGCTTGGTTGAAGGTAATCCGATAATTCTCGACCGCAACGGTGACGGCAAATATACCGATGCAGACAAGAAGATATACAAGAGCGACCCCGATTGGACAGGTAGCTTTACTAGCAACCTTACATGGAAAGACCTTGATTTCTCGTTCTCAATCTATGCAAAGCAGGGATATAAGGTGTTCTCTAATTTCTATAAGGAGTATCTGGCGATAAACGACCGCGGACGCACAAAGCTCGATATGGACTGGTATATACCGGCAGGAACGCTGATAAGTTGTGAAGGACAGAACGCTGACGGATCGTATATCAATCCCGTTTATCAGCAAACCACCCATTACGGAAGCTATCCTTTCCCTAACAACGGCTGCAGCAGCGGTGGACTAGGCACACAATACTGGCTTGGCTCTACAAACTCCATTGCCGATGCCTCGTTCGTAAAGGTGAAATACATCACATTGGGTTATTCCTTGCCAAAGAAGTGGCTGTCTAAGTTTGGATGCTCAAAGCTGCGCGTTTATTGCACAGTGACCAATCCTTTTGTATTCACCAGCTATAAAGGATATGACCCCGAATGGGCAAACGCTTCTCTTGCAAACGACGGTCCAAGCACCGTTACATGGCAGTTCGGAGCAAGCATAAAGTTCTAATCAAAAAGCAAAGACAATCATGAAAACATACATAAACATCAAGCTGGCAACGGCTTTTGGCTGTGTAATGTTGTTGGGCGGATGCAGCCTTGACGTGGACAACAAGGCAAATGTTGAAGCCGGAAAACAACTTTCCACCGATGAGGGAATAGAATCCCTCAGGACATACATGTATAGCACTGTGAAACCGCTTGTCAACGAAACGAACTTGACGGAGTGGGGCACAGATTTGTATTCCAGTGCACGCTCAACAAACGTAAACGACTATCAGGCTTATAAGTTTACCCCCGAAACGAGCGACATAGCCAGCTACTACACCAATGCGTATATCCTTATAAACCAAGCAAACTGCGTATTGAAATACGCTGCATCAAAGCCCAAATATGTGGCGGAGGCAAAGTTTCTACGTTGTTATGCCTATTTCCTGCTCACTCAGCAATTCGGTGCAGTTCCTTATATAACCGAATACATAGATAATCTGAACAAGAATTATCCGCGCACACCGCTGAAAGAAGTTTACGACAATGTCATAACTGAACTCGAAAGCATACAGAATGATGCGAACTTGCCCGACGAAGACCACAACGGTAACGTGAGCAAGCGTGCCGTTAAGGCCCTGCTTTCAAAAGTTTGTCTTGCTGCAGGATGGGATCTTGGCACAAAGCTCAGCGATGCAGCAAAGGGAACTTACACAACGGAAGACGTGTCGTATTTCAAGAAAGCCGCTGACTATGCCGTTGCAACCATTGCAGGTCAGCAACTTACGATGTCGTTTGAAGACAAATGGTCGCCAAAAAACGAGGGGAACGCCGAAGAGATATTCTCCGTGCAGTATGACCGCGCCAATTATCCCGGCGACCTACTGACGGGCGGCAACAGTAGGCAGAATACCTACGGCAGCGAATATGGCGACCCGAGAGTAAGCGGACTGAAAAAGTGCAACGCAGAACTGGCACAGTCGGTTAAGGGACTTTATCTTTTTGACGAGGGTGACGAACGCTTCGACGCAACGTTCATGATGACCATCTATAACTACACGCCCGGTGCATGGGGCGTAACTGGATATTACGCATACTACAACGCCTCAGATGAAGCCAAGGAGAAGCTTAACATTGCCTGCAAATACTTCCCGTATTGGGTAGACCGCGAGACAATCGACGAATATGTTGCAGCCAATAAGGAACGTTTCGTACGAGGCGAGAGCGATGCTTTGTGCCATGTGGCATGGTATAAGAAAACCGACTGCGCCTTCTGGTGGTTTAAGGAAAATGGCGACATAGACAAGATAGACATTCGCGACTATGACGACTACAAGAAAACCAACCAGGCTGCCGTACCGCCAGTGAAGAAGTTCGACGACCCAAACACGGCACAAGTCAACGCCGGGAGCTGCGGTTATCGCGACATTCCAGTATTGCATCTCAGCGATATATATCTTGTTGCAGCCGAGGCATATCTGATGAGCGGCAACGATGCAAAAGCATTGGAATACATAAACGCAGTGAGAACGCGTGCAAAGGCAGGAACGATAGCCAGCATTTCCGACTATACACCGCATTATGACATGCCTAGCTCGTTTGGCACTCTGACACTTCTCGACCTGCTGCTGGACGAACGTGCCCGCGAGCTTTATGCCGAAACGACACGTTGGATGGATTTGAGGCGCACAAGACAGCTTGTTCGTTACGCACTGGCCTTTAACGAAGGTGTGTCGGCTGTCAGTGATATGTGCAACGCACAGGGCGAGATAAAATGGTTACGCCCGATACCATCTTCAGAGATTTCCACCAATTCCGGCATATCTGAGGCAGATCAGAACCCCGGTTACTAATTCTAAACTTTAAGTGAAGACAAAAATGAAAAAGACATTATATATGCTCTTGCTTGCCATAATTGGTGTGATAAGCTTCGCATCTTGCGGGGATGACAACGATGGCGACAAGACGTTCGACCAGTCTGCAGCCCAAGCAGCGGCAGGAATATACGACGGGACATACAGTTATGTTTCTGATGCCGGAACAACGCTTACGGAACAAGGCACGATGACCATTTCCGTGCAAAGCGACTATGTAGGCATGTTCAGCTTTTTGTGCCCAACCTTAGGCGTCAATCATGAGAGTATAGCCAATGTATGCCACAGCAACGATGGCTTTGCCTTTTCCAACAATCTGAAGACAAACGGTCTTGGCAATGCTTTTCTCGGAAGAATTGACGACGCGCAAAATGTTGAGGCCCACTTGAATATGGTCCTCGTAGGCGGAACAAAAACATACAGTGTTATTTTTACAGGGCATAAAAGGCAATAAACATTTGTTTATTGCGTTATAAGTTAAAAGTGTGTGTGCGGCATCTTTACCGCACACCATTTTTAATTATACAGCAAACATATATGAAGACTTTGATATCTAGGTGCAGACGATATAAATATGCCGTCTTGGCATGCGTTATATTATTTTTCTTTTCAGCACAACACACAGTGGCAAAGAGGCCTTTGAAGGGGCAGTTTACTTCAGCAAACAGCCTGCTAGACGCTAACTTTGCCAAGGCTTTCTCAGCAGTTGAGCGTGACGGAAGTGATGCAGGTTCCAACCGCTATAAACTGTTGCTCTCAAAAGTGCCAGAGTATGCTGCTTTTGCAAATGAAATGGCAAGCAATGAAAAGCCGACGCAAGAGATAATAGACGAGTTCAACCGACGATATCTTACGGTGAAGCGCGGAACGTCTGTCCGCCACGACCATGTGCTATACCCCGACAGCGTGTTTTATGCTGGGAATAGCGTGCTGGCGAACATTGTGCCGCTTGCTCTTGATTTTACCCCGCGGGGATATAAACAAGAAGTCGCGCGGAACGTGGTAAAAACCCTGCTTGCAAAATATCCTAACCTTGCGGGCAATGATTTCTCAAATGTGCCGTGCCTGTTGCAGACTCTCTCAGACAACGGCTTTTCTGACGTGGCTTATCTTCTTGCTACAAGTGAATATGCTCAGCAACTTGACAAAAATGACCTTGTGGACTGGTGCCGACAATATTTGGGAGGGATAAGGAACGTTGGTAATGTCTATAAGAATCCGCATTTTGAATTTCGTCCTTGTTTTGACATACAAGACCTAGACAATGTGGACGCTACGGTTGATACTCCTTTCGGAAGCATACGTTCGTATTGGTATAAGACTTTGGAAAATCTATATTGGCGTGTTGAGATACCTGAAGGAATGACTGCTGACGCATATTTGCCAAATGGTGAAAAAAAATCCTATGAAGCAGGAATTCATATTACGCAATATGAAAATATGCCTGCCGGGGGCAATAATATCGTTCACGACGAATTTGTGTATTCACAAACTGACTTTCCACAGTGTCACGCCTCGTCGATAGTGGAGCTGGCAAACGGTGACCTTGTTGCAACTTATTTTGGCGGAACAAAAGAGAGGAATCCTGATGTCTGCATTTGGGTGAACCGTAAGCCTAAAGGCTCTGATACATGGACTGCCCCGATGCTTGTTGCCGATGGCGTGTTCAAGCTTGGTACGCAAAATGCTTTGATAACAGGAATAGACACCGCATGTGCTGGTGCAGAATGTGGTCCGATTGTTGGTATTAACAAGAGTTGGAAAGAGGCTAAATGCAATAAGCAGCGTCGCGACTATTATCGCAAGGCTTGCTGGAATCCGGTTCTCTTTGAAATGCCCGGCGGGGAACTGTGGCTGTTCTTCAAGATTGGGCATGTAATGAACGACTGGACTGGCTGGGTTGTGAAGAGTCGTGACGGCGGCAAGACGTGGTCAGAGAAAGAACCGCTTGAAAAGGGTTTCTTGGGACCGGTGAAAAACAAGCCTGTTGTTGTGGATAATCGTTTGATATGCCCGTCGAGTACTGAAAATGAAGGAGGATGGAAATTCCATTTCGAGATACTTGATTTGAAAACAGGCAAATGGAAATATGTTGGACCAATAGAACGGGAATTGTGCCCATTGACACCTGATATGGCTGCCGACGGATCATTGCTAAAAGACGGTACGGGGAAGCACAAGCTTAATCCCATTTACTGCATACAACCTTCTATACTGAAGCTTTCAGATGGTAGGCTACAAGCCATTGGACGTACGCGCAATGGCAAACTCGCCTCAACATGGAGTTCAGACAATGGGGATTCTTGGACGAAAGTCAAGTTGATAGATGTGCCAAACAACCAATCTGGCACTGATGCCGTAACGCTTCGCCGAGGCAGACATGTTCTTATATATAACGATTTTGCCACAATACCAGGTACACCGAAAGGACCGCGAAATCCGCTGTCGATAGCTGTTTCAGACAATGGAATGGACTGGAACAAGACACTCACACTTGAGGACAGTCCGATTGGCGACTATTCATATCCGGCAATAGTGGAAGGGCGCGACGGAACCTTGCATTGTGTCTATACATGGCGCAGATATAGAATTGCATACAAGAATATAAGACTACGCTAGACAAGGCTTCCTGTTTATTCCCATTCAAAGTTCTCCTTGCCTGCAGCAAGCTCAAAGTGTAGCTTCGCTATGCCCAAGTCCATCTTTGTGTAGCCCACAATAGAGAATAGTCGCTTGGCTTCAACGATAGCTTTTCCTGTAGGCGTTTTCCTGTCAGTCAGCGTGAATCTGAATTTCTGTTGGTTGATGGCTGTTGGTGCAAGAAGTGCTGCTTCAACGCCTTGTGTGAACCATTTTGGCGAGCTGGTATTGGCATTGCTCACGTCTGCAATGGATTTACTTTTTCGGGCATGTCCTTGTGTTTTGCCGTAACCCAATGCTATGGCACATGATACTTTTTCTGCCTCATTGAGGGTAAATGCTCCGTTTACTTTTTTATATGTCAGTCCAACCCAGCAGGTGTTGAGGCCAAGTGTCTGTGCAAGCAGAACGAGATGCTCACCATAGTAGCCTGTCAGTTCATCAAGTTCCGACATGTTTTCTCCGGCAATGATTATGTAGTTTTCTACTCCCTTGAACTTTCCGTAGGATGCAATGCCTTTAAAAGCCTTGGGCTCATTCGTTATGAGCTGGATATTTAAGCCGGAGGTCCTGTTATATTCGTTTATTGCATTCTGTAATGCCTCAATAACATCCGCCGGCAATGCTTTTTTAAGGTAATGCCTCACGCTATGTCTTGCCTTTATGGCTTCTAGTATGTCCATATATTATTGATTTTAATGATTGGAGTTAGTGTCTTTTGATAACGGCTACGTGTTGTCTTTGCGTTAGGGAATACTCTCTCTTGTTAATCCTTTTTTGTGTAATCAATAAAAGGTCTACGGCAACCTTTCTGTAAAAACTGATGCCGTAAACCTTTTATAACAAATTATTCAAGCTGTGCTTTTTACTTAAAACTTGATTTCGTTGATTTCCTCCAGTTCGTCCTCATCGAACCATTTGTCAAGCTTTGCCTTTGCCTTGTCCTTAATTTCATCGGAAACGTTTCCAATCTTGTTAAGTACATAGAGCAGGACTGCGAGGTCATCGCCCAAACCTACGATGGGGATGGCGTCGGGTATAACGTCGAGCGGACTGATAAGGTAGCCTAAAGCGCCAATTATTATTGCTTTGTCTTTGATAGCAACTTTGTCACTTTGCAGTGTGTAATAGAGAATCAGAGCCACGTAAACAAGTTTTGCTCCAGCGCGTTTGGCTATCTTTGATATTTTTTCCAAAAACTCACCGTTTGTGAATTTATTGGAATATGACATAAAATCGGGTAATTCCATATTGTATATATTACTTTTCAAGACTGCAAAGTTACTAAAAATATCTTCTCACTCCAAAACTCTTTGTTTTTTGGTTATGCCCGCTCTTCTTTTAAAGGATATATCCTGGCGTTATGTCCTTTATTTCTAGCAGGTTTATAGACATACTCTGCCTATAGAATATCTTTCCGCTGAGCAGTGTAATAAAACAAAAGAAGCTCATTCTGCATAATGAAGAATGAGCTTCTTTAAGTTATTGTTTTTGAACAATAGAATGTATTGTTACTTCACCGTTACTTTCTGTCCATTGATGATATAGATACCCGGTAACAGTAGTTTAGTTGAGGTTAAACCTTCACCCACGAGCTTTCCATCGATTGTATAAGCATTGAATGGTTGTGTCTTGCCAGTGTTTTCAATGTTTTCAATGCCCGTCGAGTTGTATGCAATGGTGGGGGCAGATTCTCCGTCAGCATAGACTGCGGTTACAGCGTAGACGCTCGACTCATTGCTGTTGGAAGCGTCGGTATACTTCAGTGTTGAGGCATCAACAGTACCTAACAACTGGCCGTCGCGGTAGATGTTGTAGCCTGTAAGTACGCCATAGCCCACTTTGTAGGTTACATCATCGATGCCAAGCAAGTAGCCACCTTCTTCGGTAGTGTGGTGGATGGCGAAATGAGTGGCACCGGCAGGCACGTCGAAATTAACTTCCTCCCATGTCCCTTTATCTATTGTGACGGTCTTTACGAGCGTGAACTCCTCCTTGTCTGTGCCGCCTGTAGAGTAGAGTAGTTCTATTGTCTCAGGGTAGTTGTTCTCTGAGTCAGCCTGGTTGAGGGCATAGAACTTGACGGTTTGTTGTTCGCCAGAGAGCGTCGGACTGATAAGCCAGTTGTCTGCATCTACAAAATTATCATCAAGTACGCTATACATGGATGCGGCATACTTGTTGCCAGAGTGTGGAGTCAGTTCAGGATTGTTGTTGAGCAGTTCTGAATCGATATCGTTAGGATCGAAGATAATGAAGGCGTAAGGTGTGCCTTGGTTGTCGTATACGTAGCTATTGAAGATGCTACCTGTATAGCCCTTGTCGCCATCGATGCAGGTCCAGTCGCCGAAGTTGTCAACAGTCCATGAGTTATAATCTTCAAAGCTATCGGTTACCTCCTTCTTGTCGTTGGCAGGAGCAGTCCATTCAACAACAGAGCCTGTAGCTCCAGTGGTTACTGTCGCTGAATTTGGAGCAGGTTTCGACGATGAAACGAGGTTGACTGTAGCGGAAACTTTGTTGTTGCTCTCGTCTAGGTCGCCATCGTAGATAACATCAGCGGTTAGTTCTGCCATATCACCATCATGGAAGATGCTCGGTGTATAGTTGAATGACACAGTATCTGAAGCCATCGGGGCAAGTGCTTTGCTGATTGTCTTGCTTTCGACTAGTTCGTCGCCATCGAGCAGACGCACAATATAGTTCGATGCAGTGTTCTCACCATAGTTTGTTGTCTTCACTGTCACATTGCCAGTCTGTCCCTTTTTCAACTTTTCAGGAGCAGTCATAGTGGCACCGAGGTCGTCGGCATAGACTTGACGAACCTGAATATTGTCGATAGGGATAAGTCCTCTACCGTTGCCGAGGAAGCGCACTATGATGTAACGCTCGTTGGCATACTGTGCTAATGAAATACATTCTGTCTGCCATGGAGTGGTGTCTTCCGTTCCGTCAAACTCATATGTCTTGAGATTGTCTACCGTACCGTCGCTCTTCTGTATTTGTACGGTTAGAGTAGCTTGGGCAAACAATTCACTTCGCATGGTGAAATAGAGTTTCATATTGGTGGCTCCTGCTGGCGCAATCTTGCCAGAGGCGAAGTAAGATTCGTCTCCACAACCATCAAAAACTACTACACCTGGTGTGTCGCCGTCTACGGAAGCCACATCGCTACTGAGATACCATGAAGATGAACCGTCGGCATTGTACCACCATAATCCATAAGATATGCTGCCATTGTCGAAAGGTTCGCTGAAAGGTATCGTATAGGGCGCACCCGTAACAATGGTCATTGCCTTACTGTATTCACCCATACCTTTTGTGTTCTGTGGCTGGATATGAACGGTAAGCATATTCTGATCACCCTCATCGGTGTTCATACTGATGGTACTCTGTGAGGTGCCGCAGACACTATCAAGATGGTTGCCGTACTCGTAGCCATAGAAAGCATCGTAAGAAAGGTTGTCATAGAGATTGTATGATATGGTGGAAGGATTGACATATCCGCCGTTCTTGCCCTCAGTAACACCGTTCCATGATATGTTCAGTGATGAACCATTATCCTTGACTGCTATGCTCTTTGCTTCAACGGCAGCAGGAATATCTGTTCCCACAAATGCACTCTTCACTCTAGACACTCGGCCAGCACCGTTCTCATTGTAAGTGATAGCTTTGTATGCGTATATGCCATCGGTATCAACGAAATCGTTGAAGCTGATATTAGAGCCAGGTTCAAGACCGTCTGATATGGTCTTAACCAACGTACCGTCGCGGTATACCTCGATTTTTTTAACAGACGTGAGGCGTGATCCATCAATGGCTGTGTTGGGAACGTTAAACGAAATATTAACACTGGTAGCGCCTTGTTTATCTGGAGTCAACGTCAGATTACTGATAGAGTCGGGGGCAGAAACGTCAGATCCGGCACTTACGTGGACACCAAATAGCAGAAGATTGAACATGTCGGGTTCGCTGAGCGCATGGAAAGCGATTTTCACGTCGCCATCCTTCTCGGGAATTATATAAGAGGTGAACTCCTTTTTCTCTGTAAGTGTAGTCGACTCAAGTAACGTGCCGCTGAAGGTTGTTGGGTCATCGCCCTCACCATATTTCACTTCCAATTGCTCGTTATATTCTTCGATGGTGTTTGAGGCGGTGAACGTGACGGCATACTCCTTGCCGGCCTTCATGCTGAGTGGAGGGGTGAGCAGCCAGTCATCACCGCTGTTCTCGCCATTGTACACATAGTAGGCACAGTTCTGATCGGGGTGATAGCCCCATGTGCAACCATCTCCGTTGGCATCGATGATGGTCATAAGGTCGAGAGAACTTTCGTCGGGGAAGTCATTGTCATAGGGAGGAACAAGAGCAGGACCGACAACCACTTTGTCGCTTGTGGCTTCTCCGCTCCGCATATCACCATTGATTGCTACAACGCCATAAGTATAGGCCGTGAGTTGGTCTGGTTGCGGGGTATCTGTATAGGTGGTAGCGGTAAGTCCTTCGGCTATGGTAACGCCATCAGGATAACGTATCACGTCGTATTTCAAATCGCCCACAAAGCCGTCGTTGTAGCTGCCTGTAGGTGCCGACCAGGAGAGTGTCACCTTACCTGTGGCACTGTTTGACTTGACTATAAGGTCTTCCACAGGATATGTTTCATCATAACCAACAAATTGGCTTACCTTTGTCTGCGGACTGCGTCCTACCTCGTTGGCTGTAGTAATGATAAAGGTATGGCTTCCGCTAGAGCTTATGGTTACAGACTGTGCTACAGATGCACCGGCTGTCGTGGTACCAGTAGCCAATGTGTCGTTGTCCGCCACAATAGTATAGGTAAGTGCACCACTCAATGTACCGCCAGCAAAGGCGTTTGTTGGAGCTGTGAAGCTTACTGTACCTGTTAGCGATGCACCAGTGAACGACAGAGTAACGTCGTCGACAGCTGCCGGAGCGTCATCTTCAGCAGCCGGAGCAGGAATGGTGAGCGCATAGATCTGCTCTTGTCCTGTGAACTCTCCGACACGTGATGCCACACCCGAGGATAGGTCTACTGTATATAACGCAGACAACTCATTTCCAGTTAATGCTGCCCAATAGAACGTACCTGTCTTTTGGTCTATCTCGCCGCTCTGACCATATACACTGCCCGAACTGTTGATGAGCGATACACCTGTAGCACCAACCAATGTTTCCTTTGCCGTTTTTGCATCTATCTTGTAAAGATTGCCATCGGAAGCGACACCATAAAGCACATTGTCTTTGGTTATACCGAGAGCGACATACCATTTGGAGAGTGAACCAATGGTGGAGCGCGTCATAGTGGAGTAGTCGATTATACCTAATTCATAGCCTGTTGCTGTGGAATTGTAAAACTCTCCGTAAACAGTGCCGTCGAAAGCTACGGCCAAATCGGTTCCGATGAGCGAGATGTCATCGAGACCTTCAGAAGAAAGCATTTCACCTGTTGTCGCATCAAAGCTGCAATAGGTGATAAATATATATCCATCGCTTTCTGACCAGTTGATTTCGTGGAACACACCGTTTACCAACGCACCGCCTCCATTGGCTGCCATATCTTCATTGAGCCAGATAGACTCGGGGTCAATGGGGTCGCCGGTGGTGAAGGTATAAAGACCGCGCTTCATCTCGTCCCAGAAGGCACTATATACCACGTTGCCATACAATTCGCGGCCGTCGGTGGTTTGCAGCAACGGACTTTTCTGAATGGATGTCATCGGCTTGGGTGTGAATGGTTTCACCCTCTGAAGTTGACTTTTCAAGACCGAAGTTTCGGGCATCTTGTTCTTTACTGCACAAAGGGCTGGATAGTTTTTCTCAAACGCCCTCATTCTTGTTACCCGTTGTGAGGGCAACACTTTCTGCTTGACAATGTGTTTGCCAGGAATGTTTGGGATACGCAACCCATACTTCACCCTTTCGGCAATCGAAGGCAATACTGCCAATGACATTGCACACGCAAGAATTAATGATTTTACTTTTACCATAGACTAAAAATATTTCCGTAAAATGTAATACTTTTGCGATATTTATGTGAAAAGAATTACATTATGAAAGTTGTTGTATGCAAAAGTAAAAATAATTGCTCAATAAAATAAATAAAAAGTATATAATTTTGGAAATATTGTACACTTGCGTGAAAACATTTTCTAGCGGTAGTATGATTTTGTGTCGATTGATGGTGTTACAGGTCTTTGAGCAACACTTCTTTTTGCTGCTTCAGATAGTCTGTATGGTTGGCTATTGCCTTGTTCCATTTTTCGTGGTTAAGGTTCTGCATGTTCAGTTGCAGTTCCCATTTTCCTTTTGTTTCGTATCTGTCCATAAGCAGTCCAACAGTAAGACGAGAGAGGTCTTCTGCTGGTTGGTAAACGCTTTCCTCACCTTTTTCGTCACTTGTTATTTCGCTTACGAGATGGATGTCGATAAGTTCGTAGAGTAGACTTTGTGTTATGCGTATGGGGATGTTTGTTGCCAGCTTCAACTGAAGGGCGGTCATTGGTTTCTGTCCGTTTTCGAATCTCTTGCAGATGTGGCTCATTATGAGCATGCTCATCAGAATGCGGCGTCGCAAGCTTATTTCGTATGCTTCCGTGCGGAAAGCGTTTTCTTCAAGGTTCTGACTCGTGTAACAGAGTTCTGCACCGAAGAGGCATATATTCCATGAAATCTGTACCCAAAGCATGAAGAGGGGTAGGGCAGCGAAAGAACCGTATATTGCATTGTAGCTGCTTACCCATATCTGTGAGTGAATGTAGAACAATTGCACTCCCTGCATGGCGACGCCGGCGAGTATGCCAGGGCCTATTGCGTATTTTACCTTTACTCTTGTGTTGGGCATGAATACGTAGAGTGCAATGAATATTGCCGACATGAGGGCGTATGGGGTGCAGTCCCATAGCCAGCGCACAATGGGGGCGAACAGTTGCATGCTTTCGCTCTGGCTCGTTACGGTGGCTACAAAGATGGAAATACCAGATGTAACAACAATTATTATGGGTGCAAGTATGAACATGCTCATGTAATCGGTTACTGTGCGGTAGAAGCTTCGTGGCTTTTTTACTTGCCAAATGCTATTGAATGCCAATTCGATATTGCGGATAAGCATTGTAACTGTCCAGAGCATGAACACGAGTCCTATTCCCAATATAATGCCGCTTTGCGTATGAATGAGGTAGGAGTTGACAAAACCAATTATTGTTTCTGCGGCTTGTGGCTGGCTTGACAAGACATCACGAAACCATTCCTCGATGTATTTGTTGTAGCCGAAGCCGCGTGCTATGGCAAAAACAACGGCAAGGATTGGTACGATGGCAAGTAGTGTGGAATATGTTAGGGCGGCTGCAGAGTTGACAATGCGTTTGGTCGTGAAACGTTCAACAGTCAGAATTAGTAGACGTATAACGGCAATGAGTAATCGTTGCCAGTGCGGTCTGCCGCTGACATCGTTCCATATTCCCGACTTAAAGAAGTTTTTTATGTCTTTTGCAGGCATGTTATGTTTCGTGTATATCGTTTTAGGTTAACTTGTGTGATAAGAAAAAGTGTTATAATTTACACCTTGTGGTGTGTGACTGCTTGGTGGAAAATAAAAAAAAGAAGACAGTGCCCCTATAAGCCGGGTTCTGTTCTGTCCATACCTCTCGGCATGGATAGTGCCTGCCATTTATCTAGGACACGGGTCACCCCTTGTCTCAAGCGTTCTACCCTCCGTCGGAGTTAGTCGGACGGGCAATCCTCAAACGACGGTTTACGCGAACTTGCAGCCTCCGGACGACACAGCCCGATGATCACCCATCGGCTGGTGGGCTCTTGCCCCACCTTCTCACCCTTACCGCTCACGGGGAGCGGCGGTTGTTTTCTTCTGTCGTATCCTACTGTTGCCAATAGCTTCCGCTTTCAGAAGCGGAGCACCCTATGCTGCCCGGACTTTCCTCTCGTAGCATAACGCTGCCAGCGGCAGAGCCAGGACACTGTATTCTTGTCTTTTTCCTATGTTATGTGGTGTGAACCTCTGCGTGTAATCGTTCACAACATTTCTTTCCGTTCTGCAAAGGTAGTTATAAAAAATGAAGAAAAGCTATTTTTTCGTTCAAATATTATATAAGCTCTTGGGGTATGCAATATGCCATGGCCTTGTATGCCGCTTCACTTGGGTGAAGGTGGTCGCCCGAATCGAATCCTTCTGCAAAGGAATGTGGGTTGTTCGAATCTCTCACAACTTTGTCAAAGTCTATGCATCCGTCAAAAAGTGGTGATGTGCGTAACCATTCGTTGAACTTCTCCCTTATTTCTTCTCTCAGACTGTTATATGTGCGCCACCCTTCTATGGGGAGGAGTGTTCCGCTCCATATGCGAAGATTCAGTTTCCGAGCATAGTCAACGTAGATTTTCTCCATTCCTTCCTTTAGATCGTTACAGGTGGGCATATCGCTCCATGGGCGATATCGGTTCACTTCTGTTCCTACGGGGTGGATAATGTCGTTGATGCCATGCTGTATTATTACATCTGAAGCACCGCTTACATTCATTTCTATTGGGAAGCGTGTAGCCCCTTTCAAGCCATATGCCTGATAGGTTATGCAATCGTATTGCCTAAGAATGCGTGTTCCACTGACGGCTCTACGTATTATTGCCACGTTATTACAGCCTTCTTCTCTTGCTCTTATGGCAAGATAGTCTGGCCAGCTTTGTGCTGTAATGGAATCGCCGTAGCATATAAGGGCGTGGTTTTGCTCTTCTGTAAAAATGTCTATTGTGTTGAGGAAATAAAACCACTGAGTGTTGCGGGTTAGGGCATCGGGAAGTGTTTCTTTGTCTGTATGCTTGCCGTAACTGTATTGTGCTTTTGACATCGGTCCCGTGACAAGTGTTCCGGCGTTCATTTGGGTGAAGCCCTCAAGATACAGGCTTATGCACAGTGTTTCATAGGCATTCACCTCAATTTCAAATTCATCGCTCGTCGCTTCTTTGCCAGGCTGCAGCGTAAGACTACTGCTGCCACCGAATTTTATATAGCATAACGTATTATTGAATCTGTCTTTTTTAGCAACAGAAACTTCTGTTATGGTTATTGGCTCTGTTCCCGTAAGGTTTGAAAAGCGGAAGCGCAACTTATTGCCGTGGAAGGGAATTTCTATTGGGTATCTTAGAGTTATATCTTTTGCGTAAACGGCCTCTCTTCTGTCTGTTATAGATGTGGCGTTTCCCCAGCAGCTAACCCATTTTGTGAAAGATTCCATATATTTTGTTTTTTAGAATTCAACCGACAGTCTGCCGTTAATTTGTCTGCCTGTAAGATAGTTTGGTACAGCGTATTGCTGATTTGTTACATCGGTAATCCAATAGTAGGAGTTTACGTTGTTTATGCCAAAAAGGTTAAGACAGTCAACTCCAAGCCAAATGTTCTTTATGAATGATTTTTTCTTTTCGCTCTTTTCTCTGTCAAACAGTCGGTAGCTCATGCCAATGTCTGCACGTTTGTATGCAGGTGCGCGAAACTGTTGTGTTGACAAATCGCGGTGTGGCGGACCGAAAGGCAGACCATCGGCAAAGGCAAGTTTCAGAGACATTTTCCATCTGTCTGTGCCAGGGAAATAGTCGGTGAAGAAGAGGTTTAGCGAATATCGCTGGTCTGTTGGTAAAGGTATCTGTTTTCCGTTGAGGCTCATCTTTGTATCCATAACCGAAATGCCAATCCAAGAGTCTGTTCCAGGCACGAACTCTCCGTAGAGCTTAAGGTCTAAGCCCATAGCGTGACCTGTTGTCTGCTGGCTTGCATCGTATACAACTTTTACATTGTTGACACTATATGGAACGATGTTGCTCAGTGCTTTATAGTATGCCTCTGCCGTGAATTTGTAAGGTCGCTCGTTTATTTTGAACTTATAGTCGTAGGCGGCAATGAATTGCAGTGATCGTTGACTCTTTATCTTTTTGTTTAGTGTGGCATATGTCGTTCCGTCTATTGTAGTCGTGTCTCTTAATTCCTTAAAGAACGGAGCTTGGTAATAAAGTCCTGTGGCAAAGCGGAATGTAACGTTGTTGTTGAATGGTGGAACGATGCTCAGTGACACTCGTGGACTGATGATTGTCTCTCTGTTGAAGTTCCAATGACTGAAGCGTAGACCGTAATTAAGGGTGAAGAACGTGTGTTCTCCACGGCTCATGAATTTGTATGTGTCTTGAATGTATGCTTCTGTTCGGTTGGCATCAAGCTTGTTGCGGGCACTAAGAGAGTAAATCATCTTCATGTCTTCTCCAGTGTGCGGAATATTATAGCCACTAGAGTCACGCATTTCATATTCCTTGCTTTGTTCTTCAACATGCTCAATCTTGTATGTTAACCCTGCAAGTATTTCATGTCGCTTGGCTTTGTGGCGGAAGGCCAACTTGATGCTCTTAACGTTTGCTTTGAGGTAGTTGCGCGCATGCTCCATATATGTTCCAACGCCGAGGTTCTCGCTTGTTTCCGTCTGCGTCAGCCAATACTGTCCCTGTATGTCATATTTCTCCTGCTCGTTTGTGCTATAGGCAGAACCGGTGAGTGCCAACCAAGTGTTTTCGCCAAAGTTTCTCCTTATGGTGAACGTTCCGAAATATGTGCGGAAGATATCCTTTTCCTGTCCATCAAAATAAACCTTGAAGGATTTCACGTTGTCGAGCGTTCCGAAATTTGTTTCACGGTCGGTTGGTGTGAAGTTGTAATGATTGTCGGCAATATCGCCCATAAATTCAAGATGCCAACGCTTGTTGGGATCATAGGTCATATAGGTTTGATAGTCAAGAAAATTCGGGTTGTATTCTCCGTTAGTTTGCAAAGAGCCAAGCAAATATCGGTTTGTCTTGTATCTTACGCCATTGCTCCAAGAGAATTTTTTAGTGCTGAAACCGAGATATGCCGATGCGCCAAGCAGACTTGCCGTAACTTTGCCTTCCAGTTTCTGAGGTTTCTTGTATGTTATGTCTAGAGCTGACGACATTTTGTCTCCGTATTTTGCCTCAAAACCGCCGGTAGAGAAGCCAATGCTTTCAACCATGTCGGCATTTATTATTGAGAGACCTTCCTGCTGACCGCTACGTACAAGGAACGGACGGTATATTTCCACTCCGTTTATATAAACACTGTTCTCGTCGAAACTACCACCGCGCACATTATATTGTGATGATAACTCGCTATGTGTTGACACTCCCGCTTGTTGTTGTATTAGCTCCTCTATGGCATTTCCTGTTGCCGAAGGTGCACTTGTGGCGTTCTTGACGTCAAGTTGCTCCGTTGTTCCGGTTTGGCGTTTTTTCTCTGTTACCGTTACCCCGGCAAGTTCACTGGTGTCATCAAAAAGTTGGATTAGCAGTGTCTGTTTTCTTTTAGGGCGGCGAAGCACTCTTGTCTTTGTCTTGTAGCCTACCATGGAAAAACGTACTGCAACGCTATCTGCCGAGTTTAACGTTATGGAGAATTCGCCTTTAAGATTGGTGAGAGTCACTCTTCCTTGCTTAGGAACAGCGACTGTAGCAAGTTCAACGGGGTTGTTGTTTGAATCAGTTACGCGACCTTGCAGGGTGAATGTCTGTGCAAACGTAGCCAGACAAGTTATGTGGAGCAATAATGCTAATATTATTTTATTCTTCATTACGTTCTTAAACGCAGGAATGTTGCCTTTATTGTGGATGGGCTTGATTTTTTAGTTTCTATGGCTTACAAGGCCCCCTCACACAACGTATTCTCAACGTTAACGGCGGGCAATGTTATAGTTGTAGTAGCGTTTGTTGCCAGTTATATCTTCTATAATTTCTACGAATGGCGGAATTTTAATCTCTTCATGCTTTGATATACCCTTTGTTTCCATAATGGTAAGACCGCTTACGGGCGACATGAAGGTGTCTATCTCGAAGAACTGCCCTTGCCAGATGAAGCTTTGTCTGTGTTTGCGTATTGTGTGGCGGTAAGGGTCAGCCTGTTGCAGCATAGACTCGTATAGGTTGCCGTTAATTTGGCGTTCCGTTTCAATTTGATTGTTGTCTGAGTCAATAATTTTTGTGGTATGCACATAAACTACTTTGCCGTTGAATTCTCTACGGCGCAGGCGGATTTCGTTTCCTGGTTCGCCAACTAGGTAGGTCTGCACAATGTTGCTATTGATGCATCCAGGTATGTTGCCTGTTATCTTTACGATATATTTGCGTTCCTCTTCCACTGGTTGTGGTATTCCCAATACGTTGCTTATCTCCTTTAACACGCGGTTTAGCTTAGTGTTGAAGTCGTCGTGATTGTTGATAACTCTTAGATGGGAGTGACCGCTCCAAGCCTCTATTACTTTCTTGTCGAGCATGCGGGCCACTTTCAAGCCCTCTTCGTCTGCTTTCTCAAGTCGTTGCGCATTGTTGCTTGTGGTATAATATTGTTCTGCTCCATCGGCTGCAGAAACAAGGTGCAGAACTGCGTCATAGCGTTCGTCGCGCAGTTGCGCTGTAGTATATCTCAACTCTCCAATAATGTTTTGCCATTGTTCCGCGGTGAGATAGGCAGATATGTCGAGCGTGCCGCGGTCGCATACTATAAGTACGGGCATATCAAGTGTTTCCGCCATGCGCTGAAAGCTGTCTTCAAGAAGTATTTGTGTTCGCATAGTGTCTTTCTCACCTTCATAGAAGAAAGCGGAATTCTTTGTAAGATAATCCATTCCAGCCTGTGTGAAAATGGTTGGCACTTCTGGAACAGTAAACACTTTATATCCTAAACTGGAGAAATGCTCTATGACCTTTACCAAGGCTGTTGTCTTTCCTGCACACGGACCGCCTGTCAGTACTATTTTCTTTATCTTTCCCATTGATTGTAGTTTTCCTTTTCTTTTGTGTTATTGAATTTTGCAAGTGAGATACATTGCTTTTTTTGTCCCTTGTATATACAAGACAGAGTTATTCTGTATGCAAAAATAAGAAAATATCTTGGTTTTTCTGCTTATTATGTAATTTTGTTCCTTTTCGTTCCTTGTTTTGACGAGGAAACTAAAAACGGGACTGTCGGTGATATTGTACCGGCAGTCCCGTAAAAATTACTTTTGTTTTACTGCTTTTGCAGTATTATACTATATGCATCAAAAACTTAATAACCTGGATTTTGGGTAATCTCCGACTTGTTCAGGTCGATTGCTGCTTGTGGAATCGGGCGAAGAATCTTCCATTTACCATCAGGACCTTTGAGGTTTGATGCAGAAATAGGCTCTTCTTGATATTTCTGAATGTGCTCCATAAGCTTGTGGGTGCGTTTCAGGTCTGTCCAGCGAACCCATTCTCCTGCAAGCTCGCGTGCACGCTCATCGAGTATGAATTCAATGTCAACATCGGCTGCTGTAACCTTCATTGCGTCTTCAAATCCTGCTTTTACTGTTCCAGGGCGCTGGCGTAACTTGTTAATCATATCGGCAGCCTGAGCTGTCTTACCCTGCATTAAGTATGCCTCAGCTGCAATGAGATAAGCTTCGCCCAAACGCGCACATGACACATCGTGCATAGAGCATGTTGAGTTTCTGTTAGATATAGATGTTTCGCTATAGTCATCAAACTTCTTTATGCATGGCACTGCAGCATCGCTGTGGCGGCGTGTAGACCAGTCGGCAGGCTTTTTTGAGTTAGGGTCAATGCCTCCGTCTTCTGCAGTAAGGGCCACCTTACCTACAATAGCGTCCTTGCGCAATTCAGGATCTTCTGCTCTCCATTTCTCAATGTCTGCATATGTAGACCACCATGGAGCATAATAGTAAAGAACCTTTGAGCCATTTGCGGGATACCAGTAGTCGAAATACTTGTATGTTGGCGTTCCGTCCTTTTCTGTTCCATAGAGTTCAAACATGAAAGTCTGTTCGTAGCGTCCGTCACCTTTTGAATATAAATGGTGCAAATAATATGTTGGCGAGTAGTTACCGTCTATTGCTTTTGTTCGTGGATATTCTGAACCGCCTAGATAGGCACCGAACTGCGACATTTGTATTGAGCCGTCGCTTTTGGGATTCTCAACAGATGCACTGCTGAACTGCACTGTCCAGAAAAATTCGCTGCTTGCCTCGTTGTTTAGGTCGAAAGCTTTTTCTATCGATTCCGACGGAATATCAGAGCCAATGACTTCCATTATGTATTTTTCGGCATTGGCAAAGTCTGTAGCTTGGGCAATATTGTCCTCCTGAACCTCTTCGTCTTTACCATTTAGCCATCCACGGGTGAGATATGCCTTGGCAAGGAAGAATTTTGCAGCTTTCTTGTTGGCACGTCCGTTGTTGCTTGTAGCGAGAAGCTTTGAGTCATTGGAAGCCAAATAAGAGAACTCATCAATAATGAATTTGTAGACTTCTTCCAAGGAATTGCGTGGGAAGCTCATGATGGCAGTCTCGTACATGTCGTTTGCAATAGGTACGCCACCGAATTGTTGAACGAGTTGGAAATAATACCATGCACGGATGAAGCGTGCTTCATCTGTGTATTGGTCTTTGACGCTTGACGCCTCAGTTGTCTTTCCGTAGGCTACTACTTCGTTGGCTTTTTGTATTCCGATAAAGCAGTTCTTGTAGAATTTGTCTATCGACGCATCAGCTTCCGTAAAGGTGTAGTAAGTCATCTCGTTACCCTGTGACTTGCCGTCGCCATAGAGGTCTGTACCACCTACGAATACGTGTGGCTGACTGTTGAATATCGTTCTTAGTGAAGAATACAAAGAATTGGTAAGGCTTTCATAGCCAGCCTCTGTATTATAGAAATCCTTTGTTGATACTTCGGAGCGGACATCCTGATCCAGGAAACCTGAGCAGCTGGACATGAATGCTACGGCTCCGAGCAAAACACTGAAATATTTTCTTTTCATGTTATTCTTTTGTTTATTGTTGCGTTTGACTTTAGACAATGACTTTATGTCTGAATGTTTGGGATAATGTTCTTCGCCTAAACTTTATTTGCCCATGGGCTTTTATTGCTTAGCATGCGGGCTTATTTTGAAAAGTCTTGGGCTTTAGCAATGCTTCCCCGTTCTGTCTTCTGTTAACGCTTTTGTTTTTTTAGAATTTAAGATTAACGCCAATTTGGTATGTGCGTGAACTTACACCACCTGTTCCGTCGGTAACGGAAGCGTCTGCCCACTCTGGATCAAAACCTTTGTAGTTTGTAAAGGTGAACGGGTTGAGGATGTTCACATATACTCTGAGGCTTGACACGTGAATCTTCTGCATCCAGTTCTTTGGTAGTGTGTAGCCCAATGTGATGTTCTTTACTTTTACGTATGAGTTGTCCACGCAGAAAGCCTGTCCATAAGCGTCTTCAGACCAATAGCGTCCGGCACCAGAGTTACCTGTAGCATTTCCACCAGTTGGGAAAGGCCAACTGCCGTAGTGTGTTGCGGCTTGTGTTGTTACGTTTCCGTCTTCACCAAGAATTGGTGCACCTTCAGGAATGTAGTAGTCTAACTTGATATGCTGTGTACCGCGTGAGCCATAGCGTGCAAATTCGCGCATGAACGGTGAGTAAACGTATCCGCCTTGACTAGTATAGATGCTGAACGAGAAGTCAATGTTCTTGTATGTGAGTGTAGATGTGAGGCTTCCTGTCCAAGTTGGTGAGCAGTGGCCTAATACAGTGCGGTCGTCTGCGGTGATTGTGCCGTTGCCATCTTTGTCCCATACTTTCATTGTACCTTCTGTGAACTTAGTCTTCCAGTGGTCGTCGGCTGCATAGGCAGCAGCTTCCTCGCGAGTGCAAATACCTGTTTGTTTGTAGCCGTAGATAACGTCTATAGGCTGTCCGATAAACCATTTGTTTCCAACGAGGTCGCTCTTTTCGCCATTAAGTTCAACAATCTCATTGATGTTGCGTGAGAATGAGAAATTGGTTTCCCAATACCAGTTCTTGTCGCGGTAGTTTACTGTGTTAAGTTGTACTTCTATACCACGGTTGCGTACCTTTCCAACGTTACTTACAACAGAACCTGTTACAGAGCCTAACTCATAAGGCGTCTGCATCTCCATGAGCAAGTCTTTTGAATTTCTGTTGTAGAGGTCAATAGAACCATTGATGCGGTTGTTGAGGAATCCGAAGTCAATACCTATGTTAAACTCTGTGGTTTTCTCCCATGTAAGGTCAGAGTTCGCCATTGTGTAACCATAGCCGTTAGCTACAGTATTGCCGAAATTGTAGTAATATTTCTTGTTTGCTAGTGACTGTGTGTCATATGGGCCTACGCCAAGGTTGTTTCCTGTAACACCATAGCTCAAGCGGAGTTTCAAGTTGCTCAGCCAGCTTGATGTTGACTTCATGAAGTCTTCCTCAGTGATACGCCATGCCAACGCTGCAGATGGGAATATACCCCAACGGTTGTCTTTGGAGAACTTGGAGCTACCGTCCCAGCGGGAAGAAAGAGTAAGAAGATAGCGATCTTTGTAGCCGTAGTTGATACGTGCAACATAAGAGAGCATGGAAATCTTTTTGTAGTAGCTTGAACGTGATTCAATCTCTCCTGATCCCATGTTGTTAGTGCCTACATCGAAAGGCATCTTCGTTACTTTCATGTAGTTGCCTTCCTGTTTCTGCTGGTAAACAGAGAAGAGAGCAAGTACGTTGAGGCTGTGGTCACCGAAGCGCTTGATGTAGTTGGCTTGTGTGTCCCATGTATAGGAGAATGTCTCATCCCATGAATCCTCAGCCTGATTTCCTTTGCCTTGGCGTTCTTGAGTCTTGTCGCCGTAGAATACACTTTGGCGAGATTTCTGGTACATGGGTGAGAATGTTGTCTTAAGTATTACTTCCTTGATTGGAGCATACTGAAGATAAAGGTTACCCATTGCATTGTATGTGCGGGTGTTGTCGCTTGAGTTTTGGCGGTCAACGAGTGGGTTTATTGTTGAGGTTGGTCCACCACCATATGGATAAAGAGCCTCGTCCTTACCTGGTTGGTATATGTATTGTCCGGCTTTTTCGCCTTCCCAATAGGTTGCAGCCATGGTCGGGTTCATAAGGAATCCGTTGTTCACAGAGTTCTTACTTCCGTATTTCTTCATTGATGTGGCGAGATTGGTAGAGAAGCCTGCAGAAACTTTGTCTGATATCTTGTGGTCTACTGCACCCTTTATGTTCCAACGCTCATAGTCATCATACAGCACACCTTCTTCGTTTTGGTAGCCAAGGCCAACACGGTAGCTTATGTTCTTTGCATTACCGGAAATGTTGACAAAGTGGTTTTGCTGAGAGCCGTCGCGAGTCACAAGGTCCGTCCAGTCTGTATAGTTCTTGTCTGTATACATCTGCTTGATGACGGGGCTATCGTTACACCAGAACTTGGTCAAGTCGCTGGCTTTCATTTCCCATGACGAAACGCCAGTTGCGGAGTTGACACTTTCAGTGAGGTAACGGCTGAAGCGGAATTTCAAGTATTCGTCGCCGCTCATGAATTCAGGCATGTTGGCTGTTGTCTTGAAGCCGTAATATCCATCGTAGCTGACGGTTGTTTTTGCTGCAGAAGAGTCACCCTTCTTTGTGGTGATCATAACAACACCGTTGGTAGCGCGCGAACCATAGATAGCTGTAGAAGAGGCATCCTTCAAGACGTCTACTTTCTCAATATCCATTGGGTTGAGGAAGTCCATGTTGTCGCAAACTACACCATCAATTACATACAATGGTTTTGAGTCGTCGTTCATGGAACTCTTACCGCGGATTTGAATGTTGAAGCCATCGCCAGCACGGCTTGACGATTGCGATATGTTTACACCTGCAACTTGTCCCTGGAGACTCTCCATTACTGATGTAGAACCTTTCTTTGCAATTGTTTCAGATTTGATGCTTCCCACAGAACCCGTGAGGTCTGATTTCTTTACAACACCATATCCGACAACAACTATTTCGTCAATCTGTTGGTCTTCTGGTAGCATTTTTACCGAAATGCTTGACTGATTGCCAATCTTCACAGATTGTGTCTTGTATCCGATGTATGATATTTCAAGGATAGTTCCTGCTTCAACTTTAGGAATGTTAAAGTTTCCGTCAATGTCTGTTACGGAACCTGTAGATGTTCCCTTTATCATTACAGATGCTCCGATAATGGGATTTCCCTGTTCGTCGATAACATTTCCGGTAATGGCTTTCGTTTGGCTTACTGACTGCGCACTATTTGCTTTTTCCGTATGTACTGCGGCAATAGCAGGAGAGGTAAAGCACAACATGGAGGTCAGCAAACCGCATGAGGCATACTTCATCAATGATGAACCATCGCCTAAGAATACGCGGTTTTCTTGTAATTTCATGTTAAGTTAGGTAATTTAAGATTATGTAAATTGTTTTTTCGATTTGCAAAATTATAATAAAAAAGTGAAAATAACAAAAGTTACAAAAAAATGTCGCTACGACAACCTGCAATATTGTGGCAGTCGTAGCGACATTTTTATGAAAAATAATATTATAAGTCTATTGGTTCTCTTCAGGTATTATTAACTTGTATCCCTTACCGTGTATATTTATGATTTCAATTTGGTCGTCGTCTTTCAAGTGCTTGCGCAATTTCGTGATATAAACATCCATTGAGCGTGCATTGAAGTAGTTGTCGTCAATCCATATTGTCTTTAGTGCAAAGTCACGTTGTAGAATCTCGTTGGCGTGGCTGCAGAGAAGGGCAAGCAATTCATTCTCCTTTGTTGTTAGCTTCGTTTGTTTTGAACCTATTGTCAATACTTGCTTTTGCGTGTCAAAAGTGAAGCGGCCAAGTTTGTATATAGTGTTCTCCTTATTCTTCTTTCCCTTAACACGGCGAAGTATTGCTTCAATGCGGAACACCAGCTCTTCCATAGAGAATGGTTTGGTGATATAGTCGTCGGCACCTATTTTAAATCCTTCAAGAATATCCTCCTTTAGCGTCTTTGCTGTGAGGAATATGATAGGTATCTCTGTGTTTGACTGTCGTATGTCTTGTGCCAACGAGAAACCATCTTTCTTTGGCATCATGACATCAAGTACACAGATATCGAATTTTGTTTTCTGGAAAGCTTTGAACCCAGCATCTCCATCAGGGCAAAGTTCGGCAGAGAAGCCTTTTGCCTGAAGGTATTCGCGTAGCAACATGCCTAGGTTCTCGTCGTCTTCGCAGAGTAGGATTTTCAGTTTTTCGTCCATAGTTATTTCCTTTCTTTCGTTTTATGGTTATTGTTTCTTAATATTCTTGATATAGCGTTTTGTTTTTCTTCTAAGAGAGAAACTATATTTCCTTGATAATTGGCAACTGAATGATGAATGTTGTGCCTTTGCCTTTTTCGCTTTCTGCGTGAATGTTTCCTTTGTGTAATTCAACTATCTTTTTTACGTAGGCAAGACCAAGTCCAAAGCCTTTCACGTCGTGTACGTTTCCTGTATGGACACGATAGAATTTTTCAAAGATTTTTTTGAGATTTTCTTTCTTTAGCCCAACTCCATTGTCTTTTAACGACAGGAAAAGATGTTCTTGATCATTCCATGTCTTAAGCTTCAACTCTACAGGACGGTCTGGGTGTTTGTACTTCACTGCGTTGTCAAGGAGATTAAACAGTACATTTGTGAAGTGCATCTCGTCTACGTATATTTTCGGATATTCAGCTTTCAAATCGGTTACGATATGGCCGCCAGTATGTTCAACACGCAACGTAAATGTGTTTGCAACGTTGTCTGCCAGTTCGTTAAGGTCGAGTTCTTTTTTCTTGAATATGGCTTTTTTTCTGTCGAACATTGACATTTGCAAAACTTTCTCCACAAGGAAGCGTAAGCGTTTAGATTCGTCGTTGATTACACCTCCCAAGTGTTTCATCATTGTAGGACTTTTGGTTACAGATTCGTCGTTGAGCATTTGCGCTGCAAGCGAGATACTGCTGATTGGAGTTTTCAGCTCGTGGGTCATATTATTGATGAAATCATTCTTTATCTCTGTGTATCTTTTCTGTCTGAAGATAACCACGATTGTGAAAATGAATGTTATGAGGAGTACGATTGTGAAGGCAAGGGAGGGAATCATGAATCTTATACTACTGAAGATATAGTTATTCATGTCAGGAAAATGTATTTTCACAATTCCAGACTTGTTCATGGGGTCGTTGCGGAAGAGCGTCTGTGTGTAACTATATTCTTCTCCTTCATCGCTATATTCAGGACAACGGTATTGTTCTCTGCCGTCTTGTGTGCTAACAGTGAAGTGATAGGGGATATTGACACCATTGTTCATAAGTTCTGTTTTCAAGTCTTGGTCGAGAAGCTTGAAATTTACGCGTTCTTTTAAAGGCTTGTCAGATGCTGTGTATAAAATATTGTATACAACTTCATCGAGCAACGCTTTTTGATATACGTATCTATTCTTTATAATCTCGCGCATAGACTTCGTAGCTTCAGAAATAGAGTTACGGTCGTTGCGCAGAATCATAGCTTTTGGCATCGCTGCTGGACGCATCGTTATTGTCTTAAGCTCAAAAGAGGAGTAGACGTTTCCGTTTTTGTCGGTAACGGCATATTGGTGTGAGTGTTGCACTGTTCCGTCTATTTGACCAGAACGTGTTCCGATTGAGTCGTTTTTGAAAGCACGGCGTTCGGTCTCGTTGACATCGCGTTCGAGATATCTTAGAGTTTCGTTGAGTTCAAGATTGCGTGCTGCTTGATAAAGGGCCTTGTTTACAGATTCGTCTAGCTGTTCTTTCTTCATCTTCACCATGGCATCCATGTATTTCAGTTGTAGAAGGAGCAATGCAATGAACGAAAAGCCCATAACTGCCGCTATTATCCATATCGTTTTTTTCTTCATACAGCAAATTTACGCCGTTTTGGCTAAAATTTGAATCTTTACTGTTAAAGAAAATCTATTTATAAGGAGTTGTTAACCAAATATTTTGTTTCAACTTGATAATTGTTAAGTATGTAAATGATGCGTTGTGTCTTTTTTGAATTGTTTTATTAGTCGAAGTTTGGCATAATCATTGGGCCATTGTTTCTGTTTTTCTTCAAAATTTTCTCCATGGATCGCTGAATTAACGGTCCAAGAGGTAAATCCATAACGAATTTCTTTCCAAACTTTATTGACGGAGTGACGATGGGTTCTGTTCGCCATTGTCTTCTGAAACTATCGTAGACCCGTTGTGCGCCTAATTTTATACTAAACTTTTCCTGTTCATATTTTATCCAACTGCCATAAGAACTGGTTTCAATAAAAGGATATGTAGCCAATGAAAAGTATGGATTACGGTTGTATAATGTTCCCCATATTGCCATTGACCAATTTGGGGAAAGCCTATATTCCAAGCAACCTGATATCCCGAATTGCTCAGTTACTTGATTGGTTTCATAACGGTTGGCTATAATGCGTGTAGTTAGGCTTAGATTGTATCCATTGATAGCATAGGCGAGTGATGCACTATTGCTGTATAGCAGACTCGGGTAATGGTTCTCTGTTGATGTAGTACTTATATTATAGTTGCTAAGGTTAAATCCATTTTTATTATTAAGTTCTTCATTTACAGGAAAGGATATATTGGGAGCATTATTTGCGTTTTGTTTAGCCCCTTTGTCAAATGAAGAGTTCCCGAAATGTCTGTTCCGCTCAAGTTCTCCTTGATAGTTTTTGTATTCCAATTTTACTTCTGCTATTTGTTGTGCCCCACTAATGCTGTCAGCTATGGCACTTATCCCCTTAGTTTGGTTTTCATTTTTAGAAACCTGTGCGTAACAAACAATTGTCGGAAAAAGCAAAAGCGTTAACAGAGCGGTTGATTTCGTGACTTGAGTGGCAAACATAATCTTATTTTTTATGCGTTTTTAGACATATCTGATTCGTGTTTCTGAATGATAATCCCCTAAAATATGTGTCTATGTTAGGGGATTGACAGTGATACGAATTTGACTTTTAGTGGCTATAACAATATGAAACGTTGTTGTTACAACTTAATTACTTGAAATGCCATTGCAGGAATGGTGAGCGTAATACTATTGCCGGTTGCAGGAATTTCACTCTCTTGCGGGATGATATTGTTTGGCTGTTCAAGAGTATTTGTGGCAAGTTTGTCATTACTATGTAACTCTATTACTTGTGCAGAAGGGAGTTGCTTAATACCTTTGAACTTGATGGAAACCTGTTGTGCTTTATCGCTAGCATTTGCAATCTTCACGATTATTTTTTTGCTTGGCTTGTCATATACAGCACTGGCATATAAACCATCTTCGCCGGAAACTGATTTTCCATTCTCTGTGAGTTGTAGAATATTGGTGCCCTTATTCGTGGCATAGAGCATTTGAACATACCAGTTGGCGGAGCGCACACTATTCAAATTGTCGAACCAAATGAGGTCTGGACGCCATTGCCATCCGTCTACATGAGCGAAGAGAGGAGCATATGTGCATTGCCATACAATATCAGCATTTCTTTCAAATCCAGTCATAAATGCGGCTTCTGAGAGTGCTGCTTCCCAGTTATTCATAGCAACTGTTGGCTTGTCGTTACCGATACCTTTTACATGGCATGCATATTCACCTGCGAATACTTTCGGCCCTTTTCTGTCATAGTTGTCATAACGGTTAGCGTTATTTAAGAACCAATTAGGTTGGCGGTAATAATGTTCGTCAACCAAATCCACTTTTAGCTTACGCATTTCTTGCCAACCGTAATCGAAGCTTTTTCCCTCAGCTTTAGGACCTGCCGAGCCGCAGATTTTTATGTTTGGATATTTAGCACGTATTTGCTCAACAAATGGTTTTAGGCGTTCAGGGTATATTTCTCCCCATTGTTCGTTCCCGATAGCAATCTGTTTCAGACCGAAAGGTTGTGGATGTCCCATTTCTATGCGAAGCTTTCCCCATTTTGTTGTTGCATCTCCATTGGCAAATTCTATGAGATCGAGTGCGTCATCAATGTATGGTTGTAGTTCGTTGAGTGGCACATGTGCATTTTTGTCGGTATCTCCATTTTGAAATTGACATGCTAAACCGCAACTTAAGACAGGAAGCGGCTCGGCACCAATCTTTTCGGAAAGGAGGAAATATTCATAAAATCCCAATCCGTATGTTTGATAATAGTTGGGGTAGGGACGGCTTTTTGTACTGTAGTTCCAACGGTTCTCGTTGAGAGGTCGGTTCTCTGCCGGCCCAACAGAATTTTTCCATTGATATCGAGTATCCAAATCAGTGCCCTCAACAATGCACCCACCTGGAAAGCGGAAAATTCCAGGATGTAGATCTTCAAGATCTTTGACGAGATCAGCGCGCAGCCCGTTCCAATTGTCGCTAGGGAAAAGACTCACATGGTCTATGTCTACGTCTTTTGTTCCATCAAGAAAAATTCTCAAGTATCCGTGAGCCAGTGTCTTGTTGGATTTAAGTTCAATAGAATATTTTTGCCATTTGTTGCTTTCGATAGTAATCTCTCTCTTGTCTATAGGAATATTCTGCTCGTCTACAAGTTCTACACGGATTCTCGATTCTTCGTCTTGCAAATTATGCAGACGGGCATAAACCGTGAAATCGTAAGTCATGTCTTTCTTAAGGCCAATGCCAAAGAAACCATGATTTTCAAGTCCCGTTAATTTCTTATTGTGGTCTGCAGAGGCTAAGGTCGCATAGTGTGGGTTACGTTCAAAAGCAGGCTTTATATCGTTGATAGTAACGTTGCCGTATGTATTCCACCCCATAAGTCTGTCAGGAAACTCAAAACTGCGATTTTCGATAAGTTCTGCATAGAGGCCGCCATCTGCTCCGAAATTTATATCTTCAAAGAAGATTCCATACATAGTAGGTTGTATTACTGCTCCAGGCTTTGTGTTAACAGTAAATTGATGCTGTTGTGCAACAATGCCCAATGGAAATAATATATTGGCGACTATAGCCGGGATAAGAAGTTTGTGTTTCATGGTTAATAAAAAGGGTTTTAAACTAGACTTTTATGGAGGCTGCGATATTGTTTTGTATATGTAATTAGTTATTCAATAACTCTTACATATCCGTCCTTGCGTGGCTTTGCAGGCTTGGGCTCAACGTTTGCGTATCCTAAGGCAATGTGTCCGATTCCTTCCACGTCACCGTTTATGCCCCACTCTTGTAGGATTTCTTTGCCGCGTTTGCTTCCAAAAACTTCTTTTGCCCGATGAATCCAACAAGCACCGAGGCCTATTGCGTGTGCGGCATTGAGCATGTTGCCTATAACAAGTGTTCCGTCATTTATATAAGTGCCTCTAGATTTGTCTGCAAGGACAACAATGATGACCGGTGCATTGTAGAAAGGGTCGGAGTGAATCCCCATGACTTCTGCGTTCATCTTTGACAATTCATCACGTACTTCTTTGTTTTTTACAACGATGATAAAAGGCGACTGCATTCCCATGCCTGTTGGAGCCGATGTTCCTGCTTTGGTAATTTTGTCTATATCAGCTTGTGAAGGCATTTGGTCCGTAAATCCTTTTATACTGCGTCTTGTGTATATTGCTTCTAGAGTTTCCATATAAATATTATATTATCTATTGTTCTTTTTATGTTATTTCAATTTTTGATTATCTATTCTTGAGCGAAGTATTTTGAATACAAATGTTTGATGTTCATATAAGAACAACGACATACCTTTAATCCATACAGTTCTACTTGGATATGGTATGTCGTTTTTCTTATAGTTTAAGCCTCTACTTTCCTATATTAGTGCTTTTTACTTTTTAGGTTTGCTAGACTTTCCTTTAAAGCATTAATCTTTTCTTCACTGTCATTCTGTTTTTTGCGTTCAAGAGCAACCACCGCTTCAGGTGCATTTGCCACAAAACGCTCGTTTGACAACTTCTTCTTTACTCCAAGAAGGAAACCTTCGAGATGTTTTAGCTGCGCTTCCTGTTTCTCTATTTCTGCGTCAATGTCAATCATGTCGCCAAGTGGAACGGCAAATTCTATGGTTCCTACCATGAATGCTGCAGCAGTATCATCCTTCTCTGATACAGAATCAATTGATTCAAGATTTGCCATTTTGGTTATTACACAGTCGTATGCTTCATATTTGTTTTCGCCTACAACCTGTAATTTTAGCTTTTCTTTTACAGCTATGTTCTTTTGGTTACGCACTGTTCTGACACCTGCAACAATTTGTTTCAGATTTTCTACATCTTTCGCTAAATCATTGTCTTCTTGTGTCGCCTCCGGAATCGTAAGTTTGTCGCGCATTATGGATTCTCCGTCTTTTCGGTCCATGATGTGCTGCCAAAGTTCTTCAGTGATAAACGGCATGAACGGATGCAACATCTTCAGAAGATTCTCAAAGAACCCGAGTGTAGCGTTATAGGTCGTGCTGTCAATTGGCTGACCATAGGCGGGTTTTACCATTTCTAGATACCAACTAGAGAACTCATCCCAAAATAGTTTATATACTGCCATCAGTGCTTCTGATATGCGGTATTTGCTGAAAAGGTCGTCAATTTCAGTATTTACCTGACGAAGTTTTGCTTCAAACCATTTTACTGCAATGGAATTAGCTGCGGGTTGTTCAATGTCGGAAACCTGCCATCCCTTTACTAGGCGGAAAGCATTCCATATCTTGTTATTGAAATTTCTTCCTTGCTCACAAAGACTTTCATCAAAAAGGATATCATTTCCGGCAGGAGCAGATAACATCATTCCCATGCGTACGCCATCAGCTCCGTATTTATCAATAAGTTCTAGTGGGTCAGGAGAGTTGCCTAGGCTTTTTGACATTTTACGCCCAAGCTTATCGCGTACGATACCAGTAAAGTAGACATTCTTGAATGGCATTTTACCACGGTATTCGTATCCTGCCATTATCATGCGGGCCACCCAGAAGAAGATGATATCTGGTCCGGTTACGAGGTCGCTTGTTGGATAATAGTAGTTGATTTCCTCATTGTCAGGGTCGAGAATACCATTGAATAGGGAAATAGGCCATAGCCAAGAAGAGAACCATGTGTCAAGGCAGTCGCTATCTTGTTGCAAGTCTTCTGCCTTGAGACTTGCATTCTCCTTTTGTGCCAAAGCCAATGCTTGCTCCTCTGTCTCTGCTACAACAAATTTACTCTTGCCGTTAGCGTCAGTGAAATAGTAGGCCGGTATGCGGTGTCCCCACCACAATTGTCGGCTTATACACCAGTCTTTGATGTTTTCAAGCCAGTGGCGATAGGTATTTTTATATTTTGACGGGTAGAAAACAATCTCGTCGTTCATTACTGGCGGCAGTGCCATATCTGCAAAATGCTGCATTGAGAGGAACCACTGTGTGGAAAGCTTAGGCTCAATAGGTACGTTTGTGCGTTCAGAGAATCCCACTTTGTTGTTATAGTCCTCAACTTTTTCCATAAGACCAGCGTTCTTGAGGTCTTGTTCTATCGTCTTGCGCACATCCATACGGTCCATGCCTACATACATTCCGGCAGCGTCACTAATTGTGCCGTTGTCGTTGAATATGTCAATGGTTTCCAAATTGTGCTTTATTCCCAATGCATGGTCATTTATATCATGAGCAGGTGTAACTTTCAAACAACCTGTTCCGAACTCTACGTCAACATATTCGTCTTCTATGACGGGAATAACTCTCCCGACCAAAGGCACTATGACATGCTTACCTTTTAGCCAAGTGTTTTTCGTATCTTTAGGATTGATACACATTGCGGTATCACCCATTATTGTCTCAGGGCGTGTCGTTGCTACAACTGCGTAATATCCCTTCTCGTCCTTGTGGATAATGTTGCCTTCCTCTTCCTGCTCAACATCGTTTTCTACGACTCTGTATTTAAGATAGAACAGTTTAGAATGCTCATCTTTATATATGACCTCTTCGTCGGATAATGCTGTTTGGGCTTTGGGGTCCCAATTTACCATTCTTGCACCGCGGTATATCAGTCCCTTATTGTATAAATCACAGAACACTTTTATGACACTCTTGGAACGTGTCTCGTCCATAGTGAACGAAGTGCGTTTCCAATCGCAGCTTGCGCCAAGCTTTCGCAATTGCTTAAGAATTATTCCGCCGTGTTCATTTGTCCAGTCCCACGCATGACTTAAAAATTCATCACGTGTAAGGTCTGTCTTCTTTATTCCTTGCTGCGCAAGTTTGTTAACGACTTTGGCTTCTGTGGCAATTGAAGCATGGTCAGTTCCTGGCACCCAACAAGCGTTCTTTCCTTCCATTCTGGCACGTCTTACCAAAATGTCCTGTATAGTATTGTTGAGCATGTGTCCCATGTGGAGTACACCAGTCACATTTGGGGGAGGAATGACTACCGTATATGGTGTGCGTCCGTCAGGTTTGCTACTGAACAAATCATTGTCTTCCCAATACTTGTACCATTTCGATTCCACATCGCGTGGGTCGTATTTGCTTGCTAATTCCATATCTTTGTTTTTACTTTGTTTCCTTTTGAAAGTGCAAAGTTAATGTATTTCGTTAAGTGTTACAAATATCCTATGACAAATCCGACCATTTACCATGCACCATCTGCATCTTCCGTGGCTATACCTCCTTTTATAGAAATGCGAAGATTGGGGTCACTACATGCTACAAGTTGACTTTCCTCTTGCATCTTGATTATTGTTGATTGTGGCTTTTCATAGGGGCGGCCACCAAATATCGGCTTTGGCTCTTTCATGTATCGTAAGAATATTAAGGTGTTTATTTTTTTTTGATTGCTTTATTAGTAAATAAAAATCTATTTTATCAGAAATTTCTTTCTTTCCAAAATTACAATTCTTCCTCTTCCGTTACTGATATTTTTGCAAAGTTTCTTTCCGTCTATGCTATATGCATTTCCTTTTTGTGGGGATATTGTTTCCTTGTTGATATGAGTGGCTGATGTATCTTTGTTGAACTGTATGTTAAACTTTTCTGCATCGTTATTTTCAATGCGGAAAAAAGCTCTTAATCCGCGCATCGTGTTGGCATTGTCTTTGGGACGCGCCAGTTCTTGTGATGAGTTTAAAAAAAGTTCAGTGCCATCTGTTTGCATATCGTATGGAGAATACGTACCACAGAATGATATATTGCCGAATGTTATCTCCTTTGCGTCTTCATCTTTTAGGTTAATGTCATAGAATGTTGGGTTTTCAACATACATTCCTGGGATTAGAATAAATGGCATACCCGCAGTTATCGTACCGCTTTTTACTGTTGAAAAACTGATTGACTCATCGTCAGAGCCGGAATAAACCGCAGCTTGCGTACCGTCTCCAAAAACTTCTTTCAAGCCATTAAGTGTAGTGTTAAAAGGCAGGCAAACGGTGTTTTTGCCATTGTTATGGAATATTCGTTCTGTTGCTATGTGTGTTTCGCCAATATTCTGTTTTATGATTTCACTAATGCTTGTGTCTTTCTCTTTAAGTGTAACGTTAATTTTTGGACGTGTGTAAAGAATCTGAATTTTTGCAATGTAAGAATTTTGGGCGTTGTTTGTAGAAAAAGTTAAAGGTGTAGTTATTTTTTTAGAATTTTCCCAATAGCAGCTTTTCGCTTTGTTGCATGTGATTTCTTTTCCTGTTGGGGGAGTAAGGGAAATTTTATTGTTTGCTGCAGTAAATGTTATTTTATTTATCGTAATTCCGCTAGGACAAGAAAAGGTTATTGCCCCATTTTCCTTGGAATCACGGTCTATACGTAAGTAATGCGATTGTGTGATTCCATATAATAATGTTCTTCCTGTTAGCGTTATTGCAATGTCGTTTACCTTAAATTCTGTAGGATTGAGGTTGGAATCATTGTTGCCTACTTTACTTTCTATGCCGTAAACATTTGCTTGTGAAGCAAAATCCAGTGTTGTCGTAACTTCTTCATATTCCTCATCTGTCTGTGCCACAGCGAGTGCAGCATAGACGAAGAGAAATATGAGAATTAAGTTAAAGTGTTTTGTGTGTTTTATGATGTATCTTTAAGGTATAAAGGAAGTTATTTTAGCTTATTTAGCTCTGCTTCCATTTGCTTTTGCAGCTCACTTGCCTTTTGTGCGGCAATCTCTGCAAAATCTTCACCATTGCTTGCGTATATAATGCCACGGCTACTATTAACAAGCAACGCACAGTCTTTAGTCATACCATACTTGCATACTTCTTGAAGGCTACCGCCTTGTGCGCCGACACCAGGCACCAGCAGGAAATGGTTTGGGGCAACTTTTCGTATGTCTTCAAACATTTTTCCTTGTGTTGCTCCAACAACATACATCATGTTCTCTTCGTTTCCCCATTTCTGTGAAGTGCGTAATACTTTTTCAAAAAGCCTTTCTCCGTTTTTGTCTTCTGTCAATTGAAAATCATGGGAGCCTTTATTGCTTGTCAGAGCCAAAAGAATAACCCATTTCCCATCATACTGCAAGAAAGGTGTCACACTGTCTTCGCCCATATATGGAGCAACTGTGAGAGAGTCGACGTCGTATTCCTCAAAAAAAGTACGGGCGTACATCGTAGATGTATTGCCTATATCACCGCGTTTTGCATCAGCAATGATAAAATGGTCGGGACAGATACCTTTAATATAATTTATAGTCTTTTCAAAAGATATTAGTCCTTTTACTCCCATGCTTTCGTAAAAAGCCAAATTGGGCTTGTATGCCACGCAATATCTAGCAGTAGCATCAATAATCTTTTTGTTGAATGTGAAAATCGGATCTTCTTCTTTCAGAAGATGTTGCGGTATCTTCTTAATGTCAGTATCAAGTCCAACACAGAGGAATGATTTCTTTTTGAATATAATGTTTACGAGTTCTTGCCTTTTCATTGTTCTCTATCGTTATAATTCGTTTTCTTTCATTCTTTCAGCATTCTCCGCTACAGTCAGTGCGTCAATCATCGCTTGAATGTCTCCACTGAGGAAGCCCTGCAAGTCATGCGTTGTATAGCCAATTCTATGGTCTGTTACGCGACCTTGAGGGAAGTTGTATGTACGGATTTTTGCAGAACGGTCGCCAGTCGAAACCAATGTTTTTCTTCTGTTCGCGATATCATCAATGTATTTTTGGTGTTCTCGGTCGTAGATGAACGTGCGAAGCCTAGAAAGAGCCCTTTCTTTGTTCTTGGGCTGGTCGCGTGTTTCCGTACATTCTATGAGTATTTCCTCAACTTCACCTGTGTTAGGATTTTTCCAAGGATAGCGCAGACGTACACCGGATTCAACTTTGTTGACGTTCTGGCCACCAGCACCGCTGCTTCGGAAGGTGTCCCATTTAATGTCACCCTCATTGATATTCACTTCAAATTTGTCTGCCTCGGGCAATACTGCCACTGTAGCAGCAGACGTGTGCATGCGTCCTTGTGTCTCTGTGGCGGGAACACGTTGTACACGATGAACACCAGACTCATATTTCAGAATTCCGTATACCCCGTCACCGCTTACAGCGAAATCTATCTCCTTGTATCCGCCTACAGCTCCCTCGCTTACACTTGTTACAGAGAGATTCCATCCCTTAGAGTCACAGAATCGCTTATACATGCCAAATAAATCACCTGCAAACAGAGCAGCCTCATCACCTCCAGCTCCAGCACGGATTTCCATTTGCACGTTTTTGGAGTCCTCGGGATCCTTGGGTATAAGGGCAATTTTTATTTCCTCTTCAATCTTCGGTTGCAGTTCCTCATTGGCCTGTAGCTCCTCGCGTGCCATTTCTTTCAGGTCTGCATCTGTCTCGTTTGCCAGAATGTCTTTCGCTTCTTTGATGGAGTTTATACAGTTTATGTACCTTTTCCTAGCGTCCATTATGTCACCAAGATCTTTATATTCCTTGGTAAGCTTAACGTAACGCTGCTGGTCGGAAATGACATCTGGGTCGGTTATTAGTGTAGATACCTCTTCGTAACGGCTTTCCAGCCCATTGAGCTTATCCAATATGTTATTTTCGGGCATATTTTTTTAATAGTTGAATGTTCCGTATTCGGATTTAATCGTCAGACTGCGTTCTCCTTCTTCTATGTGTCCCACAATCTGTGCGTCAATATTGAATGACTTGCTGATTGCAATTACCTTTTCTGCAAATTCTGGGCTTACGTATATTTCCATTCTGTGGCCCATGTTGAATACTTTGTACATTTCTTTCCATTCGGTTTGGCTCTCTTCCTGGATAGTCTTGAACAGAGGAGGAATGGGGAACATGTTGTCTTTTATTACGCGGCAGTTGTCATTTATGAAATGTAACACCTTGGTTTGCGCTCCGCCCGTGCAGTGAACCATACCGTGAATCTCGGGACGAAGTTCATCAAGTAGTTTCTTTATTACAGGAGCATAAGTTCTTGTAGGAGAGAGAACAAGCTTTCCTGCGTTAATTGGGCTATTTTCTATAGGGTCAGACAATTTCTTTGTTCCGCTATAAACAAGCTCTTCCGGTACGGCATGGTCGTAGCTTTCAGGATATTTTTCTGCCAAATATTTTGAGAAAACGTCATGTCGTGCGCTTGTAAGACCGTTGCTGCCCATTCCCCCGTTGTATTCCGTTTCGTATGTAGCCTGCCCAAACGAAGCAAGTCCAACAATTACGTCACCTGGGCGGATGTTTGCATTGTTGATAACGTCGCTACGTTTCATTCTGCAAGTAACGGTAGAGTCAACAATAATGGTGCGCACAAGGTCTCCCACATCGGCTGTTTCGCCTCCTGTAGGCCAAATGCCAATACCCATCTCTCGCATCTGCGCAAGCAATTCGTCCGTTCCGTTAATAATAGCAGATATTACTTCTCCCGGAACAAGCATCTTGTTTCTTCCTATAGTAGAGGAAACAAGAATGTTGTCAACAGCACCTACACACAACAAATCGTCAGTGTTCATAACGATTGCGTCTTGTGCAATACCTTTCCATACAGAAAGGTCTCCTGTTTCTTTCCAATACATGTATGCCAATGACGATTTTGTTCCAGCTCCGTCAGCGTGCATAATGTTGCAGTATTCAGGGTCTCCGCCCAAAATGTCTGGGATTATTTTACAGAAAGCCTGTGGAAAAATTCCCTTGTCGATGTTCTTTATGGCATTGTGCACATCTTCTTTAGCTGCGCTTACGCCACGAGACATGTATCTGTTTGATTTGTCCATCTCAAAAATATATTTTTTATATGCGTGTTCTATATATTATAATAGGTGAGTCTTGTTTTATTCAACGTTTTCTATGCTTTCTCTTCGTTGTTCCAAAAGTCCCAACTAGAAAAGGCTTGCAGCAAAAGCATTTCTAGTCCATTCTTTGTTATTGCCCCCTGCGCCTTACCTTTTTTAAGGAACAATGTCTCGTCAGGGTTGTATATTAAATCGTAGAGCAGATTATGGCTGTCCATGCTTTCGTAAGGCAGATTTGGACACTCATTGTAGTGTGGGTACATACCCGAAGGCGTACAGTTTACTATAACATTGTATTCCTTTACTACTTCAGGTGTTACATCTGCATATCTTATTGTGTTAGGTCGTTCAAATCGACTTACCATCACTGTGTCAAGTCCCAAAGACTTTAATCCGTAGTTTATGGCTTTTGCCGCTCCGCCAGTACCCAATATAAGAGCTTTCTTGTGGAATTTTTCAAGTAGAGGCTCTATGCTTTTGGTAAAGCCGATAACATCGCTATTGTAACCTTTCAGCACCACATCGTCACCTCTATGTTCAACCCGTATTACATTAACGGCTCCAATGGCGCGAGCTTCCACACTTATATAGTCAAGGAAACTAAGAACCTTCTCCTTGTAGGGGATTGTGACATTCAGTCCTTTTAGTTCAGGATTTGTTGCTATAACTTCCAGCAGAGATTCAATGTTTTTAATCTCAAAGTTTATGTATTCTGCGTCAATTTCTTCATTCATGAACTTTTCATTGAAGAAACTCTTTGAAAAGGAATGGATGAGTGGGTATCCGATAAGTCCATACTTGTCCATAAGTTGTCTGTATTATTTAGTTGCTGTATAACAGGTACATATTCCGAATGTCAGCCTTTTAAAGCTAGCTTTGTTGAAACCGTTTTTTTTAAGTATAGATACCATTGTTTCACCTTGTGGAAAGGCTTCAATGGTACGTATGAGATACGTGTATGCGTTGTTGTCTTTTGAAATAATCCTCCCATAGACGGGTAGAATTGTATGCGTGTATATGGCGAACAATTGTCGGATCGGAAATCTTACGGGACGTGTAAGTTCTATTACACAGAGGGTTCCTCCTGGTTTCAACACACGATACATTTCCTTAAGTCCCTGTTCCAGATTTTCAAAGTTCCTTATTCCGAAGGCTGCTGTAACGGCATCAAATGTATTTTCTTTAAAACTTAGCTGTAAGCAGTCCTCGCGTGAGAAGCAGACCGTGTCTTCTAATCCTTTAGCCTTTACTTTCTCCCTAGCGATATTCATCATTCCTTCTGAAATGTCTGCTCCTATAACCTGTATCGGCTTTAGTTTTGTCGCCTCCAGTATGGCCAAGTCGCCTGTTCCTGTAGCAATGTCGAGAATTCTCTGCGGTGCGGCATCTTTCAATATCTTGATTACGGTGTTGCGCCAATATTTGTCAATCCAGAACGACAGTCTGTGGTTGAGTAAGTCGTACGAGTGGGCAACGGAGTCAAACATTTTTTCAACTTGTGCCGTTTTTCTTTCTTCTTTGTTGTATGGGTTTATTTTTTCTTGCTCGTACATTATCCCGTATTGCTATATGGTTATTCTTTTTAGAAAAAACTACAATTACGGCATCCCCGCTTTCCTCTTGCATAAAGCAATGGGCGGTTATGCCGTAACTGCTAGTTGTGATGTCTATTTACTGTATGTCTTGAGCCATTCAGAAACGTTCTTCTCAATGCGTGCAGCAATGTCGCCGTCTTCTTTCGCCTTGTCGAATGTCTCTCCTGTGATGTGTTCATATAGCTCGATGTATCTGTCGCTTACGCTTTCTGCGTATTCATTGGTAATTTCCGGCATGGTTTGTCCGGGTTCGTTCATGAAGTTGTGTTCAATAAGCCATTGGCGTACAAATTCTTTCGACAGTTGTCTTTGTGGTTCTCCTTTGGCCAGTTTCTCTTCATAACCGTCTGCGTAGAAATAGCGGCTTGAGTCAGGGGTATGAATTTCGTCAATTAGATAAACCTTTCCGTCGCGCTTTCCGAATTCGTATTTCGTGTCAACGAGGATAAGTCCCTGCTTTGCAGCTATTTCCTGTCCTCTTGCAAAGATTTTGCGCGTGTAGTCTTCCATTATTTCATAGTCTTCTTTTCCGACTATGCCTTGGGCAATGATTTCCTCCTTAGAGATGTTCATATCGTGTCCCTCGTCAGCCTTTGTAGTAGGCGTAATAATTGGTTCGGGGAAACGTTCGTTTTCTCTCATTCCGTCGGGTAGTTTCACTCCGCAAAGCTCGCGGCATCCTTTTTGGTATTCGCGCCAAGCCGAGCCGGTGAGGATAGAACGTATGATCATTTCCACTCTGAAGCCTTCACACTTCAAGCCAACTGTGACCATTGGGTCTGGCGTAGCCAATTTCCAGTTAGGGCAGATGTCTGTCGTGTGGTCAAGGAATTTTGCTGCTATTTGGTTGAGCACTTGTCCTTTAAAAGGTATTCCTTTTGGCAAAACAACATCAAATGCAGAGATTCTGTCCGTTGCAACCATTACGAGAATGTCGTCGTTGATGTCATAAACATCGCGTACTTTGCCGTGGTAAACACTTTTTTGACCGTCAAATAGGAAATTGGTACTTGTTAATGCTTTCATTACTTTATATGTATTTAAAGTCAGATAAATAATGTTTCTTTATCTTATTTTGTTTTGCTTAGCAACAAGCATGTGTATAATACTGCAAATGTAGTGATTTTACCTTAAAAACTTGCAATTAGCTTCTGAAAAAGTTTTATTTTGCGCCGTGGCTATCGTTGTTAGCCCTATCGTAGGCACTTACTATTTTGGTAACAAGTTTATTTCTTACTATATCGTCCTTTTCAAGTCTTGCTATTGTAATGCCGTCGATGCCGTCCAAAATGTGTATGGCTTCGGCAAGTCCGCTTCTTGTTCCCCTTGGCAAGTCGATTTGAGTAAGGTCGCCTGTTATTATCATTTTAGTGTTGAATCCCATTCGGGTGAGGAACATCTTCAACTGTGCGGAAGTTGTGTTCTGCGCTTCGTCAAGTATAACCACCGCATCGCTTAATGTTCGTCCTCTCATGAAGGCAAGTGGTGCTATTTGTATTATGTGCTTTTCCATCATTTCCTGCAGCTTAACGGCAGGTAGCATGTCTTCTAGCGCATCATATAGCGGTTGTAGATATGGGTCAATCTTGTCTTTCATGTCGCCAGGCAAGAAGCCGAGCTTTTCTCCCGCTTCAACAGCAGGGCGACTCAAAATGATTTTCTTGACACTTTTCTCCTTTAGAGCCTTTACGGCAAGCGCAATACTTAGGTAGGTCTTTCCTGTTCCGGCAGGGCCTACGGCAAAGATCATGTCGTCTTTCTTGTAGGCATCAACGAGTTTCTTTTGGTTCTCGCTACGGCTCTTTATGGGTTTCCCGGAAATGTTGTAAACAATAACATCTTCAGAAACATTGTTTGGCGAACTTTTTCCTCTTGCGGTGTTTATGATGTCTGTTTCGCCAATGTAGTTGTATTTTACGATATGTTGCCTAAGTTTCTCTGCGAAAATTTCAAATTTCTGCATTTGGACTTCATCTCCAAGCACTTTCAGTACGTTGTCGCGTGCCAATATTCTTAATTTGGGGAACAACAACTTTATCATTTGCAAGTGTTCGTTGTTTGTCCCGTAAAAGACAACGGGATCGATGTCCTCCAATACGATATGCTTCTCTGTCAAAACGTTGTTTTTTAGGTTTTCGAAAATCAGTGCAAAAATAATTGTTTTTTATTTATTTGCATAGTTATCCTACCAAAAAGTGTTTTCTTTTCTGTTAGTTAACTGTTCTGTTCTTGTTGTTGGCAGTCATGCAAACTGTGGCAATGAAGGCGAGTAGCATTATTGCCGCGAGTAATATGAAGGCGTTGTTGCTTCCTGTTGCTGTCGCTTTGGCGTATTCGTTAATGGTTGTGGCTTTTTGACTTGTGGCAACTATTGTTGATACAACTGCAGTTCCCATGGCGCCGGCAAGCTGCTGCATGCTGTTCATTAATGCATTCCCGTCGGCAGACAGTTCCGTCGGCAGACTTCCTAGTCCGAATGTCATGGCATTTCCGCATCCGAGTCCCTGACCTATGGTATATATTATATAGAAAAAATAAAACATTGTCGTGTTCATGTGTTCCCCATAAAAGGAAAAGAGCAGGAGTGACAGTAGCATGAATCCGTATCCTGTTGTTATCGGGAGTCGGGCACCGTATCTATCCAATAGCTTTCCGCTTATAGGTGCGAGACAAGCCCCCACGACACATCCTGGCACCAAGAGCAGTCCGGCTTGGAATGCTCCTGTTTCATTTACAATTTGCGAATAGTTGGGTATTACGTATCCAAGGGCTAAGACGCTGAACTGCCCGATGAGTATAGTGGCAAGTGCAGTCATGAATTTCCCGTGAGACAATACTTGACAGCGCAACAACGGGTTTTCTTCTTTTCTGGACTTCACGGCAAACAGGGTTAGGGAACATACCGAAACGCAGATAAGCGCGATGACACTAACACTCAGCCAACCTTGTGATGATGCTGACACCATTGCCAATATGAATGTGGTATAACCGATGACGATAAGCGTGTAGTCGAAGAAGTGGAAGCTTGAACTTTCTTTCATTTCCGTGCGGGTTATTAAGGCTAAGCCCACGGCCAAAGAAAGTAAAAGAAGCGGCGTTAGTGACAGAAAGATGTAGCGCCACCCGAAATATTCCACGATATATCCGCCTAAAACGGGTCCTACGGCTGGTGCAACAGCCGTAACAAGCATGCCCAGTCCCATGAACATCCCGATTTTTTCTCGTGGAGCTTCGCTCATTATGATATTGAACATTAGCGGCAAGGCAATTCCTGTTCCGATGCCTTGCACTGTTCTTCCAAGAAGAAGTACCCAAAAAGCAGGTGCTGCGAAACATCCTATAGTAGCTAAGATGAAGCAGGAGATAGCAAAAATAAAGAGCGTGCGTGGTTGAAAATTGCGCTTCAGATAAGACGACATTGTTACAACAAGTGCAAGAACGAGCAAGTATCCAGTCGTTATCCATTGCACCATGCTCGTGCCGATACTGAATTCTTCCATAAGGGTGGGGAATGTTACGTTCATTGCCGTTTCGCTTACCACGCCGCAAAACGACATTATTCCTGTTGCAAAAATCTTTCCCGATAGAACAAAGCTATTGTTGCTTTTTGTAAGTTTCATTTGTTGGTTCATTTTTCGTAAGTTTTGTATGCACATGAATGTGGCAGAAGAATTTTTCCTCTGCCAAGGAGTGCGAGTACAAAGTTACCGAGATTTGCTAATACACTGAAAAATCTTTGTCAAGTTTAACAAGTAGGGGTGAAATACGGTGATTTGTATGTAAAAATGCCGATAAATATATCCGTCCAATTCACCGTTATTCGTTGTCTTTTACCCTTTCTGCAGTCAATATATGTAGGTTTGTGCCAATAACTTTGAATCTCACGTTTCTGTCGTTGTATAACATTCCGTAAACACGTTCTGGGTCGTTATGGTAATGTGGGCGTGGGTCAAGTCTTAATACCTCAATAAGTTTTTCCAACTCTTCGCTGTCAAAGTCTACTTTCATTTTGTCGTCCACAATAACGTTAAGCTTCCGTATGGCGTTGCTGTCTACAAAACCGCAATGGGCATCGGGGTGGCAGTCGGAAAGCGTCACGTATGGCTTAATGTCATAGATGGGTGTTCCGTCCATTAGGTCTGCTCCCAATACATGAATTATAGGACCTTCAGCCGCTTCGTAGTCGACTTTCTGTAGTTTTACAGAAGAAAGTCCGATGGCATTAGGGCGGAAAGGTGACCTTGTGGCAAATACTCCCATTCTCTCGTTGCCGCCAAGCAGTGGCGGGCGTACGACAACGTTTGTTGCCGCATGCGGATTGGCAGAGAATCCCCACAGAAGCCAGAGGTAGTCAAACCCCTCTATGCCGCGCAGAGCGTCGCGGTTACGGAATGTGGGCACAAAGACTATCTGCCCAGGCAACGTTTCAACAATTCCGCTTTGTTTGGGTATTCCGAATTTTTCTTTGAAAGGTGAGTGGAAATAGGCTATGGATTCTATTTTCATAAATGCAAAGTTAAAGTAAAAAACTTGATAGCGGTATAATAAATCCTATTATTTGCTCAACACAAAGAATATTGCTATCTTCGCCGGAGCTTTTTATTTTATATATGTATCAAGTAAAACGATGATTAGATTCTTCAAGATAATATTTATTTTATTGTGTTTCCCTCTTATCGCCATGGCGCAGCCTGTTTCGTCGGCAAACCTCAATGACTGTTTTTCTAAGAGAGAAGTGAGAGCAGTGTGGCTGACAACAATAGGCGGTCTTGACTGGCCTCATTCTTATGCCCAGTCTTTAAGAAGTATAGAGAAGCAGAAAAACGAGTTGCGCCAATTGCTGGACAAGTTGCAACGTGCCAACATCAATACCGTCTTGCTTCAGACCCGTATTCGTGGAACAGTGATTTACCCTTCGAAATTAGAGCCATGGGATGGTTGTATGTCGGGCAAACCAACCGTTTCTCCCGGGTACGACCCGTTGGCGTTCGCCGTCGAAGAATGTCACAAGCGTGGAATGGAAATTCATGCATGGGTCGTTTCTGTTCCAGTAGGCAGAGCTTCAGGTGCAGGTTACAAAAACTTGAAGCGAAGTCATCCGGATTTGTTGGTGAAGATAGGCGACGAATATTTCATGCGTCCGGAGAAGGATGCAACAGCTCGTTACATTGCATCGCTTTGTGCAGAGATTGCCGCTAATTATGATGTTGACGGCATACATCTTGACTATATCCGTTATTCGGAAAACCAGAAACTCACTATCTCAAGGCAACAGGCGCGCGATAATATTTCAAATATTGTAGAAAGGGTTTCAGCTGCAGTCAAGCAATTAAAGCCGTGGGTTAAAATGAGTTGTTCGCCTATAGGCAAGCGTAATGACCTTAGTCGCTATTGGAGTAGAGGATGGAACGCAGAGGAAAAAGGTTGCCAGGATGTTGAAAGATGGCTTAAAGAAGGATGGATGGACCAGATTTATCCAATGATGTACTTCCGTGGCAACCAGTTTTTCCCGTTTGTTGCCGACTGGAAGGAGAGGAGTCATGGGCGCACAGTCGTTGCTGGATTAGGCATTTATTTCCTTTCTCCCAAAGAGGCGGACTGGTCTTTTGCTGATGTGCAGAGGGAATTGTGGGTGTGTCGTAGCCAAGGAGTTGGAATAGCCCTCTTTCGAAACAAATTCTTCATGGATGATGTTAAAGGCATCTACTCTTTTGCTGCAGATGAATTTAATGTTTATCCCGCAATAGTGCCAGAGATGACATGGTTTCCCCATGCCGCCCCTTCAGCACCTCAGGACTTTACGGTTAAAAGCAAGGACGGTGGATATCTTTTGTCGTGGAAGGCTTCTAGTGAGGAAACGGCAGAAAAGGCTCTTGGCAATATTGGTACAACACCAGTGCAGATACATTATAATGTTTATGGCAGCAATATCTCGCCCGTAGACGTGTCGGACCCGCGGAATATTGTGGCACAACGTTTGGAAAAATCAGAACTATTCGTTCCTGAGTCCAGGCAGTTCCGTTATTTTTCCGTCACAGCCATCGACAGGTATGGGAAAGAAAGCAAGCCTGCGCGGGTTGATGATGTTGCAGGCAATGAAGTGCTGACAGAAAAACGGCTTTTGCGCAATAATGGTAATATGCTGGAATTGTCAGTCAAGCCATCTGTTCTTGACGCAGAATATGTGGTCTTTGAAACCGCTACAGGTGTCGCCTATACCACAAAGCCTTATGTACAGACTATAAATGTTGCCGACATTCCGGACGGGATGTATGTCTTGCGCTCACTTTCCCGCAAGGGAAAAACTCATCGTTTGGGGTGGGCATTTATAAAAAGGCGATGAAGCACAATAAAACCATAAAATTTCAAGATTTGTTGACCTCGAGGAATAATTTTTTAATAAGAAATAAAGTAATGGATAAGATGAATATCTACTCTTTTTTAATGGCATCATTAGTTGTTGTGGCAGGATGCTCAAATCCTTCCAACAGCAAAACGTCACCGAAACACGAAAATGCCCATTCAGACAGTATTCACTCTGTTTTGCCAAACGCGCAGAACAATTCGGAAGAAAGCGACATTGAAGAAGCTACAAAAAGCTTGCGAGCTATATATGCACAGGTGTTCGCTTGGTATTCGAAGGCAGAAAATGACATTTCCTTACTGTCAAAGTCGCCAGACTTTGAGGCTCGCTATATGTCAAGCTCTTATAATGACATTTTAAGGAAGGTGAGAAAACTGGACAACAAGCTTGCGGCTGATGGTTATCTTGGCTTTTTCGAATCCGATCACTGGGTGTGCGGACAGGATTTTCAGGACATTAAGGCTACAGTAAATGTGGGCGTGATGAAAGCCGATAAGTATTCCACTACTGTTTCTGTGATGAATCTAGGTGAGAAACATGAAGTTGGTGTCGAGATGGTAAAGGAAAAGGGCAAATGGCTTATAGACGACATGCTTTTTTCTGGAGTTTCAGAAAAAAACTCAATGCAGCGATATCTTGCCAGTGGCGGAAAAGAGCGTTAAGACTATTGCTTTGCCCTTGTTCTTGCTAGGGTTAGGAAAATAATTCCTCCTACGATAATATAAAAAAAAGATAGGTTGGAGTAGATACTCCTTTCTATCCTTCATATTCAGTCTTGTCTTCTATGCCTGCATCACGCAGAGCTTCTTTTCGCTCAACGCAAGTGCCGCATTTGCCACAGTGCTTTTCTCCACCTTTGTAGCACGACCATGTTTCAGTATAGTCAATGCCGAGTTCTTTGCCACGCTTAGCAATCTGACTCTTTGTTATGCCTGTATATGGGGCAAAAACAGTTACACCGTTATACGTTCCCGCATGAGTTGCTTCGCTCATCGCTGACACGAAACTTTCACGGCAGTCGGGGTAAATTGCATGGTCGCCACTGTGGTTGGCAATCATTATGTGTGATATGTCGTTAGTCTCGGCAATGCCGGCAGCAATAGACAACATTATACCGTTTCTAAACGGCACAACGGTCGATTTCATGTTCTTGTCAGCATAATGCCCCTCGGGAATTGCCTCTGCTCCGCTGAGAAGACTGCTTTTAAAATATTCTTTCATGAAAGCCAACGGAATGGTTATGTGCCTGATGCCGAGGCGTTCGCAGTGAAGTTTGGCAAATGGAATTTCCTTATCGTTGTGGTTGCTTCCGTAATCAAACGATATGGCAAGTGCTATGCGGTCTTTAAAGTCGTGGAGCATGGTAATGCTGTCCATGCCTCCACTGACTATTATTATGCAATCCTTCATTTCTTAATATATAAGTATGCAGTATGCGTTTCAGCTTCTTATTTTGCTGCAATGCATTCCACTTCTACGAGTGCGCCTTTTGGCAGGTCTTTCACAGCAAATGCCGAACGTGCTGGATATGGCTCACTGAAAAATTCAGCATAAACTTCATTCATTTCGCCGAAATACTTGATGTCTGCTAGCATAACGGAAGTCTTTACAACGTTATTTAGGTCTAGTCCTGCAGCTTTAAGTATCTCTCTAGCGTTAGTAAGAGCCTGGCGTGTCTGCTCCTTTATACCGCCTTCAACAAACTGGCCTGTTGCTGGGTTGAGTGGAATCTGGCCTGATGCGAAAACAAAACCGCCTACTTCAATTGCCTGGCTGTACGGACCGATTGCTGCCGGAGCCTTTTCTGTTGCTATAGCTTTCATAATTTTCTGTGTTTATAAGTTTATTTTTAAGTGGATTACTCCTTTTTTTGTCCATTGCAAAAGTAGCTTAATCTTTTCTACTTACCAAATTAAATTTCAGTCTTTCAGCTTTTTCAGATGTTGTTGTGTTTAGGCAATTCTTTCTTTATGTTGCGCAATTATAATTATCGTGTGGACTTTCTTGTTCTTTTGTTATAAAACTTGTTGTATAAGTTAACTATTATTAGTAATTTTGCAGTTTAAAGAAGATAATAACCGTAATAGAAAATAGAAGTTTTTATGAAAGTATTGAAATTTGGTGGAACGTCTGTAGGTTCCGTTGAAAGCATAATGAGCTTGAAAAGGATAGTTGAAAGCCAAAAAGAGCAGGTCATCGTAGTGGTGAGTGCCTTGGGTGGCATTACAGACAAGCTCATTGCTACATCTAAGATGGCGGTGGCTGGCGACAAAGCCTACACAGAGGAGTTTGAAGGCATGGTGAAGCGTCATCACGACATGATTGAAACGATTATTGAAGACGAGGAAACACGCGATAACCTCACGAGAACGGTTAACAATCTCTTTGAGGAATTGCGTTCTATTTATTACGGTGTTTATCTGATTCGCGACCTTAGCGACAAAATTCAGTCGGCCATTGTAAGTTATGGCGAACGCTTGAGCAGTTATATAGTGGCGGCTCTTGTGGAAAACGGCAAGCGTTACAACTCACGGAAGTTTATAAAAACGGTTTTCAAGCACGGGAAGAATATTCTTAATAGCGAACTCACGGAAAAGCTTGTAAAGGAAACTTTCAAAGACTGCAAGTGTACTGCCATTGTGCCGGGCTTTATCAGTTCAGACTGCGTTTCTGGAGAGATAACAAACCTTGGGCGTGGCGGCAGCGACTATACAGCTTCTATTATAGCGGCAGCTCTAAATGCCGATGTCCTTGAGATATGGACAGATGTAGACGGCTTTATGACGGCAGATCCAAAAGTGATACACTCTGCTTATACCATAAATGAACTTAGCTATGTTGAGGCTATGGAACTTTGCAACTTCGGGGCAAAGGTCGTTTATCCGCCTACCATTTATCCGGTCTGCGTGAAGGATATTCCGATAAAGGTGAAAAACACCTTCAATCCCGAGAATCCTGGCACAACAATTCTAAAGCATGTAGAGAACGACGCAAAGCCTATCAAGGGTATTTCCAGCATAAAAGGAACAACGCTCATTACCGTTACCGGATTGTCAATGGTTGGTGTGATAGGTGTAAACCGCCGCATCTTTACCGCACTTGCCGACAATGGCATTTCTGTATTTATGGTTTCCCAGGCGTCTTCCGAGAACTCTACATCCATAGGTGTGCGTGATGTTGATGCGAGCGAGGCTGTTGAAGTGCTCAACAACGAGTTTGCCAAGGAGATAAAGACAGGGGCAATGTTTCCCATGCACGCAGAAAGTAATCTTGCAACCATAGCCATAGTTGGCGAAAACATGAAGCATACGCCTGGTATTGCCGGCAAACTGTTTGGTACGCTCGGCCGTAGCGGTATCAGTGTGATAGCTTGTGCCCAAGGAGCTTCAGAAACAAACATCTCGTTTGTGGTTGACAGCAAATTCCTGCGTAAGGCATTGAATGTCATTCACGATAGTTTCTTCCTCAGCGAATACAAGGTTCTAAACCTTTTTGTCTGTGGTGTGGGAACAGTGGGCGGCAACTTGCTAGAGCAAATAAAGAGCCAGTATCAAGAACTCCTTAAGTCGCAGCGACTTAAACTGAATGTCGTAGGAATTGCTTCTAGCCGTAACGCAATATTCAACCGCGACGGTATAGACCTTGAAAACTACAGACAAGAGTTGCAATCCTCTGCACCAAGCAATACAGAGTCTCTGAAAAATGAGATTATAGGCATGAACATTTTCAACAGTGTCTTTGTCGACTGCACGGCAAGCAGTGAAGTAGCAGCGCTCTATCAGGACTTCATTGACCATAACATTTCCGTTGTGGCAGCAAACAAGGTGGCGGCTTCAGGAAAATACGAGAGCTATCTGAAACTGAAAGAGACGGCTTTAAGGCGTGGCGTGAAGTTTCTCTTTGAAACCAACGTGGGCGCAGGCTTGCCAATCATCGGCACAATAAACGATTTGCGCAACTCTGGTGATAGAATCCTCAAAATTGAGGCTGTTTTGAGCGGCACTCTTAATTTTATATTTAACGAAATCTCCGCTACTGTCCCCTTCTCCGAGACTGTGCGACGGGCTAAGGAGCAGGGCTACAGTGAGCCTGATCCACGCATAGACCTCAGCGGAAAGGATGTAGTGCGCAAGCTTGTTATTCTTACGCGTGAGGCTGGGTATAAAGTAGAACAGGAGGATGTAGAGAAAAACCTCTTTATTCCTGAAGATTTCTTCAATGGTTCAATAGAGGATTTCTGGAAAAATCTGCCACAGCTGGACGGTGATTTCGAAAACCGCCGCAAGGTTCTTGATAGCGAAAACAAGCGTTGGCGTTTCGTTGCCCGCATGGACCACGGAAAGACCAGTGTTTCGCTAGAAGCTGTGGGCCAGCATCATCCTTTCTATATGCTTGAAGGTTCAAACAACATTGTGCTACTCACAACAGAACGCTACCGCGAATACCCGATGCTCATTCAGGGCTACGGAGCTGGCGCCGGCGTGACTGCAGCCGGAGTCTTTGCCAATATAATGTCAATAGCCAATATCTGATGGCAAAGGCACAGCGTTTCGCAGATAAAGTTTAACGACAGACACAAACGCAACAACACACACAAATATGAAACACTTGATAATACTAGGCGACGGCATGGCAGACCATCCCGTTGCCCGTCTTGGCGGACGCACACTCCTACAGTATGCCGATACGCCCTATATGGATATGTTGGCACGCAAAGGGTGTTGTGGACGGTTGGTAACCATACCCGACGGGTTTCACCCCGGGAGCGAGGTAGCCAACAGTTCAATTCTTGGTTACGACCAGCGGGAAGTATATGAGGGGCGCGGACCTCTAGAGGCTGCAAGTATCGGTTATGAAATGCGTCCTGGCGAATTTGCAATGCGCTGCAATATCATTTGTCTTGAAAATGGACGGATAAAGAACCATCATGGCGGGCATCTGACCACTGCAAATGGCGCGGCACTGATAAAATACCTCAACGAAAATCTTGCCGACGAGCGGGTACATTTTTATACAGGCATACAGTATCGACATCTGCTTATAATAAAAGGAGGCGACAAGCATGTGGAATGTGCTCCGCCACACGACCATCCTGGTGAAGAGTGGCACGGGCTTATGGTTAAGCCCATGAAGGGATATGAAAACGTTGAGCCTGAAACATATACCGACGCAGACGGGAAACAAGTGAAAAGGCTTACGCCACAACAGACTGCCGACGTGCTTAACGAACTTATCATTAAGTCGCAGGCGCTTCTTTCCGCTCATCCAATGAATGTAAAACTTGCGGCCGAAGGTCTTGACACGGCTAACTCTATTTGGCCTTGGGGCGGTGGCTACCGACCATCCATGCAGACTATTTCGCAGATGTATCCGCAAGTGAAGAACGGTGCGGTCATTTCTGCTGTCGATCTCATTAGGGGAATAGGGCATTATGCAGGACTTAGAAAAATTTTTGTAGAGGGAGCAACAGGACTTGCCGACACAAACTATGAGGGAAAGGCGAAAGCTGCCATTGAAGCCTTGCGCACATATGATTTCGTTTTCCTGCATGTGGAAGCAAGCGACGAAGCCGGACACGACGGAGACCTTGGACTTAAAATCCGCACGATAGAGAATTTGGACCACAGACTTATAGAACCCATATACAACGAACTGAAGACATGGGAAGAACCTGTATGCATGGCAATCTTGCCAGACCATCCTACGCCTGTGGAGATGCGCATACACGTGAGCGAGCCTGTGCCTTTTATCATATATCATAAAGGAATAGAACCAGACAAAGTGCAGGTTTACGACGAGAAGAGCTGCGTTGAAGGCTCTTATGGACTGTTGCGCTTGCAGCAATTCATGCAGCAATTCATGCAGATAGAACAATGACAAACCAAATAGACAACGAACATGAAATACTACAGTACAAACAATAATTCTCCGTTGGCTTCACTTAACGAAGCCGTTGTTAAGGGATTGGCACCCGATGGAGGCCTTTATATGCCAGAGAGTCTTTGCAGATTGCCGCAAAGCTTCTATGATGTTATCGACGAGATGCCGTTCAACGAAATAGCCAAAATAGTGGCAGCAGCGTTTTTCGGTGAAGATGTTGACAAGGATGCCCTTGATGCAATCGTGGATGACACGTTGGCTTTCGATTGTCCTGCCGTTAAGGTGGAAGAAAACATATACAGTCTTGAACTGTTCCACGGTCCGACGCTGGCATTCAAGGATGTTGGCGCACGTTTCATGGCGCGACTCTTGCAGTATTTCATCCGCAAGGAGGCAAAAGAGGAAGTAAACGTACTCGTAGCCACAAGCGGAGATACGGGTTCTGCCGTAGCCAATGGATTCCTTGGCGTTGACGGCATAAACGTTTATGTGCTCTATCCGAAGGGAAAGGTCAGCGCAATTCAAGAGAGCCAGTTTGCAACGCTTGGCAAAAACATAACGGCTATTGAAGTAGACGGAGTGTTTGACGACTGTCAATCTCTTGTTAAGCAAGCCTTCCTCGATGGGGAGCTTAATGCAAAGATGAAGCTAACGTCGGCAAACTCAATAAATGTGGCGCGATTCCTTCCGCAGGCATTCTATTATTTCCACGCTTATGCCCAACTGAAGGCACAGGGGAAAGGCGACAATATGGTGATATGTGTACCAAGCGGAAATTTCGGTAACATTACGGCGGGGCTATTTGCACGTGAGATGGGCTTGCCAATAAAAAGATTTATTGCGGCAAACAATGCGAACGATGTGTTCTGTGAATACCTTCAAACGGGCACATATTCTCCACGTGCCAGTATACAGACAATTGCCAACGCCATGGATGTGGGCAACCCCAGCAATTTCGCGCGTATCCTTGACATGTGCGGAGGCAATGTTGAGGCGGTAAGGTCATGCGTCAGTGCGCAAGCTTTCACAGACGAGCAGATACGTGAAGCTATGGCTGCATGTTTTGCCGATAACGGATATATCCTTGACCCACACGGCGCATGCGGTTATATGGCATTGAAAGAGGGTCTGAAAGAGGGTGAAACAGGTGTGTTCCTTGAAACGGCACATCCTGCGAAGTTCAAAGACACTGTTGAGGCTGCCATAGGTTCGGCGATAGAAATTCCAGAGCGTCTTGCTGCTTTTATGAAAGGGGAGAAACAGAGCGTGGCAATGAACGCTGATTTTACTGAATTCAAGAAATTCTTGATGGAAAGATAAGCAATATAGTTAAGGGGCGGACTTGTATTTTGAGTCCGCCCCTTAATGGTTCTTGTTTAGTGCGTGCGACTATCGTAACGTTAGCCCGCAGAGTCTTTTTTATAACGCCACGGACTTTTTCATGAGAGCCCACGGGCTTCTACTGAAAGATTTTGCTCATTTGGCTTATTTCTTTATCTTTCAGTAGTTTAATTCTCAGAAATGTATGTTTGCTTCAATGCCTAATTGGAATGGCATTCCGCGTTGTGCCAGCCACAACTCCTTGCCTGTAGCACTTGACGAAAAGGCGAATGTGGCATATCTTGTTGAGGTAAAATTCTTTGCCCATATCGAAACGTTTACGTTCTTGAACCTCGCGTCGACATGTGCCCCGGGAAGGGCATAGAATTTTTGCGCACAAAGGTTTGTTTCGTCCCAATATGTTTTTCCTTGTGCTTTGACGTCTGCCCCAAGAACGATTGCGTTGAGACATTTTCCCACGATGGGGAAGGTCCACTCGGCTGCAAGACCTAATGTGTGACGCGGTATGAAAGGAACTTTCTTGCCGCTGTGGTCAATGAGGGTGTTGCCTTTTTCTTCAGTGTAATTGTCAAAGACGGAATGCGTAAAGCTGTAGGTTGTGTTCCATGCAAGCCGGTTGTCGAACGCTTTTCCGCGTATCGACAGTTCTGCTCCGAGGCTGTGACTCCGTCCGGCATTTACCATCATGCGCCCGAATCCGTAGTTTCCTGCCATCACAGACAACTGTTGGTTGCGTATTTTAATATAGTATGCAGCAATGTCCGTCTGCACTTTGTTGTCAAAAAGATTAAGATGAGTGCCTATTTCGTAGTTCCAGCTAAGTTCCGGCTTATAGGAAATGGTTTTGTTTATGTGGTTATAGTCTTCGTCAGAATGTTCTATTCCCGTTCCATTCCGAAGTGCTGTGGTGCTACCCGTGCGGAGTTCAGATTGCAGTATGTCGGAAAACATCTGTATGTTATAGCCTCCGGCTCTATACCCTTTGCTTATAGAGGCATATAGGTTGCTCCCGTTGTTGTCGAATCGCCACGTAACGCCTATCTTCGGCAGTATTTGGTTAAAGACATCGCTCTTGCAGTTATTTAATATTGAGGAAATGGTGCTCGTTGCTTCCTTTCCCATTACGTTTACGCTGGCGTTCATTGCCGCACTGGTGGTGTATGCTATTTTTACTTTGCTGAAATCATAACGCAGTCCGATGTTGAAGGTCAGACGTTCTGTTATGTCTAACAGTGATTCGTGGTAGATTCCGATGTTTAATTGTGGGGTATGAAATAGTCCGGGTACACTCATGTTGATGTCAGATACGCTGATTCCTCCTGCGCGTTCTATCGTTTTGCGCGCCATCTCCATGGCCATTTCATCGATAACGCCTGGTGTTGCTTTGAACTTCTCTGCCATTGCCGATGAAATGGCAGAGTACATTGCCGTCTGTATCGTTGAGGCCATGCCTTTATTGAAGTCTGAATCGAAATAAACCGGAGCTTCGGTCCGTTGCCAAAGGTATGAAAGGAACAGTCCTGACGTGTGTTTCCATAGGCGAGACGTTTGGGATTTGAGTGTGAATTCCTGAGTAAGTCCGTTCTGAAGCTGCTTCTGTTGCAAGTGCATATAGTCAAGATTGGTATAGTCTTGGTCCATATTCATTTCGTCAGAAAGGAATTGATAACTCGTTGTTGAGTTGAATGTTAATGATGGCAGCACATAGTTTATATTTAGCACGGAGTTCCATAAATTTCGCTTGTAGCCATTGTATCGGTTATTTGCGGGGGATGCAATGCTTCCGCTCGTGGTGTCGTATTGTCCGTATGCGAATCCGTTTTGGTTTACATACTGATAGTCTGTTGAAAAATCGTAGGTTAGTCTGGAGTTCTGCTGTTTTGCTATGCGCAACCGTCCGCCTCCTTCATTGTATGCGTCCGCCCGTTTCCCCGTTGTGGAGTTGCGAAGGAAACCGTTGTTGCCGTTGTAAAAACCAGACAGAGAGAGTGCGAATCTATCTGAAAGGCGAATGAATTTAGTAAACTCTACATTGCGGAGGAAATGGTTGCCTAGAGCGAGTTTTATATCCGTGCCCTTGTGCGAGAGAGGATTTTTGGTAAACATCCTTATGAGACCGCCTTCTGTGTTCATGCCATACAAAGTGCCTTGTGGTCCGCGTAGTACATCGATGCGATCGGTCTGGTATATGTGTGTGTTGTAGGAGTTTTTGCTAAGCAGGGGCATGCCGTCGATATAGACACCAACTGCAGGATTGTTCACTCTAGAGCCGATACCCCTGATGTAAACAGAGGAAGTAAGACGCGAGCCGTATTGCGGAATGTCTAATGCCGGTATATATGCAGACAGGTCGCTGAGAGATTTAACCCCTAGGCGGCTTAGCTCTTTGTCAGTAAAGATACTGGATGCAAGAGGCATGTTGCGCAGTGTCGTACTCTCTTTAGGTTGCGCTATAACAACAATCTCGTCGAGATTGCGTACTTTTGATGTGTCGGCTTTCAGCGATAAAGCCGCGTTTGTGGTGTTTCCTGAATAAATGTCATGCACTTCTTGTTCGGCAAATGCGGCATTGTTCGCGCTGATGCATAGACAAGCAGTAGCAATGTGTGTTGTAAATCTTTTCATGCGTGCAAAGTTACTGCGCCTTTTGCATCCACACAATCATAATAAATATTGATTTTTCAGGCAAAATCAATCGTTTTTATTCGTTCATCGCTCCACATTCCGGGCATTTCCCCTTACGGTTCATGCGTGCCCCGCAGTTGCCGCAAACAAAAGGCTTGTAGTATTTCTTAAGATATTTTCTCACCGCGAATACGATGGCAACGACAAGCAAGGGGTAGCCAACATAATAAAGTGTTGTAATGCTAAAGAGAATGTAGCACATGGCACATATCCCGCATAGGCTGCACAGATAGAGCAAGGCTTCTGACGCCGGCAAAAGCCGCCGTGCCTCGTCGATGACAGCCACCGTGACAATCAGCATAAGCCAAACGGAGGCAAGAAAAACGGCAAGCAATGGCGAAACACTGAAGGGGTTAAGTGTTGGGTGGAAGTAGAAGTTCTGCCATTCGTCGGGAGCGAACAATTGCATGCTGGAGTAGAAGCATGCTGAAGCAGAAACGATTATAATGAGAGCAGTAGGGTAGAAGGAACTAATATCGTTGTATAGCACAATTTTGGCATTGCTGGCAAATAGTTTTCTCAGTAAGTATGCAAATGCTATGACGCTGATTATGATGAGGGTTATGAGCAGATGCGTGTCGGAGAACATGGAGATGAACTTGGATATGGGGTCATCTGGAACGACATGCGGAAGTATTGTGCTTTCTCTTGCCCATCCAAAAGAATACTGGTCGCGCGCCAATTCTACCCATACCGAGTCTATTGGGTCGGAAGTCATTATCTTTATGTCGGCAACAGCTACTCTGTCGCCTTTTCTCATACATGCGGTATCTGTAGGGAGCCCGCCAAGATATTCCTCTGGTTGACCTTTAATGAGAACGAGAGAGTCGGCCTTCACGATGAAGTTGAAGTTCTGTCCGTAGTGATGAGTCTTTGAGAAATGTATAGAATCAATCTGCTTTTCTGTGTATTGCAGACTGTCTGTATTCATCATTCCTGCTTTGTGGACTCTGTGTGAGCACGATGATAGCACCACGGCAATGGCAATGGCGATAATACACAGTAAAGTGTTTCGTGAATTGTTCATTATTGCTTCTCCTTTTTTGTCGTGTTTGCTATGGTGAAAGACGGAGCACGTCTGTCAATCGGCGTAGATGTTCATGCGGCAGTGTGCACAGTCGAATTCCAACCGGAAGGTCTTTCCGTCGGAAAGTCTCAGACGTAGTGGGTCTTTAAGTGTGCTTTGCCTGCCGTTCTTCTTACATTCGCCTATCTCATAACGCAGACAATAACGGCATTGCATTATGAGTGGTTGTTTCTGTTTCTTCAGTTCAAACGCAGGTTGTATGTCCTTTAGTCCTTCTTCGCTATAGAATGATTTTGCAAGGTGGTTGGATATATTATACATGTAGGGCAGTGGATAGGCAGACGGCTTGCCGTCTGTTGACGGGTTTCTTTCGTCTTGATATGCGTTGGATGCACTGTCTGCATATAAAGTGTGTTGTTCCCCTTTGTCTGTCCGTGTTGCACTGTTGTTTTGGGCAAGACCTTCTTCAAATTTTTCCATGCATTCTTTACGTAGTTCAGAAAGAATGCTATTGGGCACAAACCACGGGAAATCGGAAGGTAGCAACGTTATTTCTCGTGCCTTGAACATTGTTGCGCCCAATTTTGAGAGTTGGCGTTTTATGTTTTCGCCCTGTGGTGTCTTTGCCTTGTCTAAAGCGATTTTTCGTGTGGCTGTTGCAACAACATTGGTGCCGGGAGAAGTGGCAGTTAAGGTCGCGATGTCGCCTTCAACGTTAAGAGTTAAATCTGCTATAAGTTTCCTCTTCGACTTGTCTGCGGCAAGCTCACGCTCAAAGTTCTGGTCGTTGTTACGGTATAGGGCTATGCCGCGTTTCAGTCCGTATGGCATTTTCAGCGGGAATAGTCTGTTCCCTTCTGCTTTGTTAACGCGGAATCCTTCAAGTTCTCCCTCGCTGTTGATGAAGCAAAGGCCGTCGCCATTAGCAAAAGTTGCCGTGCCAGCCACGTTGAACGAGTTGTGTCTTGTTTCTTTTACCTTGCCAACAAATTCTCCTATAGCCTTTGGGGTATAGAATGAGGCGAAGCTACTTTTGCGCGCATGCAGGAAATATTCGGTAAAACCGCGGTTGAAGCTTTTGTTCAGGTTGGGCGTAAACTGTGTGTCGCAGATGCCGAACGATGCACGCCTGTAGTCTTTCTTTCTCCTTTCAATAATTTCGTTTAGCTTTTGGCTATATGCCGCAGTAACGTTTCGCACGTAATTGATGTCTTTTAGGCGTCCTTCTATTTTAAAGGAAGTAATGCCGGCATCGGCAAGCTCTTCAAGATTTTCTATGCGGCACATATCCTTGAGTGACAACAGGTGGGCGCTTTTGCCTACTGCATTGCCGTCGTTGTTGAGCAGTTCAAACTTCATGCGGCAGAACTGTGCACATGCTCCTCGGTTGGCACTTCTTCCGAAACAATATTCGGAGGCATAGCATACTCCAGAATAGCTTACACATAACGCACCATGCACGAAAGCTTCCAGTTCTGTCGTGGGGTTAGCCTTGTGAATGGCTGCAATCTCGTTGATGGTAAGCTCTCTTGCCAACACAACGCGGCTGAAGCCATGAGACGCAAGCCAGGCGGTTTTCTCTGGCGTGCGGTTGTCAGTCTGTGTGCTTGCATGGAGTGAAAGTGCTTGGGGTATGTCAAGTTTCAGTAATCCCATGTCTTGCACGAGAATAGCGTCGACCTGAGCTTTTGCAAGTTCGCAAAGAAGCTTTTGGGTTTCGCTCAGTTCATCATCGTAAATAATGGTATTTACTGTTACGTAAACCTTGCAGCCGAAGCGGTGGGCGTAGCTACAAAGTTCGGCAATGTCGGCAATACTATTGCCAACGGCTTGCCTTGCACCGAATTTGCTTGCACCGATATAGACGGCATCAGCACCGCTGTCTATTGCAGCTATCCCACTTTCAATGTTCTTGGCGGGAGCAAGCAGTTCTAATTCTCTCATACAAGTGTGGTGTTGTTGCGGATTTATTGTGTTAATGCGTATGTTGACGCTTGCTTGCGGCAAGCGCCTTACCCATAGGGTCATTTTATCATGTTTATGTCGAACGGCGTTTCTTGATAGACATAGTAGTTTATCCAATTCGTGAAGAAGAGATTTGCATGTGCTCTCCATCTTACTATGGGCTGCTTGTCAGGGTTGTCGTCCTCATAGTAGTTCTTAGGCAGTTCAACATCGTCTCTTTTCCCAACGTCTCGGCGGTATTCCTGATCGAGAGTATTAGGGGCATATTCCATGTGCCCGGTGATAAAGAATTCCCTACCGTTGTTTGCCGTGACTATGCTTACGCCACTTTCTTCTGAGTCGGCGATGATGTTAAGATTTTTATTGGCTATAATATCTTCACGGCGTATTTCTGTATGTCGACTGTGCGGCATGAAGAATATGTCGTCGAAGCCACGGAAAATAGGGAGTAGGGGGTCTGTGCAACATTGCTTGAAAATACCGAACATCTTTTTGGGAAGTGGATACTTAGGTATTCCGTAATGATAGTACAATCCTGCCTGTGCTGCCCAACAGATATACAGCGTGCTTGTAACGTTGCGCTTAGCCCATTCGAAAATCTCTGTAATTTCACTCCAGTAGTTCACTTCTTCGTATTCGAAATTCTCAACTGGCGCACCGGTAATAATCATTCCGTCGAACTTTTCGTGGCTTACCAGTTCAAAATCCTTATAGAACATCATCATGTGTTCTATGGGAGTGTTCTTCGGAGTGTGGCTTTTTAATTTCAGAAACGTGATATCTATCTGTAGCGGCGTGTTGGAAAGTAGGCGTATCAGGTCTGTTTCCGTAGTTATCTTCATCGGCATCAGGTTCAGAATCACTATTTTTAGCGGGCGTATGTCCTGAGTTAAAGCTCTACTGTTGTCCATTACAAAGATATTCTCTTTCTTCAGAATATCAATAGCCGGCAACTTGTCTGGTATTCTTAATGGCATTCTTTATTAGTCTTTCTTTTATGCAAAGTTACGTTTTATCTTTTAGAATATCAAATATAACAGTCCTTATTCTCTTTACGCCTGCTTTGAACCGGGGTATTTATGCTTGTGTCGCGGAATCCGCAGTGTATGATTTATATGTATACGAAAAAACGCAAACCCGACGTTGCAGTAAGGTTTGCGCTAGCATGCCGATAGTAGTAATTCCTGCTATCTGTTGATTACAGCGTGCCCGTTGTGGATTACGATTCCTTTGTATGTGTCAGACACTTCCTGTCCGTTCAGATTGTATGTCCTACTGTTTTTGTTGAAGTCGCTGCCGCGTTGATTTATGTAACTTTCTATACCGTCTGTGTTAAGCTCAATGTGCATAGTAACAGCGTTGCCGTTGAGAGTTATGTTTGTTACGGGTTTGGCGAGATTGCTGCCATCCCATAACTTTGAACTCGGCACAGATGTGTCGGAAAATTCCTTGTTGTCAAGTAGTCCGGGATAGAGATCTCCGTTCTGTGTTGTCTTGTTCCACAAGTTATCTGCCGCCATCATCATTACGTGCTGGTGGTTAGGATTATCATTTACCGTATTGTTAGCCCAGTCTTCCGCGTTGTAATCAATGTGCGTTATCATTAGTCCGTGAGCTGGAAGATACTTGTCCCATCCTTGTTGCTGCCTGTTTTCAAGTACGAAATACTCATCCGGATTTGTGTTCGACGAGAGTTTCAGTGCGGAATTCGATTCCTCAATCGAAAGAAGGGTATAGTCGCGTGACATTTGCACCTCTTCAAGTTCCATCCAGCCTAAGCAGTGGCGTTCAAAGGCGCTATAGTTCGGAGGCGTGTTGCCGTTGTTCAAGTATGAGCCATGCGACATTATGTCATAATTCCCCATGCCATAGCCACCGCTATAGTCTATGTCATAAATGTCGGGGAGGCCTAGACAATGTCCGTATTCATGGCAGAACGTTCCTATACCGCTGAACGTATTGTCTCCTCTGTACTCTGCCGAACAAGCATAGAGCCCTAGACTTTTGCCGTCAATCTTTTGGCTAAAGAACATAGAACTTGCCTGTAGGTTCCACATGTGTGGCCATATCGTGTTGGCATCTCCACCGTCAGCTTCTCCATAGCCGGCATATATAACATAAACCATATCCACGATGCCGTCGTTGTTCTTGTCGTATTGCGAAAGATCCACGAGCTTTTGTTCTGCAGCTTTCTGTACTGCACTGAATATCATTGCGTCTGCGTGACGATCATTCCCCGCTTTCCCATTGACGTTTCCACCGTAATAGCGATATGGAAGTTCAAGCGTTACAGGGCCAACGACGTCAAACGTTGGTCTAAAACGTCCAGTTGACTGTGAGATGAAATAATCTCTTGCCGAGCCTGTAGCTCTGTTTTCTGAATAATTCTCCTCGTTCATCATGCGTAGGATACGCTCTCGTGTGTCAGTAAAGGCAAGGTCACTGAAGTTAACCAATACAATCAGTCCGTGAACTTCATCTGTTATTGCTTCGCGGCAGATGCTCTTTGGCAGAGCTTCATACTGCATTTTATCACTTGCCGCTGCCGTCTTGCGCATGTTTGATATATATTCTTTTCCTCTGTCGGAGAGTACTTTCACATATCCCGTTTCTGTTATCTCAACAACTCGGTCAAGACTGTCCAAATAGGCGTGACAATGCTCGTCGCCTACTAGACGAAGTGTAACGGTTGTGCCGTCGGCTTGAACATATTTGAACGGGCGCGGATTTGCAGGTACGGCAAATCCCTTCATAACACCACATACAATGAGTCCTAAAGCAATGAAAAATGCCATGCGAGTTACCCGCCTTGATGTATAACAGAAAAGAACGTTGATGGCTTTTTTGAAGTTCATGTCTATAAAAAGTTTGTTTTAAGTTTATTTGCGTATCACTTTCTTTCCATTGTGTATGAAAATCCCTTTATGAGGCACAGCAACACTCTGACCGCTTAATGTTCTCCATGTATAATCAGAGCGGCGTGTTGCGATAGGCTTCTCGTATATTCCGTCGGTAGAACAGTTTATATTGATGTTTACTTCGCGAGTTTCACCATTAAAAGTTGCGACAAGTGTTTCTTTTCCGCTTGACTTAATTGATACGCTGCCATCGTTTTCTATTTCAACTTTTCCGTTCTTAGCTGTCCAAGCCACCGTGCCATATTCTGAGTTGCCGTTTGAAACGGAAAAAGGTTTTGTTACATTGTCTTTCGTATCGCCTTCTGCTAAAGTAACCGGTGTGGCGTAGAGAATGGCAAGTGATGAATTTTCCATACCGTTCATACTTGGTCTTGGAAGAAGCCCGTCGCAATAGATCCAACCATCGCCAAGTTCACTTTCCAATTGCGTTCCTGTCATTTCAGATGTGTTCTTCTCTTGTGCAGGAGTTGAGACGGATGTGTTGGCAAACTGTTTGTCGTAGAAAATTTCGCCCAAGTTGGTGGGGTTGGAATTGCCTATGCAACCGGATATTTTATCGTTCCCGATGGCTCCGAAATTGACGATTCTGTGTACATTGTCATTGTATAGCGGATTGCCAATAGCGCCGCCTACGCGTATTGTATACCCGGAATATGTGTTAATTATTTCACCGTAGTTGGCAACATCGCTGATTGTGTTTCCAACTTGCTGGCCTGAATATCCAATAACTCCGCCTACGGCACTCCCCATCGTGGTGATTGTTCCGAAATTGGCGCAGTTCTTGACAGTAGCCCCCTCTATATTACCGCTTGATGTAGAAACAATACCGCCAATTACACCGCCTACGTTTGAGAGGAGGCTTGCACTGCTGCTCGTTACTGAGGCATAGTTAACAAGATTATAGAGTATAGCTCCGTTAGTAGGGTTTGCAACGATTGCGCCTACGTAAGTATTGCCGACAACGTTGCCGCGAACTGCAAGATCGTGCACGGAACCTGTTTTCACAGTCCCGAAGAGACCAACGTAATTGTCTGCTGGCAAGTTTATATCAAGCGTTATACAGTGTCCGTCGCCGTCAAAATCTCCCTTAAAGAACCCCTCATAGCCTATGATACCCTTAAACGGTGTAGTTATGTCTTGCGTCAACTTGAAGTATTTGCCGTATACTTGTGAGTTGCCATTTTCGTCTGGTGTATCTGTCAGAGTGCTGAGTTCATTGAGATCGGCGGTGTTGCTTATGAGATAGGGGCATTCTTTTGTTCCCAAGCCTCCAGAGAATTTTTGTGCTATGGATGGGGTGCTTAGCAGCAAAGCAAACGCGAATATCATTGTTTGTCTCATGTTTTTCCTTTCAGTTTTTAGTTTTAACGTTAATAAAAAGAGCGACAGAAGAGAAAGTAAGTTACTTTTTCTGTCTGTTCGCCCTTTATTGTTGATTGTTTACTTTACGTATTTCTTTCCGTTGCAGATAACTATTCCTTTGTATGAGCTGCTGACGCTTTGTCCTGCAAGGTTATAGCGTTTAGCTGAAGCGTGGGAAGAGTTACCTTTCGTAGAGACAGAACTTATTCCTGTAGCCACAGCCTTTGTATAATAGAAGCGTGTTACGGGTTGTTCAAGGTTAGATATGCAGTCATCTGTTGTGAATGGCCAATCTTCTGTTTCGGCAAATGTATCGAAAGTATATGAGTCGCTCATGTAAGACATGGCTTTATTCTTAACATCTTCTTGGCAGAAGAAATTCATGTCAAGCGAATTACAGGTGTTTTCGCCATCGAATATAACCGTAACGAGCAGATTCTTTTCGCCACTATAGTTGATTGGCTTGTCGAATACGAGAGAAAGTTCTGCGCTAGAGCCTGCATTCTCGTAAAGGTCACCCGCAAATTCGTATTTCGCAATAGCTGTTGTTGCATCAGTATATTCAAAGAATTTATATTTTCCCGTTTGGGTATTGTATTCAAATGCATCGTCTTCAATTTCTTGAAGGGTGACTTTCACTGTGCGTGGGTAGCTTTCGTAACAACTCTCGTTGTAGTAGATAAAGTTTATCTGCTTAATTGCCATACCAGACATTTGGGCTAATTGTTCCTTTGTATATATGATTTGGGAACCCGAGTGCTTGAGATAAAAATGAGTGGGACTTGCAGCCCATGAGTATCCGTGGCCGTAGTAACAGTTGCTGGAATCGCCTTCTTTTAAGAAACGGTTGTATTTTCCAAGTGTTACAGTGCTGTCAGGATTTGCAATGAGGGTCATTTCAATATCTTTCGTCATGTTTTCACCAGGAACGAACACGATGGAGTCAGCCTCTGTATAGTCTTCGTAGTCGGCTTCCGTAGCGGTGAGCTTGTATTTCTCCTCACTCTTTATAACATTTATGGAGTATTTACCTTCTTCATCAGTCGTTGTATTGTATGTATAGGTGCTGTTCTTTGACTTCAAACTGATTTTCGCACCTTTTATTGCTGCGCCTTTGCAAGAAACCATACCAGAAAGAATGGAAGGCTTGTCAATCTTCTTCAGTGTGATGTTCAACTTCTTTGGTTCGCCCGGCACAAATGAAATACTGTCAACGGATGTGTAATCTTCAAAATCGGGGGCAGCAACAGAAAGGTTGTATTTTTCTTCGCTTTTCAGTACGTTTATTGTGTATTCTCCTTTTTCGTCACTTTGGGCCTTATATTCATGTGCAACATTCTTTAATGTAATTGTGGCATCCTTAACGGGTGTGTTATTTGATGTAGAAAGAATCTTTCCTGACAGAACAGATGGCTTGTCTGCTTTAGTAAGTTCAATGTCGAGAGTGCGCTTTTCATCAGACGTGAATGTCAAGGAATCTGTTGTAACATAGTCAATAAAATCTGTAGCCTTTACAGATAATGCGTATTCCTCGGTTATGTTGTCAATGGAAATGGAATATTTGCCGTCAGCTCCAGTTAGGGTTGAATATGCAACAGTGTCTGCTTTTCCTTTCAGTTCAACGGTTGCGCCTTCTACTGGCGTTTCTCCGCATTTTACAGTGCCTGAAAGTTGTGCTGGTTTTACAACGGGCTTACTTGATTCCTGGTATGTAAATTGCGTGAGTGGTTGGCTTATTTGATCAGACGGTGTGCCGCAACCGCTTATTGCTACGGGCCAATCTTCAGAGTCGTGGTATGTTGCAAATGAAGCTTTGTCGGAAGCATATGCCATAACCTTCTTTTTCGCAACATCTTCCGTGTTAAAATAGTAAAGGATATCTGTAGCCCCATCAGTGCAATCTGTTCCGTCAAAGCTTATTGTTACCACAAGGCTTTTCTCGCCGCTATAGGCAAAAGGTGTGTCAAAGTCGAAGCTCATCTCTGCGTTTGCCCAGCCTGCCGATTCTAAATAGTCGAATTCATAACTCTTGCTATGCGCTTCCGTAGCATTTGCAAATTCGAAGAAAGAGTATTTCTTCTTTTCTGAATTGTAGTTGAATGTGTCGTCATCAACTTCCTGCAACCATATCTTTACTGTTCGGCTTATGGTTGAATAACAACTTTGGTTGAAAATGGCAAAGCTTATGCCCGTAATCTCTTTTCCAGCCATAGACGTAAGCTGCTCTTTTGTGTAGATAATCTGGTTACCCGTCATAGAGCAATAAAGTTGCGTAGGGCTTGTCATGTAATAACTTGCGTTGTAACACTGTGTGTCGTCAGGGTCTCCAGCCACGATGTCGGCATAGTTTCCTAAAGAAAGTTTCTGTTTCGACGAATCTGCCGAGGCGTTTGCTATTCCTAAGAATAAGAATAGCATTGTCATAAGGTAGTACAATTTTCTCATCTCAATATTATTTTTAGTTTTAGTATTACTGTTCTATTTATATTGGCAAAGGCTATGTGATATTATTTCACGATGAATTTCTTTCCTTTACTTATCATTATTCCCTTTGCCATACTTCTTTTAACTTGTTGCCCCGTGAGGTTATATACAGCAGAAGGCTTATTGTTGGTGTCTTGCTCTGTTGTGGAGATAGTGATGCCGCTTGTTTCATCAACAATTTCCGATGTGCGCTTTGTCATATCCACTTTTACAAGCTTCGTAAACGGACTGACTACAAAAGTATAGGGTATGGAACCATTTTGCGTAGTGAAGTCGTTTGCACTGGCATAGCAGTCATAATATACAACTTTCGACGCGGTATAGCGTGTTGGTGCCTGTATGCGACATGACGTTATTGAGTCGCCATAAGATTCGCTCGTCGCATCAATGGCTTCATTACCGCCCACCATCAAATTGACGAAATCGCCTTTCTTTAGATTCTGCTTAACTTGGATGCGGTCGAAATAGTCGGGCGCACCATCTTTTGCCGTATTGTTAATCACACTAAAAAAGAGGTCTTTGCTTCCGTCTTCAAGTTCGAATGTGATGTCGGCAATGCCTGTACCGCCATTGTCTACAACAGCTTTAGCAGTGTGAATAACCTTACCTGCGCTTCCGTGTGTCTCAAGTCGGATTTCGTCACCGTTGCTACAATATGCACTAACTATGACTTTGTATTTTCCGTCGTTGCCTCTTAAGTCCATATATGGCGAGTAAATCAGTCCAGCCACCATGCTTGGAATATAGTTAGGGAAAGCATAAGCCGACCATCCGTATGATGTGGCGTATCCATAGGCCGAGAGATCAACGTATTCTTCGTCTCCTCCTTCAGGTTCGTTAATGCTTCCAGAGGTAATGCCGCTAAAGTCTTCATCGGCAATTGTCACTTCTCCGTTAGCTGTAACCTGTTGGCGGTCGTAAACGAACACGCAGTAGCCATCGGCATTCTCCACAGCTCCCCAATTGGCAGTAAAGGCGGACGATGTGATGTTTGTGGCAATTTTCGTTTCTGGTTGCTCCAGTGTAATTTGTGCTTGGCACGCTAGCGATACAACAAGCACGCACATTGTTGAGTAAAGTTTCTTCATTGTTGTTGTAAAATAGTTATGTATTATTTTTTGCCTGTTTTTGTTGCTATGTAATAATAGTTGATGCTACTAATATTATAGCGAGAACTCAAGTATTGCTGCAAGAGTATTCCTATGCTCTGTTCGCAGATACAATTGCTGCTGCCAGTCTACTCCTACGGTCAAGGCTTTGCCTTTGAATGCTCTTATGGTATATCCGATACCAAGCCCGAACGTTGTGTCACCATCCGACAGGAATTTCTCTGTTTGTCTTAGACATTCGGCAAGCGATTCTGCGGTGTATGAGTTTAACCGTAGCGTAGTTGCCAGATTGCAGCGCTGGTTCACGAACGTCTGCATATTTAGAAGTCCCTTTTTACCAATGATGTTAATCTTGCACATCGTTCCACAACGCATGTATTGCGTGGAAAATTGGTTGTCGGAAGAAACGTGTTTGTTGTCTACATTCGTGTAAGAAACAAATGGAATCAGCTGCCATGAGACTCTTTTGCTAGAAGACTTTTCCCAAAAGCCTTCGGCATGTATAGAAAATATGTTGCCTTTGTAGTTTTTCTGTGTGCCTATTTGATTGTAAACGTTTCCTGAAGCGTCTCCGAAGATATTGTCGTTGCCTTGTCGAAAAGCCATACTTGTATTCAGCCAAGCACCGTAGTTGCGTTTTGAATAACCTGCAGAAACACTATAAACATCAGTCTTTAACTTATTTAATGGCAGTCTGTTGAGGTCGCTTATGGTTTTTTCTTTTTTAATAAGCTTGTATGCCAATGAAGCACTCAAGCCGATAGCGTTAGTTGGCGCAAGATCCAATGTTGCCCCCACGTTCCATCCTTTATAGAAAGTATTGTTGTTTGATCCGGAAAAACGCGCATAATCGTTGCCCAAACCTGTGAGGTGATATTCTTTTCCTGCACCAAGCTCATTGTAGTAGGCAAGTTCGTTGGTCTGTTTATATTTCCCCGCTTCAACAGACAGAGCCAAGACGTACTTACTAAAGGCTTTGTAGCCGAGGGCTATCCGCGCGTGCAGATCGGCAACAGTGTTATTTGGGCGTGGGTCAAAGCTGCGGTATTCCTGTAAGGCGCGGTAGCCAAGTTCTGCTCCGTAGAAGATTTTGTTGTGTCGGGCGGAGTATCCGCCTTTTAATTCATATCGTTCGTAGTTCATGTCGCCGCCACGCTCGTCTGCCATCACATAGGGATATAACTCCAAGAAATCGCTCGTCTCATTCCATACAACGTCGTATCTCTTTCCGTTCTCATAGGAGGCATTGCCCCAAACCGCGTCATGCTTTGACAGGTGTTGCATTGATGCGACACAAATATTAAAGAACTTTTCCCCCTTACCCATCTGTGGAACTGCAGCTTTTGCAGAGGGAGAAATGCTTCCGCTCAGCGTAATGTTCGAAAGCGGTGCTACGTTGAAAATATTCCTTAGTGCGGGATTGTCAAGTGAGCGCCTTTCGAAAGCGATATGCCCGGAACTGTATTCAGCTTTCGTGTAAAGAATACTGTCGTTGGCGTGCAGATATGTGGTTGAAATACCAGCCAATAGAAGTATTGCTGCCCTTTTATGTAATTTCATTTGCGGTATGTCTCTTTGGGATTTCTGCTAAAGATAGATTCCGGTGCTGAAGGTCATTCTGCCTTGAATACCTGGAAAGGATCTGCTTGCACACGCGGTATGAAATCTTCTGAAGAATTGTTAGTGTCTTGCAGTATGGCTCTTTCTCCTTCCATGCGCACCACTTTCCTCCTGACACTCTTTCCGAAACGTGTGTCATCCCAGTTGAAATCAGAGTTGTATGTGTATCCTCTGTCTAATGCCGGTGATGTTACTATCCACTGGAAGCCGGCCTTTGTACTCATGTTCACGGCATCGATAATCCAACTGTTGGGCAAACGATAGCATGACCCCGTCATGTCGGCTTCTCCCACAGCCCCTACGAGATGATAAGTGTAGTCATAGATGTAATCTACGATGTATGTAATCTTGTCAGTGTGCATCCTTGCAAGTGCATACGACTTGAATCCTTGTGTGTGGGGGCTCCACGTGGTCAGAGTGCTTGAGTAAATGCGCTCAAGATTTGGCACTTTGGGATTGTCAATGTCTGTGTATTCGGGATTTGTTGATTCGTCATACCATTCATAGTCCGCAGTTGTCATGTTCCAAGAGTTAGGGTTAGCCACCGTATGGTTTACGGCATTGTCGGTGATTAGCAGTTTTCCGCCAGGTTTCACGGGCACATCATGTCCAGACCCAGGTATCATGTAAACAGCACTGACGGCCATGTCGGTTGACATTATGTCTGGTTTGTATTCTTCCTTCATTGTTGTCATGAACGTGCTCTCGGCCAAGAGTAGGGAGTCTGCGTAGAGTACGTGGTCAGTATTGTTATAAATCACAAAATATTTGTCGGCATAGTAATAGCTTCCCTGTGCGTTTGCTGTTCCAGCGCAGAATATTTCAGCCAAAACAAATCCGTTGTATGCCACGTCGGCGGGATCTTCGGTTGGCTTAGACGTTATCTGCAGATTTATTTTTGCGGTGTTTTGGTCGGAAGTTAGTGTAATTCCTTCCGAATACGCTAAAACGTTAATCGTTTTTGTAAGGAGGTCTTCGTTTCGGTATGTCATTTCGCCAGTAATATTAACTCTGTAGTATCCTCCAGTCAGCGTTCCCAGTTTAAGTGTGCGTTTATTGTCTGGTGTGACTTTCAGATTTGTTTGCTTTTGTGTGTTGATGTCTGTCAGTGTGACAGCCATTTCAGACAATTCCGCCTCTTCATAACCTTGCGGCATGGCTAGTGTAATGTAGGCTTCTGTTAGAGTTACCGTTTCATTTTCTTTGCTGCATGATGTGAATAGTGTGATACAGAGCAATGCAGCTAGCAGTAATGCTGTTCCTTTTACGTTACGTCGTTTTTTATTATCTTTCATATTTGATATAGGTTGTTTTAGAGTAAGGTATATTTCTTTTTTATTTTTGTTAGAAAGCAAAATTCATTTCCATTCCGAAGTAGGGCTTTGTGGTTCTTCTTACGGTGAGTCCGCTATTGGTTGTATAGTTTGGCATGTAGTCAATCATGCGGTTTATGAATAGTGCAGCCTTCATCCATTTTCCGAAGCCTTTAGTTACTTTAAGGTTTAGGAACATATAGAATGGCACTCTTTGCGTTAGCCATGCAGAATCGTTGTATTTGTTTACAAGCCATTGTAGATATTGGTCGGATTGCAGGTTCTCTCCGAACGGATGAACCGTACCTTCCGTATCTATATATTTGAGTGGTACACCACTTGTGGGCATGCTTTTAGACGAAGTATACCAGGTGCATTCTGCAGTCAAAGAGAAAGTGAGGTCAAGTCGCGGAATGTATGTATCTGTCATGAAGTTAGATGTAAACTGTTCTCTTATAGTTCCGCTGTTTCCCTCGTAGTAACCTATGTATAAGTCGTTCACGGGTGTGCCGTTTACCACGGCGTTAGTGTTGGAACAGAACATCGGTTCACTGTTTGTGTATGTGGTTTTAAACCATGCACCGTTTACTGTGAAGCGTGTCAGTATTGCATTAAACCGCTTTGTGGCAAGTTGCCACTCCAACCCTTCTTTAATCAATTTGCTGCCGTTGGTGGTTTGTGCATAGATTACCAATATTTTTTTGTTGATATATGGCAGATTCTCTATTGACGGCTGCCCGGAAAGTTCTTCAGGCACTATGCTACTCTCGTCGTAGTCCTTATATCCGTATGGCTTAACCGTTGCCGAGGAGCGGAAACCGCTAGATAGATTCTCGCGGAAATATGTGATGCTAAATGTATTTCCGTTCCATTTCGTTCCGAGGCGCACTTCCCATTTGTCGTTGCGCGCAGGCTGTAGGTTGTAATTGGTTGCATCGTCAATATATGTCCTAAGGTATAGCCGTCTGTAGTCTGGATTTAAGTCATAATAATTCAGTTCAATCAAGTCTGTATAAACCTTGTCTGGATATATTTGCAAAAGGGTAGGGAACTTTGTTTGCCGTCCCCATCCACCGTTGATGTCAACCACTAGCGGTTTCCCGCCTATCGTGAACCGAGGCAGTTGCCATTGTATATTGACGCGTGGATCAAGGAAAATTTTCCCCATCATGTCGTATTGTGATGACAAGTTGGCTAGCATACTTCCTCTGAGCCCGGCTTGTGCAGTAATTTTGTGAGGGCCAAGCGGCAGTGTCAGGTTGTCTTGAATATAGAAACTTAGCTGGTGCATTGCCGGGATGTGGCTGTAAATGCGTGGTCTGTATGGTGTTCCAGGACTGACGGGGCGTGCCGGGTCATATTCTTGTCCGCGTCCATAGTTCTTGTCCGCTTTCCATTCTGCACCGATATTGAAATCTTGCGAAAGTTCTCCCGTTTTTACGCCCATTAAAGCCTTAAGCTTGGCATAAAGGTTCAGTGGTTTTCCGTCAACGGTAAGTTCGGAAATATAGTGATAGGGTAGGAAAGTGCCGTCGTGTTCGCCCTCTTGCAGTGATGTTGAGGCTGCAATGTCACGGCTAAGGCTTATGCCTTTGCGTTGTTTTATTATGCTACTCTCGTATGTTGCGCTGAAGTCAAGGTTTAATGATTTTAGTATCGTCTCGTTTTCCGGTGTAAGCAGTAGCGAGTGTGCCATATTTATGCGATTGTAGTCAGAGCGATATGAGTCGTCTTTCTGCTTTAGAATTTCGGGGTCGTGTTTCTCTTTGTCAAAAGAACCCGTGTAGTCCGTATTCATCCGCCAGCGTAGCCGCATATTGCCCACTTTCCACAGGTGCTGCAACCGCGCCGAAAGAGTTAGACGCTTGTATGCAGTAAGCGGGTCACGCGGGTCTGACTTTGCGTCAAGGTAGTCAATACCAATGTTTGCTGTCAGATTGTTCACTTTGAACCCCTTTCCTGCATATATAAGTTTGCTGTATGAGTCTGCTTTGAAGCGTGCCTCAAACGGCGTGGCTTTGAGCTTGCGTTTAATGAGAACAAGTCCACTGGTCAAGTCGCCATATTCCACAGGAGCAATACCGCGTATTATCTCAACGCTTTCAATGTTGTCGGTCGGGATAGTGCGCATGTCAACGCCTAGTGTCGTATGATTCCTTCCTGCATCAGGGTCTCCTCCTGTTGCACTTGACGCCTGCTTTACCAGCTGCATGTTGGCGTTAGAGTTTACAGGAGTGCCGTCAACCACGAAGAGCGTTCCCAATGCGCTGATGTCATAGTCGGCAGAACCTGTTCCGGCCTGTCTTAGTCTGATGCTATTGGTGCTTGTAAGGGCAGGCAACTGTGTTTGCCCTCCAGGCAGAAGCGAAAGCAAATCGGTGAAGCTTGATGGCTGAAGATGCTCAATGGCTCTGCGGTCTATAATTGATGATGTGGTAATGCCTTGGCCTTCTCGCGCTGTAACCACCACTTCTTCCACATTGTATGAATGTGTCGGTGTGCTATTGTTTCTTAATCTATAGTATTGCTCCTTGCCAATGCTGTCTGTGTGAACAGAGTCTTTTGACGTTTGCGCAGCAACTTCAGCACTTGCGGCGAGCATAGCCGCGAGCATTATATGTGCAGTCTTCATGTCTTTGTGACGGAACGCTATCTTACAATTGTTTTCTTGCCGTTGGCTGTAACGTAAATGCCTGCGCTTAGCTTATGGGAACGTATGTCTGACATCTTTCCGACGCATTCTCCAGCAAGGTTATAGACGGGGACTTGGTCTTCGTTTCTGTATGGCAAGACCATATTCTCCGTTATCATTGTTGTATTCCCCTCCTTAGGCATAAATACAAAGGAAATGTTTCCTGTGGCAGAGTCCTTGGAAATGTTTTTCAGAGGCTTGCTCATTAGAAGTGTTCCGTCAGTCTGCTCGTTGTATAACGTTGCGGCAGGATTGCTTGTGTTGGTAAGACTATCAATCACTCCGCGCGGTGCTTGCATCGGATATGTATAATAATATGTGGAGCCAGATATGCTTCTTACTTTACTGAAAGGTGCCATTCGCGGATGGTCGTTGGTGAAATAGCCGGAATATCCTTCTTCTGGAGTAAATGTTCCGCGAGTATTCACTATGTTGTTGTCAAAGAGTTCTTTATCATAGTCTACGTGTAGGATAAGTAGTCCGCTCTCGGGCGCATAGGCATCCCATTTCTTCATGGTGTGGTTCTCCAGCAAGTAGTATTCGTCGGGGTGCGCATCATTATAGATTATGTATGCCTGTGCATCATCATCCTCCAAGCCTTTCATGGCAGTTATCGTATCCCCAGGCTGCAACTCTGTCGGTGTAAGCCATCCTGCTTGCCAGCGTTCCCAACTTGTCCATGGCGCCGGCGACCATCCAAGGCCTTTGGGTCCGTTATAGCTGCCGCTGGCCATAAGATCCCAAGTGCCCATTGTGGGTGTCGAACCATAGTTCGTGTCGTACATGTCTGGCAGTCCCATACAGTGTGAGAACTCATGGCAAAAAGTGCCATGGCCCATTTTAACGCGGCCAGAATTGGAATATAACTCGTTGCTGCATGCGTAGCGGTTGATGTATACTCCGCCGAGACTGAACCCGCCGTCGCCGTCGTTGTTTTGTGCCGCCTCGTCAAGTGTCCATGCATGTGGCCATATCGTGCCGGTAGGGCCGCCTGTGGCTTGTCCGTATCCTGCGTAGAGAACAAATACTTGGTCTACTTCTCCATCGTTGTTCCAGTCATAGTCGCTCCAGTTTATGCTGAATTGTGAGTCGGCTTTCTTAAGTGCATCGGTAATAAATTCCCCGGCATGGTCAGTACCGCCGTAGAGAGCCGACGGACCACCATAGTAAGTTGCAGATTTACTCACGCGCACAGGTCCTACAATGTCGAATGTCAAGTCGAAAACTCCGCGGCTCATATCCTTGAAATAGTCATGAACGCTACCTGGAGCCCCGTTCTCTGAATATCCTTCCTTGTTGAGAACTTTATCATAGAAGCTGACTATTGACGAGTCGTTTTGGGCGAACGACTTGTCTGAGAAGTAGGCAAGAACAACTAACCCCTTCTTCTTGCCTCGAAACTCCGCGGCGTTGGCCGACGAAGCCCGCGGGGTTAGCTGGCGAAGCCCACGGCCAAACGTTGTTGTTGACGCGCGCATCTCCTCAGCCTTCAAAAGGCGCATTGGCTCATTGTCAGAGATATCGTTCAATGGAGTATAGGCGTATCCATCGCGTGTAAGGTAGTAGTGGCATCTTTCGTTGCCAACGAAAACAGCTTCCGTTCGAGTTCCGTCGGGAAGAAGAATAGAACGCCACATCTTTTTTGCGGGGATAGCTGTTGTTGTAGCACATGTGGCCAAAGCTATGGCCGTTGTGATGAATGTCTTAATCATTACGTGTGTGTTGACTTTAGTGTCAGTCCCTTGTTGGGAATAATAGTTATTTGAAAGTAAAATAAAGCTTAAACGGGTGTAATACACATACGTTTGTCTATGTATTCCGTATTTTATGACAAAGGTAAACGTTTTTTAAATGTTCAACAATACCCACTATTGGGTATAATGACCGCTGCAAAAAAACATCAAGTGTATAGCTTTGGCATTGTGTATCATTATTTTTAAGGTTGTGGATAAAGGGATGTGTGCCAATAACCTTATAACTTGTGCTGGTGAATTGCGGCGAGAGAAGGGAGAGCATTGTTGTTGGCACGCTATTTGCATAATCGTTTTGCGTTGGATGGTATCGGGCATTGCCCGTAAATACACCGGAACAACGATCAATATAAACATAATTAAAATAAACAATATGGCACAGAAAGGCAACATTGGAGTAACAACCGAGAATATATTCCCGGTGATAAAGAAATTTCTCTATTCAGATCATGAAATTTTCTTGAGGGAAATGGTTAGCAACGCCGTTGACGCAACGCAAAAGATGAAGACATTGGCTGAGCGCGGCGTGTTTAAAGGAGAACTTGGCGACCTGACAGTGCGCGTAAGTCTTGACAAAGAGGCAGGAACGTTGACAATAAGCGACCACGGACTGGGTATGACGGAAGAGGAAATAGATAAATATATCAACCAAATCGCTTTCTCTGGAGTTACCGACTTCTTGGATAAATACAAAGACAACGCCAATGCTATAATAGGACACTTCGGACTTGGTTTCTATAGTGCCTTTATGGTGAGCAGCAAGGTTGAGATTGTTACACTTAGCTATAAGGAAGGAGCTAAGGCCGTAAGGTGGAGCTGCGACGGAAGTCCTGAGTTTGAGATAGCTGATGCCGAACGAACAGAACGCGGAACCGACATAATTCTTCATGTTGACGACGACTGCAAAGAATTCCTTGAGAAGAACCGCATACAGGAACTGCTTGACAAATACTGCAAGTTCATGCCCGTTAGTGTGGCTTTTGGCAAGAAAACCGAATGGAAAGACGGCAAGCAGCAGGAGACAGACCAAGACAATATCATCAACGACATGGAGCCTCTGTGGACAAAAACTCCAAGCTCTCTTAAGGAAGAGGACTACAGAGAGTTCTATCGCAAGCTCTATCCTATGCACGACGAACCGCTCTTCTGGATACACTTGAACGTTGACTATCCGTTTAACCTCACTGGTATCTTGTATTTCCCGAAGATTAAGTCGAACATTGACCTGCAGCGCGGAAAGATACAGCTCTATTGCAATCAAGTCTTTGTAACAGATCAGGTGGAAGGCATCGTGCCCGAATTCCTTACCCTGCTTCATGGCGTTATCGACTCGCCAGACATCCCACTGAATGTAAGCCGTAGCTATTTGCAGAGCGACTCTGATGTGAAGAAAATATCAACGTATATTACAAAGAAAGTTGCCGACCGCTTAAGCTCACTCTTTAAGGAAAACAGAAAAGAGTTCGAGGAAAAGTGGGACGACCTTAAACTCTTCATAAACTATGGTATGCTTTCGCAGAACGATTTCTATGATCGTGCTAAAGACTTCACTCTGTTGAAAGACGTTGACGGCAAGTATTTCACACTGGATGAATACAAGACGCTCATAAAAGACACGCAGATAGATAAGGACGGTCAGTTGGTTTACCTATATGCAAACAATCTTGAGGAGCAGTATTCGTTCATCGAGGCTGCAAAGGCTAAGGGATATAGCGTGCTTCTCTTCGACGGAGAACTGGACTCACCGTGCGTTAACATGTTTGAGCAGAAGCTAGAGAAGACTCGTTTCACCCGTGTTGACAGTGATACTGCCGATAGACTCGTGCCGAAAGAAGACGAGAAAAAGACAGAACTGGATGCAGATTCTACTGACATTCTGTCAGCCACGTTCCAATCACAGATGCCTACGCTTGAAAAGACACAGTTCTACGTTGGTGTGCAGGCTCTTGGCGAGGAACAACAACCCGTTACTATTCTGCAAAGTGAGTATATGCGCAGAATGAAAGACATGAGTCGCTTCCAAAGTGGAATGAGCTTCTATGCACAGATGCCTGACACTATGAATGTTGTGCTTAATGCTGATCATCCGCTCGTTAAGACTATTCTTTCAAATGCTAAGGAAGCTTGTGGTGATGAGCTGAAGCATGTCTTGGGTGAAATTAAGGGATTGCAGGCACGTCTTGCTGCAATCAATCAGACAACTTCAGCTAAAAAAGCAGAAGAAGTTACTCAAGAAGAGAAGGACGACAAGGCGGCAACAGAGAAGAGTCTGCAGGAGCAGAGAGAAGAAAAGGAGCGTATCATAAAAGAAAAGGCTGACGGTATGGATAATGTTCATCAGCTTATAGATTTGGCTCTGCTGCAGAACGGACTGCTTAAGGGCAAAGCGCTCGACGAATTTATCAAACGTTCTGTGAAACTCGTAAAGTAATCGGAATCAATCTCATGAAATATTCGTCGGCTTTGACGGCTGACGGATGTTAATGATGTGATATAAAGAAAAAGAGGCAATGGCGAATATTTTTTTTCGTCGTTGCCTCTGTCTTTTTGTTATGCGCTAAACGTAGACTTACTTTCTGATTTCAAATAATGATTTTGGAAAATCAGTACACTTTAATCAAGTCTGACGTGTAGTTGTCAAGCGCTGAACCCAATGCCGCGTCATAGTTATAGTCTTGGTCTTTGCCTGTGAAATCCCATGTAAAGTTCCCGTGTCCGATGCGTCCTGCTCCGAGATAGCCCGTAACTGTTGCGGGCACGTCTTCGGCACGGTCGGCAGTATAGGTATACATCAGTTGTGGATCGGTGTCGAAATTGTCGTATGCTGTTTTGCCAGCCAGCGTCTTTATTGTCTCGGAAACCTTTTCATTGCGGGTGGAAGCCTCATAGGCATCAAAGCTTGTCGCGTTCTGTTGCCATGTGATAAGGCTGAAGTTCTTTGTCTTGTCCGCATAAACGTTGCCGTATGATTTTACCATTCCGCCGTTTTCCCCTGAGAACGTACCATCGCCAGTGGCGTCTGTACCTTGCAGAGAGCTCATCATTGGGCGGTTAGTGCCGCGGAAGAAGTTGCTTTCCACAAAGACACTTGACCCTGTGGTTGCGCCGACACCGTATTTTGCCACACCGTCATAGTAATTGTTCCACACGTGTACGCTCATTGTGCGCACTCTCGGACAGCGAGAGTCGCAGTGGTCAAACCAATTGTGGTGGTATGTTATATAGTTTGGACCGCTCTCCGACTTCATTCCACACAGGGAACTTTTCCCAGTGTCCCAAAAACGGTTGTAGGAGAAAGTGAGATATTGGCTGTCACCTTTCAGGTCAACAGTTCCGTCACCTTTTGCGTGGTCTCCGCTACCGTGTGGACCGTAGAATAGATCCATGTTGTGAACCCATATTTCTTGGTTCTTTGTGTCAATAGATATGCAGTCATCCATACAACGCATAATGGCAAAATTACGGAATTCCACACCTTTTGCATTGCGCACGAGGAAGCCGAAGCCATGAACCGTGGCGTCGTCGCCAACGCCTTCTATCGTGATGTTAAGCTGATTGTATCCGCTCTTACCCTTTATTTGCAGTCCTTCGGCAGAGCTTGACACTTTGTCTAAATCCGTTTTCTTTACCAAACCGATAAATCTGAAGGCTATTGGCGTTGTGTCTTTGCCCTTTTGGTATGCATCGATAATGGCCTGTATGCCAGTCACTGTGCCGTTTACGCCCGTCACTGTGGTGGAAATGGTGGAAGCAGTTTCGGCAGTAACATAGAAAACCTTTGCTCCCTGCTTCAATGTTCCGTCGTTATTGTAGGCACCAACGCCTGTCTCTCCACTGTGGAAGTGGGCAAAGCCATCACGGTTGTAGCTTCTCACTTTCAAATCGCTAATGGTATTTGCTGCGGCTTCAATCTCCTTGCCGTCTGCTCCCACTGGAACAATTCTAAGTGTGTAGTTTCCGGCAGCAAGTCCTATGGCATCGGTCCGTACATAGGTAGGGTAGAGGCGTGTCAGTTGGTGGTCTATAAGCGTACCGTTGCAGTAGACATTGTATGACTCCGCACCTTCGAATGGTTCCCACTTGGCATAGCATGATTCTTGCCATCCTTTCGACTCGATAATCTTCAAAGCTCCCTCACGGTTGACATAGTTTCCTGATTCCGTTTCGCTTGAAGATAGAGCCTTGGCAAAGGATATACGGTTCACTGTGCCGCTATAAGTATCTGCGTTGCCTGTACCGGCAGAGTTGACAGTAACGTTAGTTCCGTCAACAGATACATGGTCGGTTGATTCAGTATTGTAATATTTCATGTCGCCACCAGCAAGAGTAAGGCGCACTTGATTCTTGTTTAGATTTAGGTTTACACTACCCGTTGTGCCGTCTTGCTGGGCATAGGATGCAAGAATAGAGGCAGAAAATAGTATAGTAAGTATTGTCTTTGAAGTATCCATGTTGCTTATTTCTTTATAAACTTAATTATGTTATCGTTAGCCTTAAGAATGTATATGCCTGATGCCAAGCCGCTGATGTCAAGATGCGCTGAAGAGCCATTGGCAAGCTGGCTACTTACTTCTTTTCCCGTTGAGTCAAATATGTTTAGATGTGTTTTTTCAGACAATCCGCTTATGTCAAGTGAGCCGTCAGCCAGAGTATTCATCTTGAATACGGATATTTGTCCGATTCCGGTCGTTTGGTTGAACTCCAACACAACGTTGTCAAGTGGATAGCTCTCGTTTGAATCGCTAAAGTGAACAACAACGTTGTCTCCGTCAAACGTAAACTGCGAAACCGTTCTTGTAACATTCTCGCCGTTGATTGTCAACGTTTGTGTGGCATCAGCATAGGCAAAGCCACATAGCGACATGAGTAGCGCAGTTGTTGCAATGATTTTTTTCCTCATAGTATTTCCTTTTTTATAGATTAGTTTGTAGATATTTATGATATTGTGTCATCTTGAAAGAAGAAAACCTTCAAGGTTGACGTATTTGCGTCGCATCATACGTTGGTAGATATTATTTATCCACTTCTTGTGCAGAGCGATAAAAGCAATGCCTATAGCCGTGCATATAAGGGCAGAAGCCGTTTCGCCTACCATAATTTGCATAAAGTCCATTATTGTAGCAGGCAGGAAGATCATCACAATGATTGCAAACATCTGAATATAGTCTGTCTTATTGTATGTCTTTCCTGTTAGCTTTTCGTTCAGACTTTGAGTTGTCTTGTTATAGACTGCCATTTGCATTGCCAGGAAATATAACGGACCAGCAGTGAAAGTCATCATGGCAACGAGTGTCATCAGTTGGTAGTGACCAGATATTACCGTGGGCAGCATGAGCAAAAACGGAAGGAAAAGCAGGCTTGAGTAGAAATAATATTTCGCATGGAGCAATACTTTTATGTTTTCCTTGCGCACAAGTAGACTTTCTATGTAGTTGCCTTCAAAACACATAACCCTTATTAGATTTATGCAAAAGAGCATGAATGGATAGGCTGCGCCTACAGATCCTGAAAAGTAACTGCCGTCATAATCGTTTAATATTGTGTTCATCAAGCTGATGAGAACGGTTGAAAATATTGTACTGGCGATAGATGCTCGTATGTTCCGGTTGCGTAGAATGCTTTTCAACTCTAGTTTCATATATTCTCCCGTGAGTTTGAAATGGTTGAATATAGAAAAAGAAGATATAGTCTTTATCTTTATGTCGCTTTGTGTTGTGGCTTCAGACTTTAAACTCGCGTATTGAACATTGCGGTTTATGAAAAAAAGTGCTGTAAGCAATAACACAAGCCAAATGTAAACAGATAGTTGGCATTCCGTAGCCGCTGCACCTATCGTTGCATAGAGGTCGAAAAAGGTTTCGAAGCCGTCATAGTAGTGTTGTCCGAAAACTCCTCCGTAAATGATAGGGGAGAATATTATTGCCAAGGCAGCGACCGGAAGTAATGTCCATGCCGCCTTTTCATTCCAAAGAGTACGGCAAAGCATATAGAAAAGGCTGTTAGCTATAATCAGAGCTTGAGCAACAATGATGAGAGAGAGTGCAGGGAGGAACCCCTCGCTAAAGAGGATGGTCATTATGGAATAGGGCACAAAGATGAACATCCATATAAGATTGTGCGGAGTGAGTATGCCGGAGATGATGAATACATCTGTACAGGTGTATTTGTTAAGCGGCAGAAGCAAGTATGGCTTGACTAGTTGTGCCGGTGTTTGCTGGAGCATTATCCGAAAAAGAAAGTCTATGGCGATAATTACGGGCAATATAGCGGTGAGAAATTCACCGGGGGTAAATGTTGTAGCCGTGTTGGCAATAATGGCAAGACCAATGGAAATAAAAATGAGGTAGCCCACTATGAAAACTGCACATAAGACCGCAAAAATCTTTGCCGCAATGTTTGCATTGCTTTCAATAGAACGTTGTTCAGAAAGCCGCATGTGCTCCCGTAAAGTACGGTAAATCTGTAATTTGTTCATAGACTTAGTATTTCGGCTCAGCCTGTTATCTTAGGTCTACGACCTCGGCATTGGGGTAGTCTTTGCTGTTGAAACGGAAATGAGAGTCAGGTATGCTTGTCTTTCGGATGTTGGAAACACTGATTGTTGTCCAACCGCTGCTTTGGCGCATTTTTACTTGTTTTAGCTGGTACTTCTTGTTTACTGTGACATATAGTTCACGGATTTGACGTGAACCACCTTGGGACGTCATGTGTATCTCCCAGTCTGAGCCAACGGTTTTCAGTTCAAGCTTATATCCACTCTTGTATAGATTGATGAATTTGTATGGATTGATTGCCTGTTGCTGCGCTTCCGTAGGATTTGAAATGTTTACTTCCTGGCTCTTTTTCATGTATGTCCACTGTGTCTTCCCGTCATACCATACTATAGCATTGCCTGTAGAAGCAGTGAATTTATTGCCTTTCACGGAAATCGCGCCAGAATAGTAGCCCATCTTTCCGCTTATCTTGAAATTCGCCTTGACTCCACCTCCAGATGTAAAAGCTTTTGCTGTCTTGTCTAAAATACTTTTAGCCTCGTTTGCTTTTTGTGACCATCCAAAGCTAACGGTTATTATGAAAGCGAGAAGCATTATCAGTCTTTTCATTTTCTTTCTCCTTATGTTTTAATTCCTTTATTAAATAAACAACATCATGTTGTTCTTTATATAATTGTGGAAAGTTTTCCTTAATTGCAATTTGGTTATTTGCGTAGTGATGCTATCAGATTGTCAAGAGAGTTCTCGTCTTGAATCAAGACCTCGCGCGGCTTGCTTCCTTGTGCTGCTCCAACGACACCTGCTTTTTCAAGTTGGTCCATCAGTCGGCCTGCTCTGTTGTAGCCGATGGAGAAGCGTCTCTGTATCATTGAGGTTGACCCTTGTTGTGTAATGACGATTGCGTGTGCAGCTTCCTCAAATAGAGAATCAAGTTGACGGCTGTCTATTCCTCCACCAGAAACGTCAACCGAGTCGTCACCGCCCGGTTCTGGTAGTTCCATTGGCTCTATTGGGCCAGGTTGCGAAGCGATAAACTCGTTTATGCGTTCCACTTCAGGTGTATCGACAAAGGCACATTGCACACGTACTGGTTCGTTGCCGTTAAGGAAGAGCATGTCTCCGCGTCCAATCAACTGGTTTGCTCCTGTTCTGTCAAGAATTGTGCGTGAGTCGACAATGGCACTTACCTTGAAAGCCATTCGCCCAGGGAAGTTTGCCTTTATGTTACCCGTAATAATAGAGGTTGTAGGACGTTGTGTCGCTATGACCATATGAATGCCGACGGCACGTGCCAACTGCGCAATTCGTGCGATAGGAAGCTCTACCTCGCGCCCCACTTGCATGATAAGGTCGCCGAACTCGTCTATAACGACAACAATATACGGCATGTATTCATGTCCGTCTGTGAGGCGAAGCTGGTGATTTAGATATTTCTTGTTGTATTCCTTGATGTTTCTCGCTCCAGCCATTTTTAGCAAATCATAACGGGTATCCATAAGTTTGCAGAGACTATTGAGAGTGCGCACCACTTTAGTCACGTCAGTTATGATAGGTTCCTCGTCATCATCAGGTATCTTTGCCATGAAATGGTTGGCGATAGATGAATAAATGCTGAACTCAACCTTTTTGGGGTCAATGAGAACAATCTTCATCTCGTTGGGATGTTTCTTGTATAGTAGCGATGTTATTATCGCATTTAGACCTACAGATTTTCCCTGGCCTGTGGCTCCAGCAACAAGAAGGTGAGGAATCTTTGCCAAGTCAACCATAAATACCTCGTTCGTAATGGTCTTTCCTAATGCGATAGGCAAGTCGTATGTTGTCTTTTGGAACTTCTCTGAGTTGAGAATACTTTCCATAGACACAATGTTTGCTTTTGCATTTGGAACTTCAATTCCGATGGTTCCCTTGCCAGGTATAGGGGCAATGATACGCACGCCAGCTGCCTTGAGACTAAGGGCTATGTCGTCTTCAAGATTTCTAATCTTAGATATCTTGACTCCCTCAGCAGGTGTTATTTCATAGAGCGTGATTGTCGGGCCGACAGTTGCAGATATTGTCTTTATCTGTACGCCAAAACTATTAAGAACCTCAACAATTCGGTTCTTGTTGGCAATCTGCTCGTTCATGTCTATGTTGGGCTTGTTGTCTTCGTCGTATTTTTTTAGCAGATTTAGCGTAGGATAGTGGTAGTTTAGCCAAGGCTCTTTGGGATTGATTGGCGTTTCAAGGTCATTTTCTGGAGCAACAGTCGTTCCATTTGCCTGTTTCTCATTACCAACATTATTGATTTGAAACTCATCCGCTTTACCTTTTGCATTTTCGTTGGCTGAGCTAACGTGGAAACTCTCAACGTCTGGTTTGTCTTCGTTCGATGTTATGCTAACCGTGGCATTACCGTCTTCAGGAAACTCTACGCGTTGTTCTCCGATTTGGTGGCGTGTTTCTTCCGTTTCGGACTGATTGTTTTTATCATTCATTTCTCTGTCGTCTGAAGAGGATGGTTCAAATGCGGCAGAAGTATTTTCGTCGTTGCCCATTATGTTTGTAATGTCAAAATGTACGCGGTTTACAAATTTGGATGGATTGATGATTTTTCTGACAATAATAACCGTTTCGCTACTAATATATGTGAAGAAAAGAATTGCAGTAACTGCCAATACAGCAATAAGACCTGGAGTACCGATTACGTTCTCAAGAAATTGGCTACAAAACTCCCCATGTCCGCCACCAGGATTGTATATTTCGTCTCCAATAAAAGGTGCAAGAAATTTAGCAAGTGCCATTGAACACCAAAGCATTATGACGCACATGCAAAGAAAACACTTTAATAAATTGGGCTTATATGCCTTTATCAATTTCAATCCAGCCAGGCATACGAATACAGGTATGAGAAATGCTGAATATCCAAAGCAGTGCGCAATGAAATAGTCTGCAAGTAGTGCACCCAAAGGACCGCATGTGTTGTGAAAAATATGGCTATCGTTGAGGATATCTCCTGGGCGCAGTTCACTGACAATGCTTTGATCGTATGCTCCAGTAGTGAGATAAGATATGAATGATATAATGAGCCAAAGCGAGAAAGCGAAGAGTAAAATGCCAAATATAAAATTAAACATGGCATTTTGCAGCAATGCCATTCCAATTCTTTCGCTTATGCTCTGTTTTTTAGTAGTTTTCTTTTTTGCCATTATGTTGTTCTTGTTCAGTCGTTTATATAGTTAGCTTGTGTTTCAAGTAAGCAAACTTAGTGCAAAAGTAACCTAAAAAGGCAAGAAACTTACATAAACTCATATTTTTTTTCTAATTTTGCAATTCGATTTTATTTTTTATGAAAAAGGTTATTTACAATAAGTTCGACAAACACTCCGTTGCGGCATTGCCAAAGGCTATCTTTGAGGGACGTATAATTGTCGTGACAACAGAAGCTGAGGCAGACAAGGCTGTTGATTTTCTTCTTTCTCATGACATTCTCGGTGTCGATACGGAGACAAGGCCTTCATTCAAAAAAGGAAAACAATATAAAGTGGCTCTTCTTCAAGTTTCCACCCATGATGTGTGTATACTTTTCCGTTTGAATTACACAGGGATTACTCCTTCAATAATCCGACTTCTTGAAGATACAAAAGTGCCCAAAATAGGGCTTTCCCTGCATGATGACATTATGTCTATACACCGTAGGGCGGAATTTGTCCCCGGGAATTTTATCGATCTTCAGCAGCATGTTGGTGAAATAGGTATAGAAGACCTAAGTCTGCAGAAGCTTTATGCAAATCTGTTTGGACAAAAAATTAGCAAAGCACAGCGGCTTACTAATTGGGAGGCTGACATTCTTACAGAAAAGCAGAAGACCTATGCTGCAACCGATGCTTGGGCATGTATCATGCTATACGAAGAATTGATGAACCTTGAGCGGAGCGGTAATTATGAGTTGGTGAAAGTTCCAGAAAACAACGACACTTGCCAGAATATGGTAGTGTGTGGCGAATAGATATTAGATTTGTTGAGCATTATAAAATTGAAGAAAAGAAAAACGAAATGGCACAATATAAAACAATAATTCTTAAAAGAGGGAAAGAAGAAAGTCTGAAACGTTTTCATCCGTGGATTTTTTCCGGAGCGATAGCCAAGGCCGAAGAAAGTATAGAAGAGGGCGATATTGTAAGAGTACTTACCTCTGACGACAAGTTTATTGCTGTTGGTCATTATCAGATTGGCAGTATTGCAGTGAGAGTCTTGTCTTTCAACGACATTGAAATCGGTGCTGAGTTTTGGACAGAGCGGCTTGTTGAAGCTCTGAAAATGCGCATAGCCATTGGTATTGCCGACAATCCTCTGAACAACACTTATCGTTTGGTGCATGGAGAGGGCGACTGTTTGCCCGGACTCGTAATAGACTGCTACGGCAAAACTGCCGTTATGCAGGCGCATAGCGTGGGAATGCATGTGAATCGCTTGGAAATAGCAGACGCTTTGGTCAAGGTAATGGATGGCCGCATTGAAAATGTGTATTATAAGAGCGAGACAACATTGCCTTATAAAGCAGAATTAGGTCAGGAAAACGGTTTCGTCATAGGTGGTTGTAGCGATAATACAGCTGTTGAAAACGGCTTGAAATTTCATGTTGACTGGCTTAAGGGACAGAAAACAGGCTTTTTCGTTGACCAAAGGGAAAATCGTAGTCTACTTGAGAAGTATTCCAAAGGTAAAAATGTCTTAAACATGTTCTGTTATACGGGTGGTTTCTCTTTTTATGCAATGAGAGGAGGAGCAAAGCTCGTGCATTCTGTTGACAGTAGTGCCAAGGCTATTGAGCTAACCAATGCGAATGTGAACTTAAACTTTCCCAACGATAATCGTCACCAAGCATATTGTGAAGATGCTTTCAAGTTTCTTGACAACGCAAAGGACTTTTATGATCTTATAATCCTTGACCCTCCGGCTTTTGCAAAGCACAGAGCAGCACTTCATAACGCCCTAAAAGGATATACACGCCTGAATGTAAAGGCTTTTGAAAGGATTAAGCATGGTGGTATTCTCTTCACATTCAGTTGTTCTCAAGTGGTGACAAAAGAGAATTTCCGAAATGCCGTATTTACAGCAGCCGCAATTTCTGGAAGAAACGTGAGGATTCTTCATCAATTACACCAACCTGCCGATCACCCAATCAATATATATCATCCTGAAGGTGAATATCTTAAGGGACTTGTTCTTTATGTAGAATAATAACAACTCTACGTGATATGCAACAGGATTCTTTTCTTTTCAAAGTAGAGCGCAGCATTATGGCTAACGCCTTAATGCAGAAGGATTCTTTGTATCTTGTGGCTTTGTCTGGTGGTGCAGATAGTGTTGCCTTGCTTCTTTCTTTAAAACGATTAGGCTTTCGCGTGGAAGCGGTTCATTGCAATTTTCATCTCCGTGGTGAAGAGTCAGATCGTGACGAAGAATATTGCAAGAAACTATGTAATACTGAAGGTGTTCAGCTTCATGTTGTGCATTTTGATACAGTTTCTTATGCTAATCTCCATAAGCAAAGTATAGAAATGGCTGCGCGGAATCTTAGATATTCGTATTTCCGGCAGTTGGCTTCTGATATTGGTGCTGTAGGTATCTGCGTGGGACACCATATTGAAGATTCTGTTGAAACGCTCCTCATCAACCTTATACGGGGTACTGGCATAAACGGTCTTACGGGTATTGGAATGAGGAACGGAATAATTTTGCGTCCGCTCCTGGAAGTAACTCGCCAGGAAATTGAAGACTTTCTTAAAAGATACTCCGTATCTTATGTTACAGACAGCACCAATCTTGTTGACGATGTTACGAGAAATCGTATTCGCTTGAACATTATGCCTTTGATAAGGGAGATTAATCCGTCTGCCGACCATGATATTGCGAAGACAGCCCGTCGAATTGACGAGGCGAACAAGGTTTTTCAGGCTGCTATCGGCGATGCTTGTAAAAATGTAGTCAGTGAATCACAATTCGGAGGCTTCTCCATTGATGTGCAGAAACTTCTGCAACAGATTTCTCCGCAATACACGTTGTTCACAATACTCTCTGATTTTTCTTTTCCACCCTCTATGATAGACAATATTTTTGAGGGGCTTACAAAACTTAAAAACGGGAGTATGTTCTCGTCAAAGACCCATGACTTGCTGTTTGACCGAGGCAGGTTACTCATTCAGCCGACAAGTACAGACCATAAGCAGGGAATGAAAATACCAGAAACGGGAACTTATATTTTCAATGACCATTTGAAATTGGCTTTCCAAGCGGTGCAAAAGACTGATGATTTTAAGCTTTCCCGTGAGAAGTCTGTGGCAACGCTTGATGCCGACATGGTTTCGTTCCCTCTTACTGTGAGGAGATGTAAAGAAGGAGATTGGTTTATTCCTTTTGGAATGAGAGGGAAGAAGTTGTTGAGCGACTTTATGACAGACCGCAAGTTTTCGCTTTTTGACAAGCAACGGCAACTTGTTGTAGCTGACGCCTCGGGAAATATTGTTTGGCTCGTGGGGGAAAGGCTCGACAATCGCTATGCAATATCAGAACGCACGAAGAATATTCTAACAATAAAGGCAACAGCCAATAGTTGAAAAACTGGTTGTTGCCTTTGTTTCTTGTTTCTATAGTTGCCAATTGTTATAGAATTTGTCTATACAATGCCAATATATCTTCTTTTGTTACAGGGCGTGGATTACCAGGTGTGCATACATCCGTTATGGCTTGCTCTGCCAAAGCAGGTATATCTTCTTCTTTAATACCAAGTTCTGTCAAGTGTTGTGGAATGCCAACAAGCTTGGATAAATTCTCAATCTCGTTGCAAGCGGCTTCTGCAGCCTGCTCATCAGTCATTCCAATCTCGTATACACCTACAGCCTTGGCTATTTCAACGTATTTCTTAATGCTGACAGGCATGTTGAAGCGCATTACGGTAGGCAAGAGGATTGCACAGGCAACGCCATGTGGCACATCGTGCAGAGCACTCATCGGATGAGCCATTCCGTGGTCAACGCCTAGACCAACATTTGAGAATGCCATGCCAGCGATATATTGTGCTACAGCCATACCATTTCGTCCTTCCGGATTCTTCGGGTCATTTACAGCAATAGGAAGATATTTGTGTATCATTTCTATAGCCTTAATTTCGAACATATCGCTCATTTCCCATGCAGCCTTTGTAATGAGTCCTTCAATTGCGTGAGTCATGGCGTCCATACCCGTTGCAGCTGTCAGGCCTTTAGGCAAAGAGTACATAAGCTCTGCGTCAATTATAGCTACTGCAGGAATATCGTTCGGGTCTACGCACACCATTTTCTGCTGGCGTTTCTCGTCAATGATAACGTAGTTTATAGTTGTCTCGGCAGCTGTTCCTGCGGTAGTTGGGAGGGCTATGATAGGCAAACACTTGTTCTTTGTATCAGCAACGCCTTCAAGAGAAATAATGTCTGAGAACTCAGGATTAGTGCATACAATACCAATTCCCTTTGCTGTGTCCATTGATGAGCCACCGCCAATTGCAACGATAAAGTCGGCTTCTGCTGCCTTGCAAGCATTAACGCCGTTTGTTACGTTTGTAACAGTAGGGTTAGGCTTGACATCATCATATATCTCGTATGGTATTCCTGCAGCGTCCATTACGTCAAGCACCATTTTAGCAACACCGAACTGCATCAGACCTTTGTCTGTTACAACCAGTGCCTTCTTGAAGCCGCGGCTCTTCACTACTGTAGGAAGCTCTTTTCTTGCTCCCGGGCCGAAGTATGAAACTTCGTTCAAAATAAATCTGTTAATCATAATGTTTATAGGTTAAATACCGATTTTGGTTTCTCTCTTATTTATTGTAGCACACCCATTATCCATTGGCAGTGCCTCCGCTTTGGAAAGTTGCCCAATATGTTTTCTTTATTCTGACGCACGACTTTAGTATTTGTAACTTTATGTTGCGGATGGAGACGGCTTAAATTTATTTAATGCAGTCTCTTTAAATTTGTATCAGATGAATATTCTGCCAATTTGGTAGACTAACGCTGATACTATCCATGCCGTTGCAGTTGTGTAAACGGCGGTGAATATTGCCCATTTCCAACTTCCCGATTCGTTCTTCACCGCAGCAATGGTGGCAAGACAGGGGAAATAAAGCAGTACGAACAGAAGATAACAGAAAGCGATGAGCGGTGTTATTCCATCGGCCGACATCTTTTCATAGAGTGTTGCATACTTGGCGTTGTCTGCTTCCTCATCATCGGCAACACTCTCGTCGCCAGAGTATAACACTCCCATTGTTGAAGCAACAATTTCTTTTGCTCCCACACCGGAAATAAGTCCGACAGAGAGTTTCCAGTCGAAGCCTTGCGGACGGAATACCGGCTCTACCGTTTTTCCAATTCTTCCGATAAAGCTCTGTTCTTGCTGTTGTTGGGAGTTGAGCTTGTCGTTGTGTGGGAAATATCCCAAGGCCCACACAATTATGCTCGCCACAAGGATGATGCCTCCCATCTTTTTCAAGTATTGTTTTCCTTTCTCCCATGTATGTCTAAGTATAGCTTTTGTCGTAGGGAAGCGGTAGGGCGGAAGCTCCATTACAAAGGGAACATCCTCACTTTTCACAAGCCATCGGCTGAATATGCGGCTCATAATGACAGCCATTACTATGCCTATTGCATAAAGAGAAATCATTATGCCACTTCTGTATTTCAGGGCGAAAAATGTGCTTGTTATCATTATATAGATGGGAAGACGCGCTGAGCAACTCATAAATGGCAGAATAAGCATCGTTATGAGGCGGCTGCGTCGGCTCTCTATCGTTCTTGTTGCCATAATGGCAGGCACGTTGCATCCAAAACCCATAATCAGCGGAATGAATGACTTGCCGTGAAGTCCCATCTTGTGCATGAGCTTGTCCATGATGAAAGCGGCTCTAGCCATATAGCCACTATCTTCCATAAAAGAGATGAAGGCGTAGAGGATAAGTATTTGCGGGAGGAACACGATAACAGCCCCCACACCGCCAATAATTCCGTCAACAATCATCGCTTTCAACGGCCCTTCTGGCATGGAAACGCTTATCCATTCGCCCAAAGTGCCTACTGCTGTTTCAATCCAGTCCATGGGATATTGTCCTACAGAGAAGGTTACTTGGAACATCACATAGAGAAGGAGAAAAAACAGTGGGAAGCCAAAATATTTGTGCGTTATAAGTCGGTCTATCACATGCGTGGTCTGATATGTGTCCTGCTTATCGCCCGTTTCATAGCCTGCCTCCTTGAGTGCTCCATTTATGAAGCCGTATTTGGCGTTCATTATGCCTGTTTCGCTATCTTCCTGAACTTCCTCTTTTATTCTTGCCGCTTCTTTATCGCGCTTTGCAAGAATTTCTGCTCCATTTGGCAGAGAATGTGCCAGTTGTTCTGCTTCGCGGTCGTTTTCCAAAAGCTTTATAGCCAAGTAGCGGGTGGAATATTTATAGCGTATCTGCTCGTCTTGTTGGATGAGTGCCTTGACTCTGTCTATACCTTCCTCGATGTCCTTGCCGTGGTTTATATGAATGTGGCGGTAAACGTTGTCTTCGCCTTCATACATGGCAATGATTGTGTGGAACAGTTCCTTGACTCCTTGTCCGGAGCGGAACACTGTTGGTTGCATTGGCACACCGAAGAGTCGGCCAAGCGTTTTATAGTCAAGTTTGTCCCCGCGGTTTTCAAATTCGTCATACATGTTCAGAGCGCAGATTATGCGTTGGTTCATGTCAACGAGCTGTGTTGTAAGATAGAGATTGCGTTCTATATTGCTTGAGTCAATGACGTTGATGATGATGTCTGGCGTCTTTTCTATGATTTCTTTTCTTACATACAGCTCTTCTGGGCTATAGGCGGAGAGAGAATACGTGCCGGGGAGATCGGTTATGTTGAACTCGTAGCCTTCGAATGTTGCGTGTCCTTCCTTTGCGTCTACCGTTACGCCAGAGTAGTTTCCCACACGTTCATGGGCTCCGGAAATGAAGTTGAACAGTGAAGTCTTGCCACAGTTCGGATTGCCCACAAGTGCTACATTTATTGTACGTCTCTTTTTCTTTGCAGCAACGTGCATCTGTTCTTCTGTAACAGTAGTGCAGTCGTCATTGCTTTCTTGCTCTATGGCATGTTGGTCGGTGGCTGGCTTGTTTTCATTCTCTTTATGCTGTATGCGTGCTTCCTCCTCTGATATCACCTCAATCATAGACGCTTCGTTATGACGGAGGGATACTTCGTAGCCCATTATCTTGTATTTCACCGGATCACGCAGTGGCGCATTAAGCAGAACCTCTACAGTCTGCTCCTTTATGAATCCCATTTCTACGATGCGCTTGCGGAATCCACCATGTCCCAAAACCTTCACAATTACGCCTTTTTCCCCGGTTTTCAGTTCTGATAGCTTCATTGTTTCTTTATACTTTTTATTTGCTTTTATAAATACCGCGCCAGTAGTATTGGGCTTTAGCCCTGTTTCTTTCAAATAAAGCTTTTCTTTTGATGAAAGACTAGCGCTTTCCGTAACATACAAAGATATAAAAAAATGTTGTCTTTAGTGATTTTATACCATTAAAATACCCACAAATGATGGCGCTTGCCGCAGTTCGCTGCTTAAGCGTCACCTTTTGTGGGTATCGAAAAGTCACATTTTACTTATAATGACCTTTGTTATTTTGTTTTTTCCTTTCTGCAAAATGTTATTGCAGAAGGGCCATTCTTGTCTTTGCTACGTTTATTTTCCGAAGTATTCCTCAAGCTCACTGTATGTATTCTCGTTGTCGTTTTGGAGGTCTTTTACCACTTTCCCGTGCTCCATAATAACGATCCGACTGCTTATGTCGGTTATGTGTGTCAGGTTGTGGCTACTGATGATTATCGTTGCCCCCGTCTTGCGTTTGTATTCAACAAGAAGGTGTTTCAGATTGTTTTGGCTTGTTGGATCAAGGAAGTTGAACGGTTCATCAAGTATCAGCAATTGCGGATTGTTGAGCATTGCGGATATTATTCCTGTTTTGTGCTTGTTGCCTGCCGACAGATTGCGTATGAGTTTTTTCTGTCCGATGATTTCGCCGTTCATGAATGTTTCAAACATCGAAAGTCTTTCTTTCAACAATTCCATGCCCATATCATTTGCTTTTGCTATGAAGTCGAAATATTCATCAGGAGTAAGAAAGTTAATAAGAAACCCTTCGTCTATATATGCTCCAGTGTAAGCCTTCCATTCCTCATCTACTTTTACATCAGTCTCAAAAGTTACTCCACTTTCTTTATTGAATGTCATGGTTACGACCCCATTGTCTGCTTTTAGCAAGTCGAGCATCAGGCGGAAAAGTGTTGTCTTCCCGGCACCGTTATTCCCCACGAGGCCTAGAATAGTGTCGTTTTCAATCTTCAGAGCATCAATGTCGACAGCGGTTTTTGTGCCAAATGTTTTTCTTAAATTCTGTATTTCTATTGTCATGGTTCTCTGTCTTAATGAAAATAAGAATTATCCCCGTGGGCTTTATTTTTTGTCTCCGCGGCCAAATATTTTTATCCCCACGGGCTTTTTATTGTAAGTAAATGAACTTTTTATCGCTCTAGTCTTTAGAACGAAAAAAAGTGTGTCAGGCATTGACAAAAAGTCATACTGTGACACACTTCTTTTTTCCATTTTCCTTATGTCGTTAAATTAGGGTTATACCAACCCTTTTCCGTGACAATTCTTGAATTTCTTGCCGCTTCCGCATGGGCACAAGTCATTTCTTCCAGGTGTTTTTTCTTTTACGATTGGTTCCTGGCGTTGGTGTGCTGTTTCGCGGGTGTCGGTATTTGCTGCCTCTTGCTGTGCAGTGTCGTCAAGGTCTACCTTTTCTTCATTGTAAAGCTTGCTGTGCTCCTCTGGAGCTGCTTCCTGTACGTTTTGCTGCTCCATTACTGGTATTTGAGCGCGCATGAGGATGCTTACGATACGGTTGTTCATTTGGTCAACCATGTCGTCGAATAGTTTCACACTTTCAAGCTTGAAGATGATAAGCGGGTCTTTCTGCTCGTAAGACGCATTCTGAACGCTATGCTTGAGCTCATCGAGTGCACGCAGATTCTCTTTCCAACAGTCGTCAATAATGTGAAGCATTATTGTCTTCTCAAACTGTTTTACAACGCTCTTGCCTTCTGTTTCATAAGCTTCCTTAAGGTTACATGGAATATTGTAGAGGCGTTTGCCGTCAGTAAGCGGCACCATAATGCGTTCGTAGATTGCTCCCTGCTCTTCGTATACTTGCTTTATTACAGGGAACGCTACGCCTTGGATGCGGTCGGTCTTGCGTTTGAAGTCTGCAATGGCAATTTGGAATGCCTTTTCCTCAAGAGTGGCATGGTCTTCATTTTCAAATTCAGTATCAGTGAATGGGCATTCCATAGCAAGAACTTTTAGGAATTCATCTTTACATCCTTCATAATCGTTCTTTTCTATGATATTTACGATACGATCCCAAATGATGTTCGTTATATCCATGCCGATTCTTTCGCCCATGAGCGCATGGCGGCGCTTCTCGTAAACAACAGTGCGTTGTTTGTTCATAACGTCGTCATATTCAAGCAGGCGCTTACGGATACCGAAGTTGTTTTCTTCTACCTTCTTCTGTGCCCTTTCAATACTCTTGGACATAAGCGAACTCTCAATCATAACGCCTTCCTCAACGCCAAGTCTGTCCATGACTCTTGCTATACGTTCGCTTGCAAAGAGACGCATCAGCTTGTCTTCAAGACTCACATAGAACACGGAACTTCCTGGGTCGCCCTGACGTCCTGCACGTCCGCGGAGCTGGCGGTCAACGCGGCGGCTCTCGTGACGTTCTGTTCCTATGATAGCCAGACCTCCGGCAGCTTTTACTTCTGGCGAAAGCTTAATGTCGGTACCACGTCCGGCCATGTTTGTTGCTATAGTAACAGTCTTGCTCAATCCGGCTTTGGCCACGATATCTGCCTCACGCTGATGGAGCTTTGCGTTCAGGACATTGTGCGGAATGTGGCGTAATGTAAGCATTCTTGAAAGCAACTCAGAAATTTCTACAGATGTTGTACCGACGAGAACAGGACGACCTTGGTTAATCATTTCCTGAATTTCCTCGATTACGGCGTTGTATTTCTCGCGGGCTGTCTTGTAAAGACGGTCCTCAAGGTCATGTCTGAGTATGGGTCTGTTTGTTGGAATCTCAACGACATCAAGCTTATATATATCCCAAAATTCTCCAGCTTCGGTGCTTGCAGTACCGGTCATACCAGAAAGTTTGTGATACATACGGAAGTAGTTCTGCAAGGTAATGGTGGCAAAGGTCTGTGTTGCCTCCTTGATCTTAACATGTTCCTTTGCTTCTATAGCCTGATGCAAGCCGTCGCTCCACTGACGACCTTCCATTATACGTCCAGTCTGTTCGTCTACGATTTTTACTTCACCGTCCATGACAACATATTCGTCGTCCTTATTGAACATGGTGTAGGCCTTAAGCAACTGTTGAAGCGTGTGTACGCGTTCGCTTTGCACAGAGTAGTAGTTGAGAAGCTCGTCCTTCTTGTCTATACGCTGCTGGTCGTCAAGTCCTTTTTCGTTTTCGAGGTCTGAAAGTTGTGTGGTTATATCAGGAAGAACAAACAAGTTCTTGTCATTGACCTGACTTGCAAGCCATTCTGTACCCTTGTCAGTAAGGTCAACAGAATTGAGCTTCTCGTCAACAACGAAATATAGTGGCTCTACACATTCCGGCATACGTCGGTTGTTGTTCTCCATATAAATTTCTTCCGTCTTGAGCATTCCTGACTTTATACCCTCTTCCGAGAGGTATTTGATGAGAGGCTTGTTCTTAGGAAGAGCTTTATGTGAGCGGTAAAGGCTTAGGAAACCTTCATCAAGCAACTTCTGGTCTTTGTTGTTCCTTCCGTTTGCTATTTTTTGCTTTGCATCGGCAAGATATTGTGTGGCCAATTTTCGCTGCACGTCTACAAGGCGTTCAACTAGTGGCTGGTATTCTTCGAACATCTGATCGTCGCCGTTCGGTACGGGACCTGAAATGATAAGTGGTGTTCTGGCATCGTCTACAAGAACGGAGTCCACCTCATCGACAATGGCATAGTTGTGCTTACGCTGCACCAAGTCTTCTGGCGATATTGCCATATTGTCTCGAAGGTAGTCGAAACCGAATTCGTTGTTCGTTCCGAATGTGATGTCTGCCTGATAAGCTTTGCGGCGTTCAGGAGAGTTGGGGCGATGCTTGTCAATGCAGTCTACCGACAAACCGTTGAATTCGTAGAGTGGGCCCATCCATTCGGAGTCACGTTTTGCAAGATAATCGTTCACTGTTACGACATGAACGCCATTGCCTGTAAGTGCGTTTAGGAAAACAGGTAGTGTGGCAACAAGGGTCTTTCCTTCACCTGTTGCCATTTCGGCAATTTTACCTTGGTGAAGAACGGTACCGCCAAAGAGCTGTACGTCATAGTGGACCATGTCCCATTTCATGTCGTTTCCGCCAGCCATCCAGTGATTGCTGTATATTGCGTTGTCGCCATCAATGCTTACGAAATCTTTTGATGCAGCCAATTCGCGGTCATAGTCGGTAGCTGTGACTACGATTTCTTCATTCTCGGCGAAACGGCGTGCGGTATCTTTCATAATACTGAAAGCCACAGGAAGAATTTCGTTGAGAACATCCTCGTATTTATCGAGGACTTCTTTTTCCAACTTGTCTATTTGGTTGAATATTCCTTCACGTTCGTCAATCGGTGTCTCCTCAATTCTTGATTTCAGTTCGGCTATTTTTGCTTTTTCTTCAGCCACAGCATCCTGCAACTGTTGCTGCAAGGCTTTTGTACGTGCGCGTAGTTCGTCGTTGGTGAGAGCCTTAATTTCAGGATATGCTGCTTTCACTTTTTCAACGATTGGCTGGATGTGCTTCATGTCGCGTGTCGACTTATCGCCGAAGAGCGATTTGAGTAGGTTGTTGAATCCCATTTTCTTTATATTCTTTTTGTTTTTTTCTTGATAATTGCGTGCAAAATTAACTAAATTATTCATCTTTAAGGCATAAGATACTCTTAAAATGCAGTCTGATGGGCTTTTCGCTATAACAAAAATGCTTTTTGTTTGGCATCAATGATAACCTTTTCGCATGTAAGACTGTAATTTGATGATCTTGAACCCTGTTCCTACAGCTTTTAATCGTTAAGGAACAAAGATGATTCTTTGCACGCATTTGGGGCACGTATGTTTATTGTCTTTGCAATTGTTGGCGACACTTTTTCCACAGAAACGGGTGTTGTCAACTTCTTGCCCTTTATCTTCATTCCATAAAAGATAAGGGGAGTAGGAATATAAAAGTTGTTTTGTTTGAATTGCTGGTTGGTGTCTTCATTGGAAACATTCCATCCTGGCGTAATTTCTATGATGATATCGCCACAAGAAACTGTTCGGTATCCACGTTTCCGCCTCTCCAATTCGGGCATATAGGCAGACATGGTTTCGCTTCCGCTGAAAACATTGGTCACCCCCTGGCTTTGTCGCAGAAATGCTTTTGATATTTCTGTTATTTCGTTGAGGTTGAGCTTCTTCTTATCAAGTGTCTTTTGATTTAAAAATATGTGGTTGTTGTATATTCCTTCTATGTATTTGTCGCTTCCATAGAGGGCCCCAAGATACATATTCAAAAGATTTGCAGTGCGGTTTATATAGAATGTTCCACTGGGCAAGCGAAATTTCAAGTTTTGCCTGTTGGGTTCTTCTGCATAGCCAGTACCGGTAACAACGAAGAGTATGTTGTTAAGTCCTATCGTACTTTGTAACTTCGTGAAAAGTTTTTCAAGACTACTGTCTATACTCGTGTATATTTCCTTGGTGTTGTCACTCCCATTCTTTGAGAGTTGTGTGGATGCATCGTATTTCAGGCATAATAAGTCGGTAGAGTTGTCTTTGCCCAATGAATTTGCCGAAACGCACTTTATTGCGAGTTCCGTTATCTGTTCGTTGAGTGATTGTGGCTTATTGCTGAATTTCTCATTCTTGTTGTAGTTTTCCAGCCATTTGGGAAGTTCTTTCGCATAATATGTAGATGAACACCAAGTGTTGTCCAAGGAGTTTATCCAGTAGACTCCATCTGCATTGTGCCCTGCTGACATGATGGCACTTTCGCGGTCTTCGGCAATACTATAAACCTGCGACAATCCCCATGACTTGATTTTAAGTTCGTCACTGATGGTTGTTGTAAGGATGTTTTGCGCAGAGGAATGGTCTTTTGTCTTTATTCCGGTATAATTGATGTCTTCAACGCACGAAACAATATGTTCTGTGTTTCTGTCAAACCATTCTGCTGCCGTTATCCCATTATAGTTTGGTGAAGTGCCGGTGTTTATTGCCGCCAGTGCAGAGGCCCGGTCAATAGGAATGAAAGGGTATTGAACATTTGTATAAAAGATACCGTCGTGGATAAGCCTTTTAAGCCCGTAATTTCCATAAAGAGGTTCAAGTTCTTCAAGATAGTCTGTGCGCAGTTGGTCGATGGCGATGTTTACGACCAGCTTGGGAATGGGTGCAGCTTCTTGCGCTGACAAGCCCATGCCGGCGGCAATGATTGCAATTACGGTTGATGTGAGTTGCTTATTGCTCATTGTGTTCTGCTAATTTCTTTTCTGAAGTTTCTCTTTTGTCGGGAAATACAAATTCCATATTGACCTTAACAACAAAGATAGTGCCAAAATTCTCATCCCCTCAGCGAAGTCTTGAATGAAACTGCAAGCTATTGCCAATATAATAGCAACGATAATGCCTTTCCACATAGCTTTCAACTTTTTCTCTTCTTTTCTGTTTTTAATCCCAAAAAAGATAAGAAATAAAGGAATCGGGTTAAGTAAAATTATCTGCAGATTTGTGCTTGTCGTGGGATGCAGCGAGAAAAGCATGGTAAAGAGTACGATACCTGCCAGTCCACACAATAGCATAAATAAAATGTCAACTGCATAAAGCTTCCTTTTAGTGTACTTTTCAGTGACGCAACTTGCAAGGATAAAAATAAATATGATGCAAGCGAAGGTCGTTGGGGTAGGGAATTCCTTTGCTTTACTTCCTATGCCTTGTGTCGTTGCATCCACAACAATCGATGTCTTGGTAACGAGTGGTATTCTCTTGCCGTTGCGCTCAATTACAGCATGGCTAAAATCTCTTTGCAGGTTGGCGGGTAGAAATTGCTGGTCGCACCGCGTTGTATTCATGTCAGCCTTTACTCCGAGCAATAGGTCATTGCCGAACCGAGCCCATCTGTGTTCGTTATTGCGTGAGTGTATTATTTCGCGAAACGATTCCTTCTCATTTATCTTATTACTATATATAATTTTCCCGTCAATATTGTCTGCAATAATATCACGAGCTTTCGTCGTACAATTATTGTAGAAGAAGTTGTATCTGTAAACACGGTTTGCTGGCTCATAGTTTTTTTGCAGAGCATTCATTATACACAGCTTCTCTTTTCTGCTGAGATTAAGGGTTTGCTGCGTTACCTTTGCACCATAGTATATGTATTCCTTGCAAAAATCGTCGAAATTCAAAAGGCCCATTTCATAATCTGTTTGGCCAAAGACGAAACGTAAAACAAAATTTGGCTTCTGGAACGAGAACACTCCATAGTTAACCGCTAGGTCTAAACCTTTCATCTTGTCGTGGTAACGTATTGCCGTATGCCCATAGAGACTGTAAATCTCATCGTGTGGAGAACATGTAAGTAGGCTTATTTCAATGGAGTCGCACCATGTGCTTAACTCGTCTGTTTGTTTAATCTCATTGGTAGCACTTATTCTGCTTGGCAACAAAAGGACAAGCAGAACGACAAATAGAGCTTTTTTTATTACGAAACTTTTCACGATGCAAAAATAACCTATATTTTCCACTTATGGTGGTGTTGTTTCGTTTTTTTTCAATAATTTTGCAGCCCATAAACCAATTGTAGGCGTGAATTTAGTAATAGACATAGGCAACACTTGTGTGAAACTCCTTTCGTTCTGCGGTGACGAAGTGGTTGAGGAAAAGCGCTCAGACAAGGGCGATATTCTTGCTTTGGAGTCGTTCTGCGCTAAATATTCCTTTGAAAAAGGGGTTTTTTCAACAGTGTCGGAACTTACTTCTGAATATCGTTCCGCCTTGTTGGACTTGCCATTTCCTATGCTTGAGTTTAAAAGCGGACATACTCCTATACCTATTATTAATAAATACGGAACTCCTAAGACACTTGGCTCCGATAGATTAGCTGCTGCAGTTGCTGCAAACGCTCTTATGCCAGGACACGACTTGCTTATTGTTGATATTGGTACGTGTGTTACTTTTGATTTTGTCAATGCCGTGGGAGAATATCTTGGCGGAAACATTTCACCAGGACCAACAATGCGCCTTAAGGCATTAAACTTATATACGGCTCGTTTGCCGCTTGTGGAGAGGAGAGGCGAAACGCCTGAACTCGGTTTTAATACAGAAACAGCGATACGTAGCGGTGTGCTGAATGGGATAAAATATGAAATAGAAGGATATATAAATACGTTCTTGAAGAAATACCCTGAACTTTACGTATATTTAACGGGTGGCGTTCATCTAAATTTGCAGTTTTCGGAAAAAATGCGCATCTTTGCAGACGATTTTATTGTTCCCAAAGGACTTAACAGAATATTAGAATACAATAATGAAATTAAATAGAAGAGCATTTAGCGGTCTCTTGGCTTTGACTTTTTCTCTTGGTGTTCTTGCACAAAGCGGAACAAATTCACCTTATAGTCAATATGGATTAGGATTGCAAAGTGAACAAGCTACAGGTTTTAGTCGTGGTATGAATGGACTTGGTCTCGGATTTAGAGAGCATAATCAAGTGAACTACCTTAACCCTGCTTCCTATTCAGCAATAGACTCCCTTACTTTTATATTCGATGTAGGTTTTTCTGGTCAACTTACTAACTTTAGTGAGAATGGCAATAAAGTAAATGCCAAGAATGCAGACTTCGAGTATGCAGTAGCAGCATTCAGACTTTTCAAGAACTTGGGCTTGAGTTTCGGAATACTTCCATATACCAATGTAGGATATAGTTACGCGTCAAAGGTTGATTACTATAACACCTCGTCTAACTATACTAATACTTATTCTGGCAGCGGAGGCTTGCATCAAGTTTTTCTGGGATTGGGATGGCAAGCATTCAAAGGCTTTTCAATAGGTGCTAACGTATCTTACTTGTGGGGAGAATATACACGTGCTGTGGTAAACTCGTATAGTGACGATTATGCAAAAAGAGTTTCCAAAGTGTATTCGGCTTCCGTTACAAATTATAAGCTTGATTTTGGTGTGCAGTATACGCTGCCTGTCAGCAAGAAAGATGAACTGACAATAGGTGTGACATACTCACCCGGACATAGTCTTGGTGCTGATGCTTTGTGTAATGTTATTTCAACGAATCCCTCAACTGCAGTATCTGATACGGCAAAATATTCTGTTAGCAACGGATTGTACTTGCCAAACGTTATCGCAGGTGGCGTAGCTTGGAATCATGATCAGAAACTTACCCTTGGTTTTGACTATAATTACCAAAATTGGGCAGCAAAAGGCTTTCCCGTTTATAGCGTAAAGAATCAGGTAGCTTCTTATTCTCTTGACAATAACTACTACATGAATCGTCATAAGTTTACCTTTGGCGGAGAATATTGTGGCGACGAAAATGCTAGAAGTTTCTTTAAGCGAATTCGTTTCCGTGCCGGTGCTTCTTATGCGACACCTTATTATAGAATAAATGGGCAGGATGGACCGAGCGAAATAAGCGTAAGTGCAGGTGTGGGTATACCAATTGTCAATAGTTATAACAACCGTTCTCTGCTTAACGTATCTGCTCAATGGGTACGGTCTGCCGCTAATAATTTGATAAAAGAAAATACATTCCGCATAAATATTGGACTTACATTTAACGAGCGTTGGTTCATGAAATGGAAAGTTGAATAATGAAACACGTCTTTGTCTTATTCTTCTCTGTTTCTGTGCTTGCTGCATTTCTATCCTGCACTCAGGAGAAGGAACATACAGCACCGGCAATAAATGCGAGGGATTCTGTTTCCATGATGACATCTTATGGCGTAAATACGCTAATATCAGATTCTGGAATCATGAAGTATCGCATAATAGCGGAAAAATGGGAAGTAAATGAAGTGCGCAACCCCTCTCGCTGGATTTTTGAGCGTGGAATATTTCTAGAACAGTTCGATGATAAATTCCATATTGAAGCTTATATCCAGTGTGATACTGCGTATTATTTTGATAAGAATAAGATTTGGGAATTGCGTGGGCGTGTCAGAGTAAAAACAGTAGATGGACTTCGTTTCTCAAGTGAGGAATTGTTTTGGAATCAAAACACGCATGAATTGTATAGCAATATGTTTTCGCATTTGATAACTCCCGACCGTGAATTGCAGGGGGCTTATTTCAGAAGCGATGAAAAACTGACACATTATTTTATAAGCAATACAAAAGGCTCTTTTGTCAAGGGTGACATGATGAATAGTGACAACGATACGCTGCAGGCGGCGCCTGATACCGTCAAGCAAAACTTGCGCATGCGCCCTGTTGCATCAGCGCGTCAATGATAAAAATTATGGAACAAGTTGATATCCCGCTTTTAGCGGGGATAATCTTAACATTGGTTTTGTCGGCATTTTTCTCTGGTATGGAGATTGCTTTCGTTTCTAGCAACAGAATGTTGGCAGAGATGGACAAAAATGCTTCAGGGTTATCGAAAAAACTACAAGCATTTTTCTATAAGCATGCCAACAATTTCGTAAGCACAATGCTTGTTGGCAACAATATAGTGCTTGTGGTTTATGGTATTTTTATAGCAAAACTTTTTGACAATACAATCTTTAAAGGTCTTGATGCAGGCATTACTGTTCCTGCTGATACGATACTTTCAACGCTTATTGTCCTTTTTACAGGAGAGTTCTTGCCAAAAACATTGTTTAAAAGCAATCCTAACAGGCTTTTCTCTTTGTTTGTCGTTCCAGCCTTTGTGTTTTATCTATTGTTGTGGCCGGTATCATGGTTCTCAACCTTGCTGTCGCGTTTGGTATTGCGCATTTTCGGGATAAAAGTTGCAAAGGAAGATGCAGATGCAGGTTTCACTAAGGTTGACTTGGATTATCTTGTTCAAACGAGTATTGACCGTGCAGACGAAAAGACAAAGATTAACGATGAAGTGAGGATTTTTCAGAATGCGTTGGATTTCTCTGATACTAAGGTGCGCGACTGTATGGTGCCTCGCACGGAAATATGTGCTGTCGAGGAAAATTGCTCCTTGCATGACTTGAAAAACACCTTTATTGAAACAGGGAAATCTAAATTGCTTGTATATAAAGAGGATATCGACCACATAATAGGTTATATTCATACGCTCGAAATGTTCCGTTGCTCTGACGATTGGCGTCAGCGTATTCGTGTCATACCTTTTGTTCCTGAAACTATGTCTGCTCGCAAACTGATGCAAATGTTTATGCAGCAGAAGAAAAGTCTCGGTGTGGTAGTTGACGAATTTGGAGGAACGAGCGGTATTATTTCTCTTGAAGATATCGTGGAAGAGATATTCGGCGATATAGAAGACGAGCATGACAGTCAGAATTATACGGCGATAAAGTCTGCGGATGGAACATATATTTTATCTGCCCGCTTAGAGATAGATAAAGTTAACCAACTCTTTGGATTAGACCTTCCCGAGAGCGAAGATTATATGACGGTTGGCGGTCTTATTCTTCACGAATATGAAAATTTCCCCAAGTTGAACGAAATAGTGAAGATAGGCAATTTTGAGTTTAAAATAATCAAGAATACTATGACGAAAATAGAACTTGTCAAATTAAAAGTCCTGGATTGATTTTAACTTTTTTATTGTAAATGCCGTTTTTATCTTATCTTTTTTGTAATTTTGTGCGCTAAAGTGGGTAAGTAACTTAAGGCTTATGGCTTTTATGCCAATAGTTGTCTTTTCCACATTGCGAAAAAGATTGTTAAGTTCCCTGTTTTAGAGGTGATGACACTTCGCTGGGGATTGCGCTGACAATATCTTAAATTCGAAAAGTGAATAATAATAATAATCAAATAAAACAAATTAATGGCAGCATTAGGAAAAATTAGAAGTCATGGTGCGTTACTGGTAGGCGTTATCGGTCTAGCACTTTTGGCATTTATCGCCGAAGAAGGTTTCCGTTCTTGTGATTCCGCCAAGAATGAAAGTCGCCAACAGATTGGTGAAGTGCTCGGCAAAAAAGTGAACATGCAGGATTATCAGAAACTTGTGGATGAATTCACTAATGTGATTAAGTACACACAGGGTCGCGAAAACTTGACAGATGAGGAACTAAACCAAGTGAAGGATCAGGTTTGGCAGACTTATGTTCAAAACCAAATAATTGAGAACGAAGCCAAGAAGTTGGGTCTTACCGTAACAGACAAGGAGCTTCAGAATGTTTTGACCCAGGGAACTAACCCAATGCTTTTGCAGACTCCTTTTGTAAATCAGCAGACAGGTCGTTTTGATGCTAACGTACTTAAGAAATTCTTGAATGAATATAAATCTGCAAAGACGCAGAACCCACAGGTTGCAGAACAGTATGAAGGCATATATTCTTTCTGGACATTTATAGAGAAATCTTTGCGTCAGCAGTTGTTGGCCACAAAATATCAGGCACTTTTTGCAAACTGCTTCTTGTCAAATCCTGTTTCGGCAAAGAAAGCTTTCACCGATAACAATGAAGAAAGCAATATTCAGCTAGCTGCTTTCCCTTATTCTGACATCAATGACAATAGCGTTAAAGTTTCAGACTCAGACCTTAAGGCAAAGTATGACGAGATGAAACCACGCTTTAAGCAGTATGTAGAAACTCGTGATGTTAAGTTCGTTGACGTACAAGTTACAGCTTCTGCAGCCGACAAAGCAGCTTTGCAGAAAGAATTCTCTCAATATGCTCAGGAGCTCACAAGCGTTGCTGATCCTACACAGCTGATGCACAAGAGTGCTTCTTTGGTGAATTATCTTGGCATTCCTCAGAACAAGTCAGCGTTCCCTTCTGATATCGCTTCACGTCTTGATTCGATTGCAGTTGGAACAACAACAGGTGTGATAGAAAACAAGCAAGATAACACCTTAAATATCATCCGTTTGCTTTCTAAGGAACAGTTGCCAGACTCTGTTGAGTTCCGTGCAATACAGGTTGCAGCTGCAACAAATGAGGAAGCAAAGACAAAGGCAGACAGTATTTACACTGCACTAAAAGGCGGTGCTGATTTTGAAACATTGGCAAAGAAATATGGCCAGACAGGTGCAAAGCAGTGGATTACTTCAAATCAGTATCAGAATGCTCCTACCGTTGACGCAGATTCTAAGGAATATATCAATTCGCTTAACACACTTGGTGTTAATGAGCTAAAGGATATCGCTATGCAACAGGGGCACCTGATTCTTCAGGTTACTGATCGCAAGGCTTTGAATACTAAGTTCGTAGCAGCGGTAATAAAGAAGGAGATAAAGTTCTCTAAGGATACATACAATGCTGCTTTCAACAAGTTCAGCCAGTTTGTAAGCGAAAACCAGTCGCTTGAAAAAATGGAAAAGAACGCTGCAAAATATGGATACAACGTTCAGGAGCGTAAAAACATCACTACTGGCGAACATTATGTAGCAGGTGTTCGTGGAACGCGTGAAGCAATGAAGTGGCTCTTTGATGCTAAGGATGGCAGCATTTCACCTCTTTATGAGTGTGGTGACAATGATCATCTGCTTGTTCTAGCCTTGACAAAAACAAATGAGAAGGGATATCGTTCTCTTGATGATTCCGAAGTTAAGGAATATGTCAAGATGGAAGTAATAAAGGACAAGAAAGCTGAGCAAATTATTGCAAAAGTTAAGGGTGTAAACACCATTGCAGCAGCAAAGGCAAAGGGTGGTAAAATCACAGACCTTAATCAGGTGTCGTTTGCATCGCCTGCTTTTGTTACGCTAACAGGCTCTAGTGAACCCGCATTGAGCGGTGCTGTAGCAGCAACGGCAAAGGGCAAGTTTGTTTCACATGCGGTTAAAGGTCAGGCAGGTGTTTACCTTTTCAAAGTAAATAGCAAGGGCATGCGTGCCGGTAGCAAGTACGATGAAAAGCAATACGAGCAGATGCTTAAGCAGAAGGCTATGCAGTATGCAAGCAATTTCATGCAGGAACTTTACTTCAAGGCTGACGTTGTAGACAACAGATACCTCTTCTTCTAAGAAAAGTAGGACAATAAAATGATTATGATATGCCCTACAAATAAATGTAAGGGGCGAGATAAAAAATCTTAGTTCATGTCTGAAGATAGACAGAAGAAAGATATAAAGAAAATAGTGTTTGTCAATTTTGTGACAAACACTATTTTTTTTATTATATGGTTTTCATATTCAAGGAAAATCAGTAAATTTGTAACGTGTTAAAGTCAGCGAGACTTAATGAATTTCTATGAAAACACATGCAATACAAACTTTAAAACATAATACTTATGGTAACGCTATCACCAAACGATTTAGATCAACTGAAACAAAAAGGTATTTCTGAAGCTCAGATTGAGCGTCAACTAGATGAGTTCAAAACTGGTTTCCCTTTTCTGAAACTGGAAGCTGCTGCATCAATAGGCAAAGGCATTGTTTCACCTTCCGAAGAAGAAATCAAAAAGTACATTGATGTATGGAACGAATATAAAAAAGGTGGAAAGAAAATAATGAAGTTTGTGCCTGCCAGCGGTGCTGCAAGCAGAATGTTCAAGGATCTTTTTGCCTTTCTTGATTCAAGTTATGATGAGCCGACAACAGATTTCGAGCAGGACTTCTTTGCAAATATTTCCGAGTTCGCATTCTTTGATGAACTAGATTCTGCATGTAAGAAGAATGATGGATGTGGTGTCACTGAATTGATGGCTTCTGGTAAATACAAGAATGTTGTCGGAAACCTGCTAACCGCCCAGGGGCTTAATTACGGTCAGCTGCCCAAGGGATTGCTGTTGTTCCATAGCTATTATGATGGCCCTCGCACTCCATTGGAAGAACATTTGGTTGAAGGTGCATTGTATGCCGACTCCGAGGGTGTAGTTCATTTGCATTATACGGTGAGCCCGGAACACAAAGCTCTTTTTGAAGCAAAGGTTTCAGAGACAAAAGGCAAGTATGAAAGCCTATATAGAGTAAAATACGATATTAGTTTTTCTATTCAGAAGCCTTCAACGGATACCATTGCTGTTAATCCCGACAATACGCCGTTCCGTAACTCTGACGGTTCGCTATTGTTCCGTCCGGGCGGTCATGGCGCACTTATAGAAAACCTTAACGAGATAGATGCAGATGTTGTATTCATAAAGAATATTGACAATGTAGTTCCTGATAGAATAAAGGATGATACGGTAACATATAAACAAGTTATCGCAGGAATCCTTGTTGAACTTCAGGCGCGTACTTTTGAATACATCAAGGTTTTGGAATCAGGAGCGTACGACCATGCCAAGTTAGAGGAAATAATCCGCTTCCTTCAGCGTGACCTTTGTTGCCGTAAATCAGACATTAAGGAGTTGGAGGATGCAGAACTTGTTGTTTACCTCAAGAAAAAGCTTAACCGTCCGATGCGCGTTTGTGGAGTTGTTAAAAATGTTGGTGAACCCGGTGGTGGCCCGTTCCTTACCTACAATGCTGATGGTACGGTTAGCTTGCAGATACTTGAGAGTAGTCAGATAGATAAAAACAATACGGAATACATGAAGATGTTTGCCGAAGGCACGCATTTCAATCCGGTTGATCTCGTTTGTGCGACAAAGGATTTCAATGGTAATAGCTTCAACCTTCCCGACTATGTAGACCGCTCAACATGCTTTATAAGTAGCAAGAGTAAGAATGGGAAGGACCTTAAAGCTCTCGAGTTGCCAGGTCTTTGGAATGGTGCTATGAGCGATTGGAACACAGTGTTTGTTGAAGTGCCGCTTTCAACATTTAATCCCGTCAAGACCGTTAACGATTTGTTGAGAGAACAACATCAATGATAATGTAATTATATAATTGAGAAGAGATAAACTCATTACAACGAATGAGAATATCATAATTTATAAGGCAGCCTGGTTTAATACTAGGGCTGTCTTTTTTTGTCGTATAGTTATATATCTGTTACGTGGTAATTGTATATGCAAATTGGGAAAGCGATGGAGTTAAAAAGCGAGGCGTGCGGCTTTCTTTCTTAGTTCAAGCAGGCAAAGAATATTTGCCCCGTTTCCTTTTTATTGTATTCCCGCGTGATGTTTTGTGTGATGTGTTAGGAGGATTTTGTAAACGTAAATAAATTGTAAACTCAATGCCGTCAAAAACTAAATTATGTTTAATTTGTTTTGAGTGTAAATAAATTGCATTACCTTTGCAATATATAAAGAAATTTTCAGTTTTCATCACATTTGCGAGTTGTGCTCATTGCTTTCATCCACCATTATCAGCGGAAAAATGCTTAATTGTGAAGCAAAAATTGTGCCTAGTTATTATTAAAAAAAATGATGCTCTTGATGGGCATTTTTTTTGAAGAAAGATAACAGAAAAGGCATTTAAGGGAAGGATGGTAAAAACGTTAAAGTGGCGATGGCAAATCGCAGTAGATGACAGACGTGTTGCAGGGTAATAGAATTGTAGACAGAGTAGGATTAAAAATCCTTCACAGAAACTCATTTAATAGGTATATGGCTAAATACAACATCAGAGAGAAAAAAGACAAGGAAGTGACTTATCTAAATCTTGTAAATAAGGATTTGATGAATACACTCCAAAACCGCATTGTCGAATGTATAGGAAACAGGAAGATGTATAAGGAGAAAGGCTATTCGGCCAAGCGACTGGCTTATGACATTGGTACGAATACTCGCTATGTGTCTGCCGTTTTGAATGTACGTTTCGGTATGAACTATACATCGTTTGTCAACCGCTATCGCGTTTCAGAAGCAATGATTATTCTAAAGGATGAGAAATACGAGGGGTTGACAATGGAAGATGTCAGTGCGATGGTCGGCTTTTCAAACAGACAGTCTTTCTATGCTGCTTTCTTCCGTTTTGAAGGAGTCACACCGCGCCAATACAAATTGTCGTCAGTGGCGATGCCTGAAAAAATGAAAGTACCTGAAGTGCTTACTTCCGAGGCATGACAATGCTAAGGAGACAAAAATAAAACTTTATTTTGTGCGGTAAAAAATCACCCACATATCTTAAATATGGAAAACTACAAGTGTATAGACGAACGTTTTGCCGATATCCAAATGCTTAGATACAGGCTTGACGGCTTTGATGAACTCTCGCTTAGGCAGAAGAAACTAGTTTTTTATCTATCTCAAGCAACGTTATGGGGACGAGATATAACGTTCGACCAACACGGGCGCTATAATCTAAAGATAAGGAAGCTGTTTGAGACCATATATACCTATTACAAGGGGGATAGAACGTCTTCCGACTTTTTGGCTTTCGAGATATATTTAAAGCGTCTTTGGTTTTCAAATGGAATACATCACCATTATGGGTGTGAGAAATTCGTGCCTGATTTTTCGCCAGAATTTCTTGAGAAAGCAGTAAAGGATGTTCCCGACGATTGTTTATTCCGTATGACACTGAGGAATGGGGTAGAGGCAGAAAACAAAGATTTTACCGCTGAAGAAGCATTAAATGAGTTGAAGCCAGCCATATTTGACAAGTCGTTCATGCAGAAAAGAGTCAATATGGAAGACGGCATAGATGTAGTTGAAAATTCTGCTTGCAATTTCTATGTCGGTTTGACACAAAAAGAAGTAGAGAATTTCTATAATAGTATTATAGACGAAGAAGATTCCGAACCTGTCTCTTACGGATTGAATACCACATTGATAAAAGATGCTTCAGGGAGCATATCAGAAGATGTGTGGAAGGCGGAAGGTCTGTATGGTACTGCAATCAAAAAGATTATTTATTGGCTGGAAAAAGCAGAAGAAATATCCGAAAACAAAGAGCAGAGAGCATACATACACAGCTTGATAGAATATTATAAAAGTGGCGATCTAAGAATCTTCAACAAATACTGCATAGAGTGGGTTGCGGAACATAATGCCGATATTGATTTTGTTAACGGATTTATTGAGGTGTATGGAGACCCACTCGGGTTGAAAGGCTCGTGGGAAGGCATAGTGGAATACAAGGATAATGAAGCTACAAAGCGCACCAAAATAATAAGTTCCAATGCGCAATGGTTTGAAGATAACTCTCCAGTAGACGGCCGTTTTAAAAAGAGTGTAGTACATGGCGTGACGGCGAATGTCGTTAGGGCGGCTATGCTTGGCGGAGACGAATATCCTTCAACGGCAATAGGCATAAATCTGCCAAATGCTGACTGGATTCGTGCTAAGCACGGAAGCAAGAGCGTTACGATAAGCAACTTGATAGGTGCTTACAACGAGGCGGCTCATGGCAATGGATTCAAAGAAGAATTCATAAACGATAAGGCTACAATCGGCTTGATAGACAAGTATGGTGACATTTGCGATGACCTTCATACAGACCTTCATGAGTGTCTTGGTCACGGAAGTGGACGTTTACTTGATGGCGTTTCTCCTGATGCCTTGAAAACCTATGGGAGCACAATAGAAGAGGCACGTGCCGACTTGTTCGGTCTCTATTATATAGCGGACAAAAAATTGCTTGAACTCGGGTTGCTGGACAACGAGGATGCTTACAAAGCATCGTATTATTCGTATATGCTAAATGGGCTTATGACGCAACTTGTAAGAATACAGCCTGGCAACAAAATTGAAGAGGCCCATATGCGCAACAGGGCAATCATTGCAAGATGGTGTTATGCAGAAGGGAAGAAAGACAATGTTGTTGAGATGAAACGCTCTAGCAACGGCAAGACATACTTGGAGATACATGACTACGCAAAATTGCGCACTCTTTTTGCTAAGTTGCTTTCAGAAGTGCAGCGCATAAAGAGTGAGGGTGACTACGATGCAGCCCGTATCCTGGTTGAACAATATGGCGTGAACATAGACTCGGCTTTACATGAGGAAGTTTTACAACGCTACAAACAGCTCAATCTTGCCCCATATAAGGGATTTATAAATCCTGTTCTTCGTCCGGTTTATGACGAGAACAATGAAATTGCTGATGTTGTGCCTGATTATACTGAGTCTTATAGCGATCAGATGTTGAGATATAGTCGTGATTATTCGGCGTTGATAAGATAAAATCCGCAAGTGTTGTGCTTTTTTATTATAATGTCTAAAGAATACGATAGATAGTATATGTCACCAGTAGACGTACAGACAACCGTAAAGGAAATAAAACGCGGCTTCATGCTGCAAATGAATGGAGTAGCTTCCGCTTCAATGCGCGAGAAGGGTATTGACAAATACTTGAACTGGGGAATACAGTTGCCGGACCTTAAAGATATTGCAAAAAAATACGGTAGAGATTATGACCTAGCCATAGCCTTATGGAAAGAAAATGTAAGGGAATGTAAGATACTTGCCACTCTGATTATGCCGCACGAACGTATGTCGGCAGACTTGATTTCAGTGTGGATGGAGCAGACATTGACTTTGGAAATAGCGGAATATGCAACATTCAACGTTTATCAATATGTTGATAACGCATCAATCTTCGCATTCCGCTGGATTGCTTCTGATCATGAGCTTGAGCAAGTTTGTGGCTATCATTTGCTGGCGGCTCTTTTCAAGCGAGGTGCAGAACCTGGTGAGCGTGACCTTAATGAGTTTATTGATCAGGCAGTTTCGGCACTTGGCGGAGAAACAATGCCGGTGAAACATGCTGCGATGAACGCATTAAACGCCTTTGCGCAAATGGGCGATTTACAGGAGCAGATAGTGGAGAATGCTTTGAAAAGGTGCATGTAAGTGCACTTTTTTATTGTATATGCGGGTCTAATAGAAAATAATATAGTATTTTTGTACGGTTTTTGAAACTGTGGCAGTAATATTTGCCCAAGTATAAAAGTAAGGGAAATCCAAAAAAACACATAAAATGAATAACGGTAAAGTAGATGTCCTGCTCGGTTTGCAGTGGGGCGACGAAGGAAAGGGAAAAGTCGTAGACGTGTTGACACCGAACTACGATGTCGTTGCACGCTTTCAAGGCGGTCCTAACGCGGGTCATACGTTAGAATTTGAAGGACAGAAATACGTTTTGCGCAGCATTCCTTCAGGTATTTTCCAAGGAGGTAAGACAAATATTATAGGTAACGGTGTGGTTTTGGCTCCAGATTTGTTCATGGACGAAGCAAAGGATTTGGAGAAAAGTGGCCATCCACTCGTTGAACGCCTTAAAATTTCGAAGAAAGCCCATCTTATTATGCCTACTCACCGTCTTCTTGATGCAGCTTATGAAGCAAAGAAAGGGAAGAATAAGGTAGGTACGACAGGTAAAGGCATTGGTCCGACATACACGGACAAGGTGTCAAGAAACGGATTAAGAGTTGGCGATATCTTTGACGGCTTTGAAGAAAAGTATGCTATGCACAAGGCACGTCATGAAGAAATGCTTAAAGAACTTAACTATACCGAATACGATATAACGGAAGTCGAAAAGAAATGGATGGAAGGCATAGAATACCTTCGTCAATTTGAGATTGTAGACTCCGAGCATGAAATTAACAAAATACTCAAAAGCGGCAAAAGGGTTCTTTGCGAAGGCGCTCAAGGCACAATGCTTGACGTTGACTTTGGAAGCTATCCTTTCGTAACCTCATCCAACACAATTTGTGCTGGAGCATGTTCAGGACTTGGTATCGGTCCGAACAAAATTGGCGAAGTATTTGGTATCATGAAAGCATACTGCACTCGCGTTGGCTCAGGGCCATTCCCAACAGAACTTTTCGATGAGACAGGTTCTGAAATTAGGGCTTTAGGTCATGAGTATGGGGCCGTTACGGGTCGTGAGCGTCGTTGTGGATGGATAGACCTCGTGGCATTGCGTTATGCAATAATGGTTAATGGTGTTACTCAGCTGATAATGATGAAGAGTGACGTTCTTGATGGCTTTGATACAATCAAGGCATGTGTGGCTTACCGTAAGGATGGAGTTGAAACACGAGATTTTCCATATGATATAGAGAAAGGTATTGAGCCTGTTTACAAAGAACTTCCAGGTTGGAAGACTGATATGACTAATTTTACAAGTGAAGAACAGTTCCCTAAAGAGTTCCGTGAGTACATTGACTTCCTTGAGACGGAATTAGAAACACCTATTAAGATTATCTCAATCGGTCCGGATCGCGAGCAGACAATCGTGCGCAAATGAAGCTCTCTATGAGTATTTGGTGAAAATATTAATAAATTGATTGATGAATAAACCTTCTATACCAAAAGGAACGCGCGATTTCACGCCATTGGAAATGGCAAAGCGCAACTATATATTCGATACTATTCGTTCTGTATATGCGCTCTATGGCTTCCGGCAAATAGAGACACCTGCAATGGAAACGCTTCAAACTCTGTTGGGTAAATATGGAGATGAAGGCGACAAGCTTCTTTTCAGAGTGCTAAACAGTGGAGATTTTCTTAGTAAAGTCAGCGACGACCAGTTGGCAGAACGCAACTCCCTGCAACTATCTTCAAAAATTTGCGAGAAGGGATTGCGCTATGATCTCACAGTTCCTTTTGCCCGCTTTGTGGTAATGCATCGCGACGAGATTCAACTCCCATTCAAGCGCTATCAGATTCAGCCAGTATGGAGAGCCGATCGTCCGCAAAAGGGGCGTTATCGCGAATTTTATCAATGCGATGCAGACGTCGTTGGTAGTGATTCCTTGTTGAACGAAGTTGAACTTATTCAAATAATGGATACAGTATTCAAGCGTTTGGGAATTCGCGTGCAGATAAAAATAAACAACCGCAAACTGCTTACTGGCATAGCAGAGATTGTTGGAGCAGCTGACAAGATAGTTGATATAACGGTTGCTATAGACAAACTCGACAAAATCGGACTAGATAAAGTAAATGACGAATTGCGTGCTGATGGAATAAGTGAAGAAGCTATAGCTAAATTGCAGCCCGTCATTAACTTATCTGGAACAAATGAGGAAAAGCTTGATGCTATGGCTGAATTCCTTGCAGAGTCGGAAACCGGTCTCAAGGGCATTGAAGAATTGCGCTTCATCTTGAACGCAGCTATGCAGTGCGGCCTCGTTAATGAGTTGCAGCTCGACTTGACTCTAGCACGTGGGTTAAACTATTATACAGGAGCAATATTTGAAGTTAAAGCTCTTGACACACCGATGGGAAGTATAACAGGAGGTGGTAGATATGATAACCTTACAGGCATTTTCGGAATGCCGGGAATAAGTGGAGTAGGCATCTCGTTTGGAGCAGACCGCATCTATGATGTCTTGAATGCACTTGACCTTTATCCTAAAGACATAACAACAGGAACGCAACTACTGTTCATAAATTTTGGTGATAAAGAGGCAGCCTACTGCATGCCGATTGTAGCGGAGGCACGTGCTAATGGTGTACGCACCGAACTCTTCCCAGACTCAGCAAAGATGAAGAAACAAATGAGCTACGCCAATGCTAACTCAATACCTTTTGTTGCTCTTGCTGGAGACGACGAGATAAGCAACGGTGTTGTAACCTTAAAAAATATGCAAACTGGAGAACAGAAGAAGGTTACTCCTAGTGAGTTGATAGAAATAGTAAAAGGTTAGAATATATAACATAGGCATGTTGCGCATTTTTATGTCGTGCATGCCTATGTTTTTATTTATATGTAAAGAAACAGTATTCTCAAATATCTTAAAAACTAATAACATGCATAAAACTTATTATAGAAAGCGATTGCGCAACATTCTTACTTGTATTGCATCAGTTGTATTGGTAACTGTCTTAACATCATTGACAGCTCCGCAGAAGAAGACTATTTTTATGATAGGCGATTCAACTATGGCCAACAAAGATATAAGTGATGACAAGCAGGAACGTGGTTGGGGGATGATGTTGATGAATTATTTTGACGACGGAATAACTGTTGACAACCACGCTATGAACGGGCGTTCAAGCAAAAGCTTCATCAGTGAAGGACGTTGGCAGAAGGTTCTTGACAAACTTCAGCCAGGTGACTATGTTATAATTCAGTTTGGTCACAATGACGAGAAGAAAGACACTGCAAGACATACAGACCCAGGAACAACATTCGACGAGAACTTGCGCAAATTTGTGAGGGAGACACGCGAAAAAGGTGCCTATCCAATTCTTCTGAACAGTGTGGTGAGACGTAATTTCAGTGGTTCAAAGACGGCTGTTGCTGATGATGATTTGCGAGACAACACATCAAAAAATCTTCATGAAGGCGATACTCTGATTGATACTCATGGTGCTTATCTTATTTCCCCTAAAACTGTGGCTACAGAAATGGGAGTGCCATTTATTGATGCAAATAAAATTACGCACGACTTAGAGCAGGGATTAGGTGTTGAAGGTTCTAAAAAACTTCATATGATTTTCGCTCCCGGAGAAACACCATCGTTGCCAAAGGGCAGACAGGATAATACACATTATTCTATATATGGTGCTACACAAGTATCTTCTCTTATAGCTGATGCAATATGCAAGCAAATTCCAGAACTTGCTGCGCGTAGAATAAAGAAATACGACATAATTGTTTCAGCTGAAGGCAATGGACAATTTATGAATCTGTCTAAAGCCATTGAGGCTGCACCGACTGGCAAAAAAACTACTATTGCGATAACTGGCGGAGAATGGAAAAAGCCTACGTCAACAAACGGTAAAAAAATAAAGTTCTCTTTGTTGAGAGGAGCAAAATTCGTTAAGTAGTGCATTTGGAATTTTGTAATATATATTTATAGGATTAAGGATTGTATTGGATTATCTCCAAACAATCCTTTTTTCTTTTTAGCCATTTTATAAAGTGTAAGTAGCAAAATATACATAACACAAAGGAAAAAGTTTGACCTAAGTCAGATTTTGATTTTTATCGCTTATGTCTTTGTGAAGAAAAGGTCTAAAAAATTGTCTTGTTTATCCATTTTTGTTATTTTTGCATTACTAAATCGTATTAAATTTCTAACTAAATACACGTAACATTTAAAACAATGAGCGAAAAAAGAGTTTATACCTTCGGTAATGGAAAGGCCGAAGGAAAGGCAGACATGAGAAACCTGCTCGGAGGAAAAGGTGCCAATTTGGCTGAAATGAACCTCATAGGTGTTCCCGTGCCTCCTGGATTCACAATCACAACGGACGTTTGCAATGAATATTTCGAAAAGGGAAAAGACGATGTCGTTAACCTTTTGATGGATGACGTTATAGCTTCTGTTCATCATATTGAAGGCTTGATGAACAGTAAATTCGGTGATGTTGAGAATCCATTGCTTGTCAGCGTGCGTTCAGGTGCAAGAGCTTCAATGCCTGGTATGATGGATACAATTCTAAACCTTGGTCTAAACGATGAAGTGGTAAAGGGATTGGCAAAGAAAACAGGCAACGAACGTTTTGCTTATGATAGCTACCGCCGTTTCGTACAGATGTATGGTGATGTAGTGTTAGGCATGAAACCTGTAAACAAGGAAGATATAGATCCGTTTGAGGCTATAATCCAGAAGGTGAAAGCCCAACGTGGCATTTCTCTAGACAATGAGATGAATGTTGACGAGCTAAAACAGCTTGTTGAACTCTTTAAGAAAGCAATTAAGGAGCAGACAGGTAAGGACTTCCCAACGGAACCAATGGATCAGCTTTGGGGAGCAATCTGTGCAGTCTTCGATAGTTGGATGAACGAACGTGCAATACTTTACAGAAAGATGGAAGGAATCCCAGCAGAGTGGGGTACAGCCGTTTCTGTAATGGCAATGGTCTTCGGAAATATGGGCGACACTTCAGCTACTGGAGTATGCTTCAGCCGCGATGCTGCTACCGGAGAAAATGTTTTCAACGGCGAATATTTGGTTAATGCACAAGGCGAAGACGTTGTAGCTGGTATACGTACTCCTCAGCAGATAACAAAAGCCGGTTCTTTGAAATGGGCAGCTCAGCAGCAGATACCCGAAGAGGAACGTGCTTCAAAATATCCTTCAATGGAAGAGGCTATGCCTGACATTTACGCTCAGCTTAATGAATTGCAAGATAAACTAGAACACCATTATCACGACATGCAGGATATGGAGTTCACTGTTCAAGAAGGTAAATTGTGGTTCTTGCAGACACGTAATGGAAAACGTACAGGTACGGCTATGGTGAAGATTGCCATGGATCTTTTGCGTGAAGGTGAAATTGACGAAAAGACAGCTCTTGAACGTTGTGAGCCCAATAAGCTTGACGAACTTCTTCACCCTATCTTTGATAAGGATGCACAAAAGAAGGCTAAAGTGTTGACACGCGGTCTTCCTGCTTCGCCAGGTGCTGCTTGTGGACAGATTGTTTTCTTTGCAGATGATGCGGAGAAATGGCATAAAGCAGGTCATAACGTAGTTATGGTGCGTATTGAGACAAGTCCTGAGGATTTGGCTGGTATGGCTGCAGCTGAGGGCATTGTAACGGCTCGTGGCGGTATGACCTCTCACGCAGCTGTTGTTGCACGTGGAATGGGTAAGTGTTGCGTTTCAGGTGCAGGCGCACTCAACGTAGATTACAAGAAGAGAACTGTTGAGATTGACGGAACAATTCTTAAGGAAGGTGATTATATTTCTTTGAATGGTTCTACTGGTGAAGTTTATTTTGGTGAAGTGAAAACAAAACCAGCTGAAGTTACTGGCGATTTCGCTGACTTGATGACACTCTGCAACAAGTATACAAAACTTGTTGTACGCACAAATGCCGATACTCCACATGATGCTGAAGTAGCACGTAAGTTTGGTGCTGTTGGTATTGGTCTATGTCGTACAGAGCATATGTTCTTTGACAACGAGAAGATAAAGGCAATGCGTGAGATGATCCTTTCCGATACTGTTGAGGGTCGCAAGAAAGCTCTTGAGAAACTTCTGCCATATCAACAGAAAGACTTCTACGGAATTCTTAAGGCAATGGACGGTTGTCCTGTAAACATCCGTTTGCTTGATCCACCACTTCATGAGTTCGTTCCCCATGATCTTGAAGGTCAGGAAGCTATGGCTAAGGAAATGGGTGTTACCGTACTTGAGATACAACAGCGTGTAAACAGTTTGAGTGAGCATAATCCTATGCTTGGTCATCGTGGTTGCCGTCTCGGAAATACTTACCCTGAAATAACAGAAATGCAGACAAAGGCAATCCTGGGTGCTGCTATTCAGCTTAAGAAAGAAGGCTATGACCCACGTCCTGAGATTATGGTGCCGCTCATTGGTATCGTAAACGAATTTGACATGCAGGAGAAAGTTATTCGCGAGACAGCCAAGGCTCTATTCGACCAGGAAGGTATAGAGATTTCTTTCCGTGTTGGAACGATGATTGAAATACCTCGTGCCGCTCTCACTGCTGATTATATCGCTGCTAAGGCTGAATATTTCAGTTTTGGTACGAACGACCTTACTCAGATGACATTCGGCTATAGCCGCGATGATATTGCAAGTTTCTTGCCAGTATATCTTGATAAGAAGATTCTTAACGTAGATCCATTCCAAGTACTTGATCAAAATGGAGTTGGTCAGCTGATTGAAATGGCAGTTGAAAAGGGACGTAAAACTCGTCCGTCTCTTACTTGCGGAATTTGTGGCGAGCATGGTGGTGAACCATCATCAGTTAAGTTCTGCCATCGTGTTGGACTTAATTATGTAAGCTGCTCACCATTCCGTGTGCCAATCGCAAGACTAGCTGCGGCGCAGGCCGCTGTAGAGGAATAACACGATAAGCCTCTATTTCTAATGAGTTATGCTGTAAGCCCCGATATATAAAGGGGTTTACAGCCTAAGTTATTTTAGGCGGTCTTCACATTCTGCACGATAATCATGCAGAATGTGAAGAGTAAACTTACAAAAACTTACTGTGTTTTCCGTTCGTTTGACGGCTTTTTTGTTCCCTTGATATAACTTGCCAACAGGCTTTGTCTTATTAAAGTTTTTTGATTTTCATAGTAAATTTATGTGGTCTTTAAGTTAAACGACAATAAAAGCAACCTTTTTTGTTTTGTTATTTGCTGCTTCTGTTTTTCCCGTAGAAGAAGTAGAACCAGTATGTCGTTCCGTAGCTGGCTTCAGCTGTGGCCTTGCGTTGTGCAGGGTTGGGCGTCTGTTTTATGATATTCATGAATTCTTGGTAGTCAGCCTCCATGACGGCGTTTTCGTATTTCATTATCGGGTTTGAGCGCATGTGCGTGTAGAGCACCATTGCCTCGCGATAGTGCTTTGGTTGGCGGTTAATGTCGAAGAGGTGGTAGGCAATCATTGCTTCGGCAAAGCTATCGATGTCTTTGTCGAGCAGGTGGGCACAGAGTTCGTAATCGCGGAGCGTAGGCTTGCATGGAGCGTGCTTTCTTACCTTCTGCCACGTTGCCGCGTTGGGCATTCCTGCTCTTTTGGGCCATCCGATACCTTTCAGTATGTCGGCGTCAGAGAGGAGCATGCAACTTTTGTCTTTGCCGCTTGGCAACAGTATTCTTGATCCTCCTTCAGGGGCATGCTCAAAGAGCATCTCCCCGAGCTTGCCTTCGTGTGCTAGGGCATAGGCGCGGAGCATGGCTGACGAGGGGTCTGCAGGCGACGTGTTTTTGCCTTGGGCTATGGCTTCGGCATAGTTGCCCTGCATAATGCTTGATTCCATCTTCAACCGGTTGTGGATGTTTCTGTCGGTATTTGCCGTGAGGCAGACGTATAGTAGTGCAGACAGGAGCACAAGGCCGTTCCGCCATAGTGTGGTTAGAAGCGGACAAATGGTTTTTTCTTCCTTTTGCGCTTCTTCCGTGCGCCATAGGATGTGTATTGCTGCAGTGCAAGCTATGAGCGACAGGGGCATTAGCCATGCCCACTTTGCGAAGTTATAGCAGCAAGTGTTCTCTGGGTTTGCATCGGTTAGGAACGCCAAGAGTATGGCTGAGGGGAAGAGAGAGAAGGCGGGGTATGCCTTCAGTTGTTTGAAGCGCATTGCCCATGCTGCTACCGCTCTTTTCAGGGCGTAGAGTAGGGCAGTGATAACTATTGCGCCTATGGTGCGGTTGTAGTTTGTTGCACCGCCGGAGAGTGCCGATTGCACGGCTGCCAGCAGGTTGCACTGGTCTGAATATAAATATAAATACGTGAAAAGGCAAAAGACAATGTCGCAGACTGTTGTTGTGAACACTGCGACATTGTCTTTGATTTTGTTTACTGTTATTTGCATTGTTTTGTCAATTGCTTTCAGTTCTTTTTCAGCACTACAGCCGAGCGAGCGGGTATGTAGAGCTTAAGCCACTCCTTGTGCTGGTCTACATAAAGTTGGTCGTAGTTGGTCAAGTGGGTCACCGTGTCGTCGGTGAAGCCGAAGCCTCCGAACTCTTTGTCGTCGGTGTTGAGCACTACGTCGTATGAGCCTGTGGGCACGAGGAATCCGTAGTCGGTGAAGGAGCGTGTTGGGTTGAAGTTAAACACGAAGACGAGATCGCCTCTCATGTAGGCAAGAATCTGGTCGTCATCGTTGTGCCATATTTCCTGAAGTTTGGTGTTCTGGAAGTTGCGTTCCGATGTAATCACCTGTAGCATCTTCTTGTCGAAGTCGCCAAGGTAGTGGTAGTCCAACTCCTTGTTGTCCACCAGGTTCCATTGTCTACGTGCATACTTGTGGCTCCATCCGTTGCCTTCGCGAGGGAAGTCGATCCATTCCGGGTGTCCGAACTCGTTGCCCATAAAGTTAAGGTATCCTCCGTTTATCGTAGAAGCCGTGACCAGACGTATCATCTTGTGGAGTGCAATGCCTCGTTTCACTGTGTCGTTTTCGTCGCCTTTCTTGAAGTGCCAATACATGTCGGCGTCAACCAGGCGGAAGATAATTGTCTTGTCTCCCACGAGAGCCTGGTCGTGGCTTTCGCAGTAGCTGATGGTCTTTTCGTCTGGACGTCGGTTTTTCACTTCCCAGAAGATGCTGCTTGGTTTCCAGTCTTCGTCTTTCCGCTCCTTGATGGTCTTTATCCAGTAGTCGGGGATGTTCATTGCCATTCGGTAGTCGAAGCCCATTCCGCCGTCTTTGTATTTAGCTGCCAGTCCCGGCATGCCGCTCACCTCCTCGGCTATGGTTATGGCTTTGGTGTTGATTTCGTGTATGAGTTCGTTGGCAAGCGTAAGGTAGCAGATGGCGTTGTCGTCTTCATGTCCGTTGTAGTAGTCGGCATAGTTGCAGAACGCCTCTCCCAGTCCGTGACTGTAGTATAGCATGGATGTCACACCGTCGAAGCGGAATCCGTCGAAGTGGTATTCCTTCAGCCAGTATTTGCAGTTGCTCAGGAGGAAATGCAGCACGTCGTCCTTGCCGTAGTCGAAGCAGAGACTGTCCCATGCCGGGTGTTCTCGCCTGTCGCCTTGATAGAAATACTGGCAAGGGTCTCCGGCAAGATTGCCCAGACCTTCCACTTCGTTTTTCACGGCGTGGCTGTGAACGATGTCCATAATCACGGCTATGCCCATTTCGTGGGCTTTGTCGATGAGTGACTTCAGTTCCTCTGGTGTGCCGAATCGGCTAGAGGGTGCGAAGAAGCTGCTCACGTGGTAGCCAAAGGAGCCGTAGTATGGGTGCTCCTGTATAGCCATTACCTGTATGCAGTTGTATCCGTCGGCTTTTATGCGTGGCAGCACGTTGTCGCGGAACTCCGTGTATGTGCCCACTTTTTCTGCGTCTTGCGCCATACCTACGTGACATTCGTATATGAGCAGTGGCGACTTGCATGGAGTGAAGCGTTTTTTCTTCCATTCATATGGAGTGGGGTTCCACACTTGTGCGGAGAAAATCTTTGTCGTTTCGTCCTGCACTACTCGCTGTGCCCATGCCGGTATGCGTTCTCCGTGTCCTCCATCCCAATATACGTGCATCTTGTAGAGCTGGCCGTGCTGCAGGGCTTTCTCGGGGAGCTTCAGTTCCCAGTTGCCTGTTTCCTTTATGCGTTTAGCCTTGTAGCGTTCGCTTTCCTGCCAGTTGTTGAAGTCGCCCACGAGATATATAGCGGTGGCGTTTGGTGCCCACTCGCGGAACACCCATCCGCGGCTCATTTTGTGCAGGCCGTAGTAGTCGTATCCGCTGGCAAATGTTTCAAGTGTGCGCTTACCGTTGTTCGTAAGCTGTTTTTTCTTCCATTCTGCGTGGTCGTGTCTTCCGCGTATGGCGTCGGCATACGGCTCCAGGTAGGGGTCTTTCTGCACCAGTCCTATCTGTTTTGCCGTGTCCTTTTTCACAACCTTAGCCTTTGAGACTTTTTTTGTCGTATTGGTTGCCATAAGATTATCGTTGTTTTGGTTTTGGAGTGTTCGGATGATGCCTTTGGGGCATGCCTTGGTGCTTGTTCCGTCTTAGGCAAGCACTTTGAAGATTGCCTTCTTGAACTGTGGGGCTTCTGAGATGCAAGGTGTGTGGCCGTCTTGCGGGAAGAAGATGGCAAACTGTCCAGGGTTGAGCGTGAAGTATGTCTGCGACTCAACGGAATATTTCGTTATGTCTTTTTCTTCGTTGTATTCCTCTGCGGGCAGGTCGTTGAGCGGTGTGTAGCCGAAGGTCTCGCTTGCCGTGAGGGGTATCTGTATGTCTATCATGCGCTTGTGGGTTTCAGCCTTTGCCTCTTCTTTAGTCTTGCCTTTGGCTGTCTGTATGTTCACGAAGAGGTCTTTGTCCTTGATGAAGTGTTTGCCTTCTTCGAGGGTGTTGAGGTCGTTGTTCTTGATGAATTCCACAACGCTTTTGAAAAGCGGGTTGAGTGTTTCGTACTTTTCCAGATTTTCGATAGTGTCAATTACCATAATGTTTCCGTTTTTATTTTGTTTGTATTTTATATCAGTTCTGTTTACTGTTGTTTATTCAGATTTTGCGCCCCATGCTATACATTTCCTGTGAGACGATGTTTCCGTTGCGGTCTTTTACGATGAATTTGCCGTCGCGTTCTCCGTTCTTGTAGGAGCCTTCGGTGCGTTTCCCGTTCTTGTCCACTTCGATGGCGTTGCCTTCGCGCTTTCCGTCCTTGAACGTGCCTTTGTATTTGCTGCCGTCGGCGAAGTGGATAATCATAAGTCCGTCTTGACGACCGTTTTTGAAGTCGCCTTCGAATATGTCACCGTTTTTCTTTGTCAGCTTACCGTGTCCGTGCTGCAGGTCGTTTTTCCATGCACCCACGTATACGTCGCCGTTTTTCCATGTGAACGTGCCCATGCCGTCCATGTATCCGTCGTTGAAGTGCCCGGTGTATTTGTCGCCGTTTATGAAGCGGAAAATTCCTTCTCCGGTGCGTTTGCCGTTCATGTAGTCGCCTTCATACATGTCGCCGTTTCGGAATTTGTATATTCCTTTTCCGTTCTGCATGTCGTTGAGCCATTCTCCGGTGTATATGTCTCCGTCGGAGTATTTGTTGGTTCCTTTTCCCGAGCGTTGGTTGTCTTGCCACATGCCGTCGTAGGTAGTGCCGTCGTGCCAGTCGAAGAAGCCCTTTCCGTTTTTCTTGTCGTCTTTCCACTCACCGTCGTAGTAGGCACCGCTGGCATATACGTATTTCCCTTTGCCCGAGCGTTTGTCGTGATACCAGTTGCCGTCGTACTTGTCGCCGTTGTAGTAGTACATCACGCCGTGCCCTTCCTGGTAGTCGCGAAACCAAAGGCCGTCATACTTGTTGTTGTTCATGAAATGGTATATTCCCTTGCCGTGCTGCTGGTCTTGATACCACTGCCCTTCATATTTCTCTCCGTCGGAGAAGGAGTAGATGCCGTAGCCCTGGCGCCGTCCTTTCACGTATTCGCCTTCGTATGTGTCACCGTTCTTGTATATGGCATTTCCTTTGCCGTGTGGCTTTCCTGCCACCATCTCGCCTTTGTATTGCCCGCCGTCTTTCGTCTCGCATGAGCCGAGGGAAATCTTCTGGCTGTTGGCTGTAAGCGGCAGCAATGCCAATAAAAATATGTATAGTTTTTTCTTCACTTTGTTATTATCCGTTATTTGTGTTTATTGCCCGCCAAGACTGTTTCGGGGTTGTGTTTTTTTGCCTTGGCTCTTCTGTTTTTGGGGCGTTGATGTTCAAAGGTAGGCAGAAAAATCATGATTTGCAAAGGTTTCATGTTTTTTTGTGCCTTTTTAGCGTATATTTTCCTTGATTACGATAATTCGTGCATGGGCGAGTAACTTCTTGATATTGGTTGGCGTGTTCCTCGTTGGCTTGTTGTTATAGTGTTATAGATTATGTTTTTATTTGATGGCTATCAGTTTACTTAAAAGTGCCGGAAAGGCTGTATGACAGAAAAATTTGAGAAAGTTGCAGCAATTCTGGATTATGGTTCGCGATTATACCATGCAGGATGCAAAATTCACCATTCTTATGACTTTTAGAAAAAGCATTGCCTTACATTATTATTGAATGACAGGTGCCACGAACTTCACAAGGCAGTAGCCACCGCCCACAAGCCAGCAGTAGAGTAGGGCAGCAAGCAGGAAGGGCTTGAAGCCGGCTTTCTTGAACTTGTCGAAACTTGTCTCTGCTCCCAAGGCTGCCATGGCCATAGTGAGGAAGAAGGTGTCGAGATTGTTTATCCATGCCACACAGTCAGCGGAGAGAATACCTAGAGAATTGAAGCCGATGACCACCAGGAAGAGTATTGCAAACCAAGGAACCGTTATGCTTGTCTTGCCCTCGCCTGTTTGGGTGTTGTGGCTATGTGCCACGGTCCATGCTATGACGAGCAACACGGGCACGAGCATCATTACGCGTATCATCTTCACGATGATGGCGGTGTTGCTCACCTCGCCGCCCATGGCGTTTGCCGCACCCACCACATGGGCTACCTCATGCACCGTTGCTCCGGTGAACAGGCCTGCCATATCGGGCGTAAGGTCAAAAATTCCAGCACGATAGAGTATAGGGTAGAGAAACATTGAGAGAGTGCCGAATATCACTACTGTGGCTACGGCTACAGCCGTTTTGTATGGCTTAGGGCGAATAGCCCCGTCGACGCCCAATACAGCGGCAGCTCCGCAGATAGCACTGCCGCAGGATGTGAGCAGGGCAATGCTCCGGTCAATCTTTAGCCAACGCCCAAGGAGTACGCCCAAGCCGATGGTGCCGCACACGATGACAGCATCAAGTGCAATAGCCGTGACCCCCACATTCATAACGTCCTGAAACGTCAGCTTGAAGCCGTAGAGCACTATGCCCGTGCGTAAAACCCGCTTGGAGCAGAACTTTATGCCTGGCGACCATGATGCAGGCATTTTTCCGCCACAACTGTTGGCATAGACCATACCTATTATTATGCCCACCACCATCGGGCTTAACGACAAGCTCTTAATCCACTTCGTGCCCCCGATAAGGAAGGCAGCACAGGCAAAGAGCATGATGAGCAGTATGCCGTAAAACATACCGCTTTTTTCTTTTGATAAATTCATAGTTTTACTTGTTTAGAGACTGCAAAATTATCACATTCTCTTAAAATAGCCATGTAAAACAAGGTCTTTAAATGGGAAATTCGGGAATAAAGTGCAGGCTTTCTGCCAAGGTTTAAAGAAAAGTTCATCCGCTATCCGTTTCTTACACTTTGTATCTCATTCCAACGGTGTTGCCCATACGCTCTGCCGATTGCAGGTGGAGCAATGTAGCAGGACGATTGGTTATAGTTTATGCTATCGTAGTGTTCTGTTTTTCTTTGATTGTTCAAAAGGTTGAATTGTGACATTTGTGACAAAACGGCGTGTCACAAATGGCACAAATTATTGATTCCTTGTGTTCAAATATTCTTATAAATGTCCGAAAGGTCGACGTTGTGACATTGTGACATTGTGACACGCCCTTTCTCAGAATATGTCACAAATTAACTATGCTTGATTATCAATGAGTTATAAAAAATAACCTTTTTTTCGTGAAAGGGGGGGGGATGTCACAATGTCACAAAGTCACAAAAAGAAGAATTTATTATTTTATGGGAAATATTATACAGTAACGCACTGATTCTTTTTTTAACGTAGAGGAGGATATAACTCTCTATTTGCGGCTAAGCAGCCGTATTGCCGCATGCAGAGGAGCGCAAGCCCGTTTCGCCAGAGTGCGTTTCAAACGGGCTTCTCGCTCATTATTCTTTATATGGTTATCTCCAGCAAAATCCCCTCAAAGCCCCTTATGCAACTTTCGTAGTAGCCATCGCCCGTTGTGCGCGGACCGCTAAGCGTCTCATACCCGCCGGCGTTGAGTGTAGCAGTCAATTCGTCCACAGACTCTTTGCTGCCTACTGCAAAAGAGAGGTGTATAAACCCTGCATGGAACAAACTCCCGTTGTCACCTTCCACTTCGGGACGTGTCATAATTTCAAGTCTTGACGCTCCGTCGGGGAACGTCAGTATGTAAGTGCGGAGATTGGTACGCGGGTTATGGTAGAGGTTGTTTGCCGTTGCATGAAAATACTTCTCAAAGAAAGCCTTCATTCCCTCCAAGTCTCTGCAATATAGTGCTATATGTTCTATCTTCATAAATCACACGTTTATTAAGTACTGTCGTTCTATGTTTTCCATTTAAATTATTAAATAATCTTGCAATCTACTTTTTTCCACTCCTGCCTAAGTTTCTCCACCATTTCATCCTCAACAATAAGGTAGTCGATGTCTGCGAGTGAGGCAGCGACGTATGGCTCGGCGGTGTTCAGCTTTGTGTTGTCGACCATGGCGAGCGTCTTGCGAGCGCGTGCAACCATGGCACGCTTCACCAGCATCTCTTCGTAGTTGATGGCACTGATACCTATAGTCGGTTCAATGGCGCACACACCGAGCGACAGCCAGTCAGGGCGGATGGTCTGTAATGTTTCGACAACAGGCACACCGATAGTTACGCGTGAGGCGGTGAGTACTTCGCCGCCTAGCAGATGGATGGCGAGGTTTTTACGGTCGCAGAACTCGTTTGCCAACGGCAGAGAATTGGTATAGACCGTGAGATGGAGGTTGTCGGGCAGTTGACGTATCAGTTCCATGTTCGACGTACCGCCGTCCACAAGCAGCGTGTCGCCATCGCTAAGCAACAGTGCCGCCTTTGCCGCCAATAGCTGTTTAGCCTTGCTCTCAAGGTCGCAGCGGTTTGTATACTCCGCAGGAATACCCTTGCACGAGACAGCGCCGCCATGCACGCGTTTTAGCTTGCCCGCCATGTCAAGCTCGGTGATGTCGCGCCGCACAGAGTCGTAGCTCGTGCCAAGTTTCTCACACAATTCACCTATATAAATATGGTGTTCGATAGCGAGGCGGTTGAGTATCAGTTGTTGTCGTTCAGCCTTGTTCATTGCATCTTGTTTTTTTTATGACGCGACAAAGGTAAATAAAGTCTTCGAGATTGCAAACAATGCAAACATAGTGTGTTAAATAATTTAAATATATTTGCACAAACACGCATAAAATTAGGCTCTTCCGGAAAAAGGAGTGATAACTTAACAATATAATAAATAAAAGAAAACCG
>CAVIMN010000009.1:0-130862 GCA_963644035.1 bacterium
CAACGAAATTATGATAGAGAAGAAATCCGAATTTGTTTGCGGCACGCTACCGCTTTAGAAAGGCGCGTTGCTTTCATCCGGTTCAGCCGTACCAAGGTTGATACCGAATTGCTCCGCAAGTGAGAGATAGTCAAAACAGAACGCCCAGTGCATTATCGTTTTTTGCGGCAATGTTATCAATAAGCATCGGTTTGTCTGACGATTCTTCTTTACCTTGGCTAAGAACTCTTGCGGTTACATCAATAAAATGGTATCTGCCGTTTTCATCTTTAGCTATATTCGTCATTCCAACATCAGAAATCTCGATTTCATTCTTATAATATGATATCCAATCGTTTGGATCATATTCGATTCCTTTTTTTGCAAACTGACGTTTTATTATTGGTGCATCATTGTCGTAAAAATCAGAAATTTGTTTATTCCCTATAGCTGTAATATTCCATTCATCATCATGCTCAAAGTTAAATGTCTTGGCAAACTTCTTCTGTTCTAAAACAACTCTAAATTTCCCGTCTTTATCTCGTCCAAATCCAATAATTTTTAATGCAGCTTCTGGGTCAATGGTATTCATTAAAGTAATACGGTCAAGATATGAACTGATACCGTCTTCTCCATGAAGCTTTTTATAATCAGCAAATTTGACGACTTTGTTTCCTACAAAATAAACCCTTGCTTCATCGCCATGGCTTGTTTGGTATTCTTTCGAGATGTAGTCATTTTCATCTATCCAACATCCGTTTTGTTTTGCCCAAGTTTCGATTTGAACCTCGCAGGAATCTCTCCCGTCTTTATCCAAATGTACAGATACTGCGCCATTGTCGTTGTTCCTACGTTTAATGCTTTCGCTGCTTCCATTACGTTCTCGTACCCAAGCTGATGCAATAATTCTTGCCGCCGCATGTGGCGTGCTAAGAACTCCTTTTCGCTCGTACTCTTCTGGGAGACTTGTGAGTCTTGCCTTTCCTTCGGCAACTCTTCTTGCGATTTCTGTAACTGTGTCATAATAATCCTTTCCTTTTTTGTTTTGCAAAGATAAGAAAAGTTCTTCTGAACTATTCTCTTCTCCGTCTATTCTGAAATACACCTCCCCCTGTGCCTCGCCATTGTTATGCCCGGCAATATACCTCTGCATCTCCTCTTCCGTCATTCCGGCAAGTTTGCAGGCAAGTTCTTTCAACTCGCTGCACACCGCCTTCTTGTTTTCGTTCCAAGAAGATTTCTCCAGCTCTTCATACTTATTATAAAAGGTAGACATTTTCTCTCTCCAGTATTGGGGATTGTCGCTGCCGGAGAAACTTATGCCATAATCCGTCCAATCGCCTTTAAGGGTTACTAGAATACCGTTTTTGTTAAGCTTAACTTCTCTTACATCCTTTATGCTATTGATGTCGGTCTTTGCAGCTCTCGCCTTTTTCATCATCTTTGCCTGTGTGTCGATGATACGTTCCGGCATATCTATGTCTCTCAGCTCCTCAAAGAAATCCTCTATCTTGTCGTAGTGTCCGCTAAGGTCTATCTTCTCAGGATAACCAGCTTTGCTTCTCAATGCGTCGTCTGTTATCTTGTCGAGTACTACAACACGGCATCTTACTTTCGTTCCTGCCTGCTGGAATACAATGTCCGGCAAGTCTACCTCCGCACGCATTGCCACGTTCTTCTGACCATCATACCACTTGTCAAACTTCTTGTCTGTCGAACCTCTCGGTATGATAGCTACCACACGTCCGCCCTCATCCAAATGTTTGAAGGCTTTGTCAAGGTGTGCTATGGCTGTCGCTCCTGCCGTACCGAACGGTGGGTTCATCACCACAACATCATGCTTGTTGCTTATGTCGTAGTTCTCGAATATGTTGTTAAGGAACTTTCTGCCCAAACCGCCTGCCTTTAGCTGTAACTTTGTAAACAGGCTTTGGCTCGGCTCGATGCTTGTCATCATATTTTCCTTCGGTGCATACCTCGCTATCGCTCCGTGTCCTGCACTTGGCTCCAATATGGTATCGCCCTCGCCAGCCTTTGCCCATTCCATCATCTTGTAGCCAAGTGGTTCTGGGGTAGGGAAGTAGTCCACTCCCTCTCTGTTCCTCTTGTTCAGCTTCTGATTACTGTAGTAGTCAAGCACGGCATTGTCAAATGGGTCACTCTCGCCCTGTTTCGGTGCGTCAAATTCCTTACCGCCTACTCCCTGTTGGTCTATAGGCACCACGCCGCTATGCTCCAGTATTCCATTAGCGAAACTGTCTCTGAGGTTTCTTGCCTGACTGCCCAACGCAAGGTTCTCTGTTGTTGATACCTGATTGTTGAATTTCTCTCCAAACAAAAGCATTTCAGAGTTGAGACCCAGTATAGGGTATTCAAATATTGCGTTACTCTTGTTGCCGATACGGTATGTGCGTCCTTCTATCTGCAATGCAGTGATGGGGCTTTGCGGAAGACCAAGTGTGATACATACTCGCTGATGCTTACCTGTCTTGTCGTGCAATGATATTCCCTCCTTGCCGCTTGCCTCTTGTATAACGATAATGTTCTTTCCGCTGTCGTCGTCATTGAACACATCAACGGCTTTGTCCTTCGCCTTCTTGCTTTCCTTGCCACTGAAGAACAGTACGTTGTCTTTTCCGAACACCTTAGCTATCTGCTCTCTCGGCATACTGTAGTCCAAGGTCTTCTCCCATTGCAGCAAGCCCGCATATTTGTTTCTGAAGTCGTTAACCTCTTTGATGTATTTGTCTCTTTCTTCGCCGGGGCGCATCATCGCAATGTCATTGTTGGCTACTGCGAGCATATAGGCGAATGGGGCTTCCAACGGCTTTTTCGTTTCCACTCTCCGGTGGAATATCACGACCTTTCGTCCTGCATCAAGATGCTGCTTTATGCGGTCTATGATATTAGCCACCTTCATCGTTTCGAACAATGCACTGCCGTAGTTATAGTCGCCAATGGTCTTTCTGTATGCCGAACCAAGGTAGCGTCCGCGCACTGCATCCTGTACGGCTTGATTGAACTCTTCTGCGTGGTCGGGCGAAACGGTAGGGAAGTCTCTTGAATAGTCATAAGGACTGTCTATTATTCTTCCGCTCATCGTGCCTAACGTGTTCTGCAGATAGTCAGAGAACGCCACTTCCTGTTTTGCCACAGCATCCGGATTACTTGTTGTTTGTTCCAATCTGTGATAGCGGAATTTGTATGCTGCCCCGAAATGGTCAAGATAGAAACGTGTTCTGCCGTCCATTCCATCCGCACCTCTTTCCGGGTATTTGAAGATGTAACCTTCCGCATAGTCAAGGTTCTCTCTTGTGTTGAATGGCGTTGCAGAGAGGAACACGGTCTTTGTATTCTTCCATGTGTTCTTAGCCTGCTCTTTCAACTTTGGCTCAACATTGTCATAATAGTACTGTCTTGCCTGCACGAAGTTTTGGTAAGTCTTGCCAAGTTTCGGGAACGTTGCAGCATCTGCAGGAGCAAAGTCGCTGATACCTTTAGGTAACATCTTTTGCGTAGCGTTGGCAACATCCTTTGCCGTTGCGCTCGGATGACTTTCCTTATACTCTTTCTGTATGCGCTTTATCTCCTTTTCTCTCTCCGCGTCAAACTTATCTGCGGCATTGCGCATCTTCTGATAGTGCTTGTTTATGTCTTGCAGTCTTAGGAAGCAATGGCTCTCGTCCCGGTTCGTTACCATATAGTGCTGCATGCTTCTTGCCGTTTCTGTACCTTTCTTGTTTTCCATGATACGGTGGCTCTCGTCATAGATAACGGCATCCCATTCCGTTTCAAGCAACTTCTTGTTCAGTCCGAAGTTGGCAAAGGTGGTTATCACCATTCCTTCGCCGCTCTCGGTCGTGGCAGTCGTTCCTTTCTCCTTTGCCCAAGAATCAAGGTCTCTGATTTCCAGTCCAAGGTTCTTGCCGTCGTTCATCCAGTCTGTAACTTTCTTTTGGCTCGGAGTAACGAAGAGTATTCTTCCCTTGCCCTGCTTGGCAAGTCGTTTGGCTATGCCCAGTCCGGTATAGGTTTTTCCTGTTCCCGTTCCGTTGGTGAACATATAGCCCTTGCCGTATGCGTGATCTCTGTCGGTATGCTCTTCGCCGAAGAACTGTGTCTCGGCTTTCAACACGTCTTCCTGTTGTTGTGGCAAAAGGAATGGTAAGGTCTCTTCGATATTCTTCATGTCGCCAACCTTTACCTCTATTGGCTCGGCCTCCATCTGCAGTTGATACTTATCGCCAAGTTCCTTACCAAGTTTCTCTCTTAGCTGTGCCCTGCCATAGATGCTGCACCATTCGGCTATGGTATGTGTCTCTCCGTCCATAGGCATCTTGGAGTTCCACATTTCATCAATAAAGTCGTCAATATCCTTGTCAGAGAAACCTATGGCTTTCATGTCGTCATATATTCCCTCACGGATATTTTTCATCCAGTCCTTTATCTTGTATATGCCTTGGTCTATGAGCGACATGCCGTAGCGTTTCACGGCTTTCATCAGCTCAGGCATATATTCTATCTGCCGGGAGTTTAAACCTACAAGACTTATGTTTGCCTCGCCACGACCCCGTTTCAGCATTTCCTTGAATGCCGCTTTCAGTCCCGCCTTAGCGTCTTTCGTCTCTTGCTTTATTTCTGCCTCTGTGCGATTTCGCCAAGTAGTTCCTTGCTTGGCTGCAGGCTTCCGCTTTGCATTTGTTTTAGCAGGTCTACTGCCGCCTCTTCGTCCTTCTCCGTGTTGTAGGGTTGTTCCATTGCCACCATCATTGCCGCTTCGCTTGCGCTCAGTATCTCCGGCAGGTAGTCCTCCCAGTCGGGATGTACCTCCTTCACCTTCGCTATTGCCTCGTTCTCCAGCAGCAAGATCAGGCTCTCCCTCACTATCCTTTCCGCTAGGTAGCTCGCCGGGTACTGTTTCTGGACCTGTTCCTCTATCCAGTTCCCCAGAAGGTCCTCCGCCTTCTCGTCCTGTTCCCAACTCCAGTCCTTCGCCGCTTCCATTACCGGAAGAAGCCAACTGTGTTCCGTCTTCTGCTCCGCTATTGCCGGGAGCATCCTCATGTCTATTCCTAACATCGTCGTAAATTTTTAAGTATGCTATCTGTTGTGCGAAACCATGATTACCATTCAGATAATCCACGGCATCTTCTATTAAATCTCTATTTTCTTCTGAGGTTTGGTTTCTTATCTCATCCTCGGAAAGCGGATTCTTCTCGGCTGTTGCCATGCGCTCCTCGCCGTCCATGTCTTCCCAAGGCTTGTCAATCTTCTCCGCCTCTTTCTTTCCAAGTTCCTTTGCTATCTCCTTTCTTCTTTGTATCAAGCCCAGGCCCTGCGCTTTCAGCTTGTCGTCAAGGGCTTTCTTGAATTCGTCTCTTGTGCGCTTTGTTTCCGATTCATCGCCCGACGCCTTCGCCTCTTCGTATGCCTTGCGTGCTGCTGCCACCTTCTCTTCGTGATAAGCCAACGCTGCCTCGTCTATTGGGGTCTTGCCTTTCGGCTTATTATTAGCAACAACTTCATCGGCTTTTTTCTCAAAATAATCGAAATATTCGCGAAGATGTGGCTTTATATTGCGCAACATCGTATCGCCTGTAGCTTCTGTTAATCGTGCAACAAACCTCTCATAAGCTTCATTTCTCCTTGCTTCCGCATCTAGGTTCAGAGGATTTGCTTCGGTCACTCCAAGTTTATAGGCGTGCCAACCTTCTTCTTTTAAGATTCTAATATCACCACGCCCAATACCATCAAATACAGGAAGGTCTGAAAAATTAGGTTCTTTTGCGTGCTCGGTTTCTTTGCTTTCAATTTCTCTTGGGTCAATACCCTTTGCCCAGTCAGCCAGCACCTTGTCTGCAACCTCTTCGGCAGATGTGAAGTGGATATGCAGCATATCGGCAACACCTTTCCAATATCTCTGCAGAGCTTCTTTCACCTTACCGATAAAGCCTTGCGCCTTGACGCTATCCGTTACGCTCTTTCCGCCCTCTGCTGCAAGTTTACGAACAACATCTTCAAGCTTCTTCGTACCCTCACGACCGGAATAAACGGCTATCATTTCGTCATACAAGTCTTCGCCTTTCAGTTCGGGGTATAGTTTCTGCACCTCATCTTTCAGTCCGTCAACCTCGTCAAAGAGTTTCTTCACGTTCTCCCATTCCTTCGGGTTCACACGCTTCAATGCCTCGCTCCACAAATGAGTATATTCGTGCAGCGGTGTCTCGGGCTTCATCCTCTTCGTGTCAAGGTAAATCTTGCCGTCTACTGTAAAGCCATAGACTTCACCGTCCTTGGATCGGAACTCCTTAATTGCTCCCCCTTGTTCTTCGCCAAAGCCCTGTCGTAAAGTTCTTCCATAAGTTCTGTTGTCTTCAACTCCGGCTTCCCCTTGCGGTCCATTAGGTCGCTCACCCACTGTAGTATGTCTCGTATTTCCTCCTTCGAGAAAATAGTCAGGCAGATTGCGGCTTGCTCCTGTGTCAAACCCTGCTTCTTGCACATAATTATAAATAGCTTCTGCGCCGCCGTCAACTCCATAATACTCCTTTATCTTTTGTTCATATTCTTTGTAATTGTCCTTGTTGGCTGAGATGGCACCATCGAGAATGATATTCCTGTCGTGGTCAACTCTGTAGAAATACCAAGTTCCATTGTGAGCTGAGAAGTACTTAACTGAGCTATCTTCTGGTACCTCATCAAGAAGTCTAGCAATATGGTCTCCGTGATAGTTTAGGATTTGGTCTGTCAATACACTAGGATTCATTTGTAATTCCTTTTGTATTTTGTCCATTCCAATCACAGTACTACCAGCCGCAACACGATGCTCCTTGACAGAATTGTCTATCTGCAACCCCTTCTCGAGGGCTTCTAGTATCTGCGCAGATTTCTTTACGCCCTTCTCCGGTGCACCAATCTTGAAACCAGCTTCTTCAAAGGCAATGCGCTGCTTAGGGGTCAGAACGTTCTCAGGTATCTCAACCTTAGCTTCACCGACAAACTCCTTAGCCCTCTGAGCAACCTCTGCATCGTCAAGCACTCTTACAGGCTTACACCAACGGGAAAGAATAACTTTTCTTGCTCTACCAGTCTGCTTGTACACCTCACTGCTCACACTACCGCTCTTCCAGTCAACTTCGCCTACTGCATCCTTGGCTCTTTCTGCTTTGTAACCGCTAGTCAATTCGCTGACAGGAACCTCACATTCCACGACAACAATGTTAGGACGAATCCAAGCAGACTTGAACTGGTCGTTCAAAGGAGAACGCGACATGTGCCAATATGGGTTATAGGCAGCATTTACGTCAGTAGCTTTCTTGCCTGTTGCATCTTTGCCGCCCTTGTCGAGCTTGAACTTCCATTTCAACTCGCCCGTCTTTTTATCAACCTTCTGCTCGCCAGTCTTCGGGTCGATGTCGGGGATAGCCAAGTCGGGGTTCTCGTCTGCACGAATCCATGTACCAAGTTCGTTGGCCTCAACCAACTTGCCGCCTATCGATGCTGCCATTGGAGGATAGAGCTTTCCGTCTATCACCTGCATGGCTCGGTAAACTTTGATGGTTTTACCACTATTCAGCTCGTCAAGTACATCCGGGTCGGTCTCCTTATGAAACTTGATGTTAGAGTCCGTAGCCTCAGCTTCGTCCAATGCGCTTTGGCTTACCTTGTCATCCGTCACCACAACATCCTCGCCCACCTGTTTTGTTATCTCTGTAGCAATAGTTTTCACCGCTTCGTCAACCTGACGTTGGGTTTCGGCTGGTGTGGTGTCGTAAGAATCGAATATTTCCTTTATGGCTTCTTCCTTGCTTATAGGCTCACGCGGTGTATCGCCAAGTTCTAACTGACGGTTTGTTGCCTTGTCGCCCTGCACTGCATCAAAGTACTTGTCTAACAGACCAGTAAGTGTCTTTTGGTCTTTCAGTCCTTTGTACATTGCAGCAAGTTCGAGTTCAAAGGTACTATATCTTTCTCTAACTGGGTCTTCTCCGAATAAAGATTTATTGCCTTTTTCTATTTCCATATTTACGGCAGCGCGTGCCTCCGCTAAGTTCTTGGCATTGGCGAATCCCGGAAAATCCATCATTGCCACATACGCATCAAACGAACGCAGAAGGTTCTGCTTTATCTTCGCACCATCTGGGCTTTTTATGTCGCGCAAGTAAGTTGCCAGTACTGCTTTCTGTGCATTGTCGGGCAATTGGCTGAAAGCCGCTTCCGAAAGTTTGTCTCCCTCGAAAAGTCCGTTTTTCAGCAAATCGGTCATCCATAACCTCAGTGTCGTCTTGTCTTTCCTCAGTGTCTGCTCCTCGGTTGCCGTCATAACGCCTTCCTTTGAAAGATAGTCTAGCACTTTGTCTGCATTTTGGGCTATCAAGTCGCTCATCTTGGCATCATCGGGTAATGCACCCTGTCTCATGAGTATGCCTGCAACGCTTTGCATCTTGTCGCCAAGCATGTTTATCACGGCACTTGTGCGCGGTATCGCTTTGCCGCCACTCTCAAACTCCTTCACGTCATGCTGACCAAGTTCCTTTGCTGTAGCATCGTCAACCGGCAGTTCATTAACGAGTACCGGACGTTTCATTTTAGCTATCTCCGCTGCATCAAGGCCGAATCTTTCAGCATTGTCTATAAGCCATTGCTTGTATTTGGCTGCTTCTTCGGGCATTCCGTCATACAATTTGCGCAGTATCTCCGCCCTGTTGTTGCCTTGTATCACTTCGTGGCGTTCGTTTACGCTCGGGGCACTTTCTATATACGCATTGCCGTCGCCCGTTATCTTTTCTGGGTCAAAATTGTTCAACGCGTCGTTCTGACCAAGCAATGACGCTTCGTCTGTCCTGTCTTTTGGTTGCCAGTCTGGACCGAAATGCCACGGATTTGCCTGACCGTTTCTGTGGCTTGCCTGCACGCTGTCTATCTCTACAACCTTAGCGCGTCCTTTCACACTAACTTTCGGGGCGAAGTCTACCTTCACTTCCTTGCCGTATACGCCTGTTTGGTCCTCTTTCTTTTGGCGGTCGTATCTCACGCCACCCTCACCTATATGATAGCCGTCATTGCGCCATTGCTCGTACCTGTTGCCTGTAGCACCTGTTCCGCCCGCATTGCCAAGGTTCTCTTCCTTCTTCATGGCATTCTTAACCCTTGTAAAGAAGTCTATGTCCCTTTGCGCTGCATCAACAGCCTCCTTCTTCTTTGTCTCTGCCTCGATAATATCGGCATCGTCTGCGGAATAGTCTATCTTTATCTTTTCGGCATCCTTCAAAGCGGCCTCCGCCTTCTTTATCTTTCCGTCAACAACCTTGTCTGCGTTATCACCGAATGTACGTTTTATCCATTCCGCCCCATGCTCGGGTGTCATTTGGCTATAATCAGCGACGTTTCTACCCTTGCCATCAGTTGTCATAGGCACCGGTGAACCGTCTTCAAATGTTAAAGTTACATTCTCCCCATTGCCGCTTGAAGAATTGTTCGTACCTTTGCTTTCGGAAAGTTCAGGCGAATTGATACCGAGACCGAGGGTTTGATTGTCGGAAGAGGTAGAACCCTGCGAATCGCTACGAGGAACCGACTCTTCCATCTGTGTTTTCGGATGCAGACTGGACTCTCCCTTTATAAAGACAACTTTGCCTTCTTGCATAAGTTTCTTAATTCGGTTGACGCTTTTCTCTTGATTGGAAATCACTACCTCTTTGCCGTCCTTTCGTACCGTAACAGAAGTAAAATGATACATTCGCTCGCCATCTTTTCCTTTGAAAGATTTTACGAAGATATAAGAGCTGTCACGCTCCTGTGTATCGCCATCCTTAGCTTTACTTGAGTCCTCAATGATAAGGTCGGGATTTTCAAGCGTGGGTCTCACCATACCCAACTTGCCCCTTCTTCCAAGTTGAGCGAGTTTCAAGTACTGGTTCTCGCCCATCTTTACTTCACCAAGTGGAGTTTGCGCCTTACCGTCATCTCCAAACTCGGCAGCCCAATTCTCGGGAGTAAGCTCCAGTTCTCTTGCCGGTTCTGCACGTTTCTCCATTTCAGATACAAGACCATCTGCTTCATCCTTAGACAAATTCTGTCCGATTTTTCCTTGTAGAGAATCTGCTACCTTATATAATTTGGAATTATTCTTGTTCGGCTCAGTTTTTTCGGGAACCGTTTCAGATCCAGCCGATTTATCCGGTGTTCCTTCCTGTTGTGGCTTGTTAGCATTTCTCTCAGCCTGTTCCTGTGCCGCCTCATTATAAGCCTGTGAGTTTATCTCTTCCAACCTCTGCCTATACTCATTACCGAAGTCTTCGGGCTTCTGTGTCTGCATGAAAGTTACATCGTCCACCTTCACATACACCATTTCCTTCTTGTTCGGGTCAAAGCATACAAGCATATCGCCCACATCTTCTTTTGCTCTTCCGGTCGTTGTGTCAAAAGCAACATCGCCCGAACCAACAATAAGCGTCCGGCCGTCTCTGTCCTGCACATAGACAACCTGTTCGCCTTCCGTTTTTTGTCCGTTCATAGTGCCTCTGTAACTCCAGTCCTGCACCATTCTGCCAACCAATTCCTCTATCTTCTGCTGCGTAGCTTGTTGCATACCCTGCACTCTCGCATTGGCGTTGATATAGTCAGCAAACGGTTTCAACTGTTTTTCCGTCATACCACCCCGTTGTATCATCCAGTCGAATATCTGCGGATTGGTCATACCTTCCTTCTGCAGTCTCTCGAAATTGTCATGGAACACGTCGTTGTCTCTCATCAGCGCATCCAATCCCTCTTCCGCATTGGCTAGGTTGTCAAGTTCCTGCTTCACGCTTTCTCCGTTCGGCTGCTCTGTACCAAGGTTGTTATCTTCCGCCACATCCTTTCCTTCAAGGTTACTCTGTTCCTCATGTACCTTATTCTCAGGGAAAGCCTGTTTCTCTATTTCACGTCGAATACGCACACACATTAGCTGCTCTTCTTCCGTTCTTTGCAACGGATCTTTGTTGAGTAGCTTAAAAACGTCCTCTATGTTTATGCCTCTCTCTTTGGCAAACGATTCAAGCAACCTCATTGTGGAGCCATTGTTGAGAACATAATCAGAAAAGTCTCTTTCTACTGCAGAACCTGCCGTTCCCATTCCGTCTACAAACGCTTGTATCTCCGAATTGTCTTTTGCATTCTTGATACCAAGCATATAAAAAGCGTTTTGATAATCGGGGTTGTTCTTGTCTATAGCAACAAGCACAGCCATAGCATTCCATATTCTCTGCTGCTCTCTGTTCATTCTCATGTTATAGAGCAACTGTATTCCTTGAAAGTATTTATCTGCTTCTTTCTAGAACGATATACTGGACGGACAAGGAAACAAACAAAAACGACAAGTATGATGACGCTCATTTGCCTATAAACGTCCAACACAAATTACGCGCATACCGGCTTAGGGCATCTTTGATAGAATATTATGGTGAACAATTGGCTTCTTACATAAATAATGCAGACATTAACAAAATGAGCCTTGCCGATTTGTTCTCTGCACATTACATGGCTTATGTGCATAAAATTGTTGGCAACGAATCTATATATAAGAGGGATGCTATTAGGTTATTTCATTCGAAAAGAATCTTTGAGTCCTGTTCTCCCGAAAAGGCATCAGAAGATGGCTTCATTATGAATGATGAACTGGCTATGGTCATACACCAAAAATACAAAGATGGGAAATATAGTTTAACTCAGAAAGAAATTTCAGAACTCAATATATTCCTGCGCCAGTACTTCAAAAATGAAAAGAACATTGCAGTCCAGAATAATGAACCTATCTCCTATCTTAAGAAAAACCACTTCTCACCTTCTTACAAGCCAAATAAAGAAGAGATAAGAAGATACTTAGAAACAAATGGAATAAATTTTTTATATCATTTCACCGAGAAAGACAGAATTGAATCAATCATTAAATATGGGGGACTTCTATCATTCAAACGATGTCTTGACGAAGGTATCACAATGCCAGTCAGAGAAGACATGGTCTTGACACGAGATATTGATGCAAGAATGGATCTTGAAGACTATGTAAGAACAAGTTTCTGCTCTCGATTACCAAAAATTAAAGAAAGACAAGAAGAAGGAGCCGAACTGGTTTTGCTGAAAATAGACCCTGAAGTTGCGTTGTTTGATGATACCCTATATACAGATATAGAGGCCACTCAACCCAACTTAAAATGCGGAGGCGAGATTGATGACCTCAGAAGGGTCAATATTCAAGCGGCAAAGAAAGTAGTTTCGAGACCAGAAGATGATGACTATTGGCAAAGACAAGCAGAAGTCTTAATCAAAGGTTTTATACCCGTAACATACATTTTAAATGTTATTTCTCCTGAAATTTTAGACTAATGCGTAATTTTTACGCAGTAATATTTGGTGGAAATAAAATTGTTTTGTAATTTTGCAGCGTAAATAATACACAAAGAAGCATTAAGAGTATGGAATATAATGAAAAAACAGGCAAATGGGAGTCCAAGTACTGGCATCCAGCATTGACAACCGACGCAGTAGTTTTCGGTTTCGACAAAGAAGATGGTTCTTTGCAAGTCCTCTTAATCAAACGAGGCAAAGCGAAACCAGGTGAAGTTCCAGCCTTCGAGGGCTATTGGGCATTACCTGGTGGCTTCATCCAAAAAGACGAGCCTACGGACGAATGTGTTCATAGAGAATTATTTGAAGAATCATCAATGAAACTCTTTAACAATGACAAGGGCATTAAGCCAGAGTTCATTGAACAGCTAAAAACATATTCAGCACGAGGTAGAGACCCGCGTGAGTTCGTCGTGACAGTGGCGTATTACGCACTTGTTAAAAGGGACAAATATGTTATCAAAGGTGGAGATGATGCTGCTGAAGCTAAATGGTTCTCTATTGATGCACTGCCAGAATTGAATCTTGCATTTGATCACGCTCAGATTATTCAAGATGCAATTGAAAGACTGCGTGAAAGAATACACTTTGAGCCTATCGGATTCAATCTTCTTGACAAGGAATTCACAATGCCTCAGTTGCAGAACATCTATATTGCAATCCTTAATCCACCTGAAGATGATTACACGATACGTGACAGAAGGAACTTCCCCAAAAAGATGCTGAAACTAGGCTATATCAAAGAAACAGGAAAGAAAGTAACAGGCAACCCCTATCGCTCTCCAAAACTATACACCTTTGATGAGAAAGCATATAAGGATGCCAAGAAAATTGGGATGAGACTGGAATTCTAAGCGTACCCCCCCCCATTAGCCTCCCAAACTGGGAGGTTTTAATGGTCTCAATTTTTCAAAGCGTCAATAATACACAACGAGAAATATGTAATAATATAGTATCAACTAAATAAAGAAGATATGAACGAGAATAACGAAAAGACCATTCCTGAATGGCACAATATTGGAAACGTTTCTGTACGGATGAAATGTAACAACTCCATTGTACCGCGAAAACTTTACGTCAAATTCATCGAAGGAGAGAGGTTCTATAAGATCCATGATGAACACGTAAGGATGTTGACAGGAACACAATATGTAAACGGTTTCGCGTATAATGCCGTTACCGCCTCATACAGACTATTGCTTTAAGATACATAAAAAATTAACCTCTAAAAACAATTTCATTATGGACGAGTATGAAGATTATGAAATGTTCCAGGACGATTCCTATGAAGAGGAATATGGAACACATTACGGAAAGTACGCTGGAACCTATGCACAAGATGTTGCTGGCTATAGCGATGATGTAATAGATGACGCTTTCGATGGTGACCCTGATGCCTATTGGAATATAGATTAACAACCTAAATACAGACAATTATGATTGGCAGCATTATTGGAGACATTGTGGGTAGTATATATGAATTCACTCCGAACAACATTAAGACGAAGGAATTCGAGTTCTTTGATCCAAATGGAAGTTATACGGATGACAGCATCCTGACATTCGCAACAGCCGATTGGCTTCTTCATGGAGGTGAGGTTGCACATTACTATAGTAAGTATGGGGAGAAATATCCCTGGCCGATGGGTGGATATGGAGGCGGTTTCAAACTTTGGCTTGTCCGCACAATCCGACAACAAATTTTCCGACCATACAACAGCTGTGGCAATGGGTCAGCCATGCGTATTGGCCCAGTAGGATGGGCATTTAATACTAAGGAAGAGGTTCTTTCTATGGCAAAGAAAAGTGCGGAATGTACACATAACCACCCAGAGGGAATCAAAGGCGCACAGGCTACAGCATTAGCCATCATGATGGCAAGACAAGGATGCGACAAAGAAGAGATACGCTCAGAGATAGAGAAACGCTTTGATTACAATCTCCAGTTCACCTGTGATGAAATCAGGCCGACATATACATGGGGAGGAACATGTCAAGACAGTGTTCCGCAAGCTATTGTCGCATTTCTCGATGGTAAAGACTTTGAGGATTCTGTCAGGAATGCCATTTCTATTGGTGGTGACAGTGACACCATAGGGTGTATTACAGGAAGCATTGCTGAAGCATTTTTTGGAGTTCCCGAGAAACTGAAAGCTCAGGCTATGGGGTATCTCCCGATAGAATTTCAGAAAGTTATGAATGAATTTGAAAACAAGTACGGAAACAAGTAAAATGAATGATTATGAAAAAGACAAGTAAGTTCTGGAAGTTGTTCAAGAAAGACAACAAACCACAAAAAGAAAAGGACGTAACCTCTACGTCATCTCAGAGTGAGACAGGCACCGTCAACATAGAAAAAGAGTGTACTGCCTCTGAAGAAGAATGCAAACCTGATTCCAAAGAAGACAAGATGAATGACGGGAAAGCACGTATTTACAATCTGATTATTGTAGATGAGAGTGGTTCCATGAGTCATCTTCGAGAATCTACACTCTCAGGAATCAATGAAACCATCAGCACTATTCACAGTGCCCAGGAAGAGTTTGCTGCAACACAGAAGCACACATTGACCCTTGTAACTTTCGACTCTGGCTCAAACAGACCAGATGTGCGAACAATGATTGACAACCAACCCATCTCTGAAGTGAAAGAATTCAAGGATTACATGCCTAATGGATGTACCCCACTATACGACGCAATGGGACAATCGTTGACACACCTTCATGACCGCATAAAAGACGACAAAGACGCGACTGCTGTTGTAACAGTTCTGACAGACGGACTGGAGAACGCATCCAGAGAATGGGATGCAGCCGGATTACGCCATCTAATAGAACAATTGAAGTCGGAAGGTTGGTCTTTCGCGTACATGGGTTCTGCTCATAACGTGAAAGAAGTGACGGATTTACTCTCCATTGAGAATGTCGTTGAATTCAGTCACAATAACCTCGGAGCTGGAAGCACCTGGGGACGTGAGCGGTCATCAAGACGTGCCTACTATGCAAAGATGAACAGGATGTACAAAGAAGAGCGTTCGATGTCAAGAGAGGAAATGTTGGAAAGAAAGCGTCAGTATGCAAAGGAGTACTATGGCCCAAGGGTATCAAATGACCGTATTGACCATCTTGAAGAAAATGAAATCTTCGTGTTTGGAAGTAATGCAAGCGGTTACCACGGTGGAGGTGCAGCTGCCTATGCTATGCGTAAATTCGGTGCCGTATGGGGGCAAGGCGAAGGACTTCAAGGCCAAAGCTATGCCATTCCTACTATGGAAGGTATTGCCGACATGAGTGAGGCCATCAAAAGATTCACATCATTCGCAGCTGAACATTCAGAGTTGCGTTTCTTGGTTACAAGGGTTGGTTGCGGTATCGCAGGTTATTCCGCCAGTCAGATCGCTCCCCTATTCAAGGAATGTATTCCATTGGAAAATGTTGCATTGCCCACAGATTTCTGGGACGTTCTCGGATTAAAAATGTATTAGTAACATATCTGTATTAGCCAAGTTTCACGATTAAAAAGAATCTCATATGAAAAATCTACTGGTGTTGCTGCTGTTATCGGTGGCTCTGAGCGCAAATGCGCAAGATAAGAAGAACAATCGACTTACACCATATATTATATGAGAGGCGTAGTGTCTGTTCAAAATGAAAAAACAGAGGAAGCTCTTGAATTCTTCAACAAAGATATACAAGAGCATCCTAAGAACGGCTATTCTTTTTCATGGATTGCCATGTTGCGAGTGCATCAAGAAGAATATGGCCGGCAGAAGCTACCGATGATATTGTGAAAGCTCTAAGCCTTGATTGGGACAGACAAGCCCTTTATCTTGCGAACACGCTCAAAGAACCAGCGTTCACAATGTTGGTTTCAAAAAAAGTTCAATCTGCAAAATCGCCGAATGAAGCCACATGGCCTTATATCATCGGAACTATGTTTGAACAAGACAAGCAGTACAAAAAAGCAATTGAATACTATGAGACAGCAAATAGTAAAGACGTATCACCTGTTGTCCACCAGAGAATATCTGAATGTCACTATGAACTGGGCGACTATGAGGAAGCCCTAAATTGTATCAACCAAGCCCTAAACCTTGACAGCACAGACCTTTCATATAAGGCACGAAAAGCTAACATATACTATGAGATGGGTGATGTCGAATCCGCGATTGCAGAATGGGATAATGTACTGACAGCCCAGCCCGAGTATGGTTTTGAATAATATCAGAGCTTCTGTTGTGAGAAATCAAAAGGCTCCCCTACTTCTTGGCCAAAGTGTTTTGGCACGACTTGGGAAAATTGAGATTGATAACGCGAAAAAAGTTATTAAGATAACACAATAAAACTATTGCGTATTTATTTAAGTTATAAACAATTAAAAAGAATACAATTATGAATCCTGGTAATCCCCGAATCCTCGTTTGCCCATTCTGTGGCAAGGAGAAAGAAATCATGTCTCTCATCTCCGGAAACACTTTTGGTGCTGAGATTTGGTCTGACAACAAACAAATTGCCCCAATGCTGCCTGAAATCTCGTATGTTCAGAAATGTCCTCATTGCGGGAAGTATTACATTACTGGAAGACAGAAAGTAAAGTATGCTAAAGACGGTCACTCTTTTGACCAAGGTCTTCTGACTTTTCCAGAAATGAAAGAAGCTTTTGTTCAGTTATCAGAGGAAGGTTTTGTGAACGAGAAAGAAGAAACCAATGTTCGCATGATGCTTCATCACGCATACAATGATTACTATTACAGAAGTGACGACAATAAGGAAGTAAGTGCTGAAGACAAGAAACTTTTCCGCGAAAACGGCATTTGGCTTATTGACAACCTTATTACCGATAGTGTGCTAAAAGCTGAATTTTACCGTGAGATTGGGGACTTTGAAATCGCACATGACATCCTTGAATCAGTAGAAGTCGAAGACGAGTTCTTAAAACGTATCGTATCACTAATACAAGAGAGATTACAAAATAACGATTGCAGGGTTTTCAAAATACAATAGAAGCCATGAGAACGATAGGAAAAATGTTAATCCTAATGGTTATAGCAGGAATTGTCTCATGTTCAAAGCCAGCACCTAAAAGCACAGAACTGTTAGCAAATATGGCATTAGTTGGAGAAGCTATCGCCCTGGCAATGAGGACAAGTGTACCTTGGCATGGTAATATATATGAGAACAAATAAAGTATTAGTTGAGAAATGAAAAAGTATTTTAGATTCTTGTTATGGGGAACATGTATTATCATTTTGATATGCCTGACCTCACTTATTATCTGTAACCAGATGATAGTGAATAATGCCAAGGGGAAAACATTTTACGAGATAGACAGCATCACTCCATCAGACTATGGTTTACTATTAGGTACTACTCCACAAACCAGGATAGGAAGACGGACAAACTACTTCTTCAAGTATCGCATCGATGCGACGGAACAACTCTACAAAGCAGGGAAAATAAAACACGTTCTCATTAGCGGCGATGAGAACAGCCTTGACGGAGTAAATGAGGTTGAATGTATGAAAGATTCTCTCATTGCTCATGGAGTTGATGTCAATGACATTATCTTGGACGGAAAAGGTTATAGAACACTTGATGCAGTGGTCAGAGCTGTAAAGGTATATAATATACACAGCTTTGTAGTTATATCACAAAGATTCCATAACGAAAGGGCTATTTATCTTACAGAACATCTTGGTCTTGAAGTACATGACATTCAGGGCTACAATGCAGCTGACCCCACATCAAGAATGGCCCTTATGACATATATCCGCGAATATTTTGCAAGGGTTAAGGTTTTTGTTGACATACTCACGGACAAAGAACCTTCATCTTTTGAAAAAGAAGAAACGGAATCCAAGTCTGTCTATAATGACATACCAAAAGATACCTGTTTCGCTCACGGATTGAATGATAGTATATTTACAGTAGTTTATCGACAGCCTGTAAATGGTTATAAAGTGAAAGCTATTGCAAAATTAGCTTTTTCAGATGTGGATGTTATTGCTGCAGACCTTATATTTACAAAGAATGGCAAGTCCTTCTCACTCCACACCCAGTGTTTGGGTGATACCGTTTTTAGTAAAGGAAGGTTAGACTACCATGAGGAAAATCCAGAAATATTCAGACGGCTTCGCAGCAAAACCATACTTGCAGATTATCACGAGTATAAAGAAAAAGACAGGTTGATGCCGATGTACACACCGTTCTTCTTCAGAGATTTGGATTTCGATGGAGTGAAAGAGCTGGTAATAGTACATCATTCTATGGGCGTGAGGTATCATGACGGCTTTGATATTTATCGTATCGTCGAAGAGAAACCTGTTCTCATAAACCATCCTCCATATAATGACAATGTTGGAGATTGGGGATTCGGAATGACAGACTATCCAGAGTTTGACTTCAACAAGAAGACCATATCATGTCCCTATCCCGAAGGACCTGGAGGTTTGCCTTATGAAGGCCGAATAATTTATGGAATCAGCAAGAAACAAAAAGATATTGTAACCATTAATGGAAGAAAGCACTATTTCAACCAAATGGAAGTGATTAAAGAAATAAAATATGATCATGGCGAATAGAAACAAAACTTTTTTAATGGCGACCTTGTTGACCTTAACGGTTAAGAGTTTAGCTACAACAGTAGAAACAACGGTCAATCTCAAAGTGTACTATCCTGAATACACAAAGATAGATTTGGTATGTGGCCAAATGCCAAAGACTACACAAAAGAATGTTGAATTTTGCTGTGAGGCTGCTTTTACTGGTGAATTACTGAAGGAGTTTAAACATACAAACATAGCAGATAACCACATCTGCAATGGTGAGATGAAAAAAGGTTATCGCTGTAGGGCAAACACAGGTGGATTTGTTTGGGGTAAAAGGAAATGGAAGTTTATAAGGAAAGCAGATTTTCCAGCCACCGCTAACGGATGGAATATGGGATTCTGCCAGTTGCTGATAATCAAAGATGGAACAGCAAGACCTATTGGTACAAAAATGGCGAATAACAAGAATATCTACAGGGCTTTGTGTGAGAAAAACGGGAAACTATGCATCATTGAGTCAAAAAAAGTAATAACATACGCTTTCTTTGTTGAATGTCTGAAAGCATATAATGTTACTCATGCCCTGTACCTTGATATGGGCAGCGGATGGAACCATGCCTGGTATAGAGATAAAGATAAAATAGTTGAACTACATCCTAAGACTCATAATTATTGTACAAACTGGATTACGTTCTACAACTAAACAGATGTGATATAATGCCAGCTATTTTATAATTGAACATATCCCCGATTTATCAAGGATTTGCGTGAAGGACATCCTCAAAAGCGGTATGTTGCAAGCTGGAGAAGTCTAGAGTATATACCTCCTGTCCGTCGCGACCTCATTAAGAGGGAAAAGTATTTCGTGCCGAATTCCCTTGTTATATCACGAGGCTGTCCTCATCATTGTGATTTTTGCTATAAAGATGCTTTTTATGGTGAGGGAAAATCGTTTTACACTCAAAAGATAGATGATGCGTTAGCTGAGATTGACAGACTCCTGGAAGACATCTTTATTTTCTTGATGATCATTTGCTGGGCAATACACGTTTTGCTTCCGAACTGTTTGAAGGAATGAGAGGAATGGGCAGGTTTTTTCAGAGTGCAGCTACTGTTGCTTCGGTATTAAATGGTAATCTGATTGAAAAAGCAGCAGAAGCAGGCCTGCGCAGCTTGTTTCTGGGCTTTGAGACGTTTTCACCAGAGAATTTGCGTTCAAGTAATAAATTACAGAATCTATCTAAAGATTATGTAGCAGCCGTAGAACGTTTACATAGCCTTGGCATCATGATTAATGGCAGTTTCGTTTTTGGCCTTGACCACGATGATAAAGATGTATTCCGCAGGACTGTTGATTGGGGCATTGATAATAGTATTACTACAGCAACTTTCCATATTCTCACGCCCTATCCTGGTACACGTCTTTTTCAACAAATGGAACAAGATGGACGTATAACATCTTACGATTGGAGTAAGTATGATACCCAGACGGTTGTTTACAAAACAGTTGGCCTGACAGCAGAAGAGTTAAAACAAAGATATGACTGGACCTATTGTGAGTTCTATTCGTGGAATAATATCTTTAAGGCAAGCTTCGGGCATGATAACTTAAAACAAAAGTTGGCTCATCTATTCTATATGGGAGGATGGAAGAAGTTTGAGCCATTTTGGAATTTTTGAAATCTGAATAGTATGTTACCCGTGTTGGAAAGCCTGTTAGCCAACACCAGTAGTCATAGAAACAAATAAAGAATATTCTCACGAAAAAGGTAATTTTTTTTAGATATAGACGGTGTTTTGAACACAGAACGTTGGTACACCTAGATGAACAAGAACACTCCCAAAGACTTAAGGACGAGTGAAGAGGGACGAGGAACAAGAGGGCATGCGCCAAGGAAAAAGCCCCCGTCAGTCAGCTGGAAGCCCACAAAAAGAAAAGCCCTCATCCTGCGAGGAGGTCGCAAGATGAAGGCTAAGTTAGGGGATTGGGTGAGAAGCCTACATAGGCTCGTATTCATCCAATTTATCTACAAGTTTACAAAGAGGAGTCCCCTCTATGCAAAAATGCTCCAATACATCGTTGCCATTGGCAAACTTCTGAATCGTTGCAGTAAAGTTTTCGTCCGACAACCATACGCAGTCTGTATCTACCATAAAATAATATGACTGACCTTTGTATTTTATCATCAAGTCATATCCTTGTACGGCAAAATCAAAGAACAAGCACTCCTGTGCAGGAGTTTTGTACCCGTTATGCAAGCTGTCGTTGCTGTTCGGTGGAAATACTTCGTTGCGAGGGAATGTAGACATAGCAAGACCTTGGGTTTACCACAAAGCAACCTTTCCGATGCTTCCCATATCCAGGCTTGCCCGTATATTCATGGCTTTGAAAATTCTCGCCATAGTAGAGAACGTGATGCCGTGTCCACGTTCCAATCGGGATATTTGAGCCTTTTGAACACCAATCTTCTCGCCCAACTGCTCTTGGGTAAGATTGTTGGCTTTGCGTGCTTGCTTTATGGCTTCACCTATTTTGTATGCTTGAATGGCATCGTCCACCTTCTTCTCGAAAGCGTCACGGGTGGGAGTGCCAATCTTGCCGAAATTCTTGTCTTGAAAATCCTCAAAAGATGTCAGTTTCATTTCTTCCATAATTACTACCTCCTATGTTTGATTTCAAAATACTTGCGTTTTATTTCTTCCGCCTTGGCAATTTCCTTTGACGGCGTTTTTTGCGTTTTCTTTATGATGCCGTGTGTGGCAACAATCAGTGTGTTTTTCTCCGTGTCCCAGAAAGCGAAAAGTCGATAAGCGATTTTCCGGTAAAGCGTGCGGAATTCCCAAATACCATCAGAATTTTCCAATTTCTTGAACAATTCGTTGTTTTTCTCACCAGCTAAGACACGACGAATGTTGTAGGAAATCTTTTCCTTGGCATCATAAGGCAGAGACTCCAAAAAAGTCTGCGCACCCTCGGTTAAAACTATGTTGAACTTGTTTTGTTCCATAACATTATGTTGTGGATACAAAGGTAAGTAAAGTTTCTAATACATGAAACTTTTGATGTAATTTATCTCACTCCACCCACTGAAATTGGGTAAAAATCGTGCTGCGGGAACTTCTCGCAGCCAATGTAGAGCGTATCGAAGGCCTCTGTGCCGTCGGTGCGGTGTTCGAGGAGGTCTTCTTCCGATTCGGGTTGCTTCTCCATCGATTTGTTCTTTCGGAAGCCGTTGCGACCGCGCTCCACTCCGGCGGACTGGATGGCGAGGATGAGGTCGTCGTTGTTCTGGCGGTTGAAGTACGGCATGAGGCGTTGCTTGCCACTGAAACCTTGGTTGATGAGAAGATACTTTTCATCGTGGCGCATTGGGTTGCCGAGGTACACGTCCTGCACCTGCCAGCCGTGGCGTTCGAACTCGTGAACGTGCCGCAGTTGATCGCTGGCTAATCCCAAATATGCTCGACGATGTATGTGTTGATACTTTTCTTTTGCTCCTAGAATTTACACGAGGGGCTACGGTATTCTGTTAGGGTCGGAGACCACCGTCGCGGAAGTTCTGACGGAAATGGTTGACGGTGGTGCGCAGAAGGATTAGGGATGAGATTTGTTGTGGGGGCATGGGGGGTATTTTTTATGCATTGTGGGCATAATAGGCGGGTTCAATGGGGTAGGCTTAATGGGTATATTAGGCTCAATAGGCTTGGCGCAGCAGGGGCATGATGCGGTGCTTAGTGCCTGCGTGCCTGTGTCCTGCGTGTCGGTGTGAGGGTGTTGTCGAGGACACGGTTTGTAAGACAAGAGAAGAAAATGTTAGGTATTGTAACCTTATAAAAATGAATAACGCCTCTCAAGTATGCTGCTCGAAAGCGCGCCTGAGAGGCCTATTATCTTTAAGTGTAACACAGTCTTATGTTTTGTGTTCCAAAGTTACTGCAACTTTTTCACCCTCGCAACTTTTAGGCCGGAAAATCTATTTCCAAAATTCATCATCTTTCCAATTTTCAGCAAATTCAATCGTTGTGCAGACCGTAGCACCATTGTTTGAGAAATTTGCTCATACGCATAAGTTTGCCAATCCAAACACAAATGTAGGCGATGCCAATGGACAGTGGTACAGCTACAAGCAATGGCAGGATTGGCATGTTGTGGGTATCTGCGAAATCGCGTAGTACGGTAAGGTCAGCGATAGAATAGGTGAGTACGAAGAGTCCGTTGAAGAGATACACATCCAGCGAGTTGCGGCCGAACCAGTTGAGCCAGTTTAGGAAATGCGATTTTTTGCCTTCCTGCTGCAAGAATATGTATGAAATGAGTATAATGGCGAGCGTCGGGCGGATGTATCGTTCACTGAGTACGCAGAGGCTATGTATGGGAATATCGGCGAATAGCAGGTAAACATATCCTATGAGGGCTACAGTGAAAAGCCAATTTGCCGAGGCGAGACGCGGCATGATGTTGTATTTGCGAAAGTAGTAGCCTATAACAAAGGATGGATAGAAGCATGCGCAGTGCTCAAAAGGAATATATTGCTCAGTTGCAATTTTGGGAAAGCGTTTCCATAACACGATGAACAAAATGTAGACAATGGTTATGAAAGTAATTTCAAATGCGAGGCGGCGGCATTTCAGTATGGGATATTGCAAAAGGGCGAACAGGGCAAGACATTTCAGATACCAGTAGCCGCCTGTCAGTGCCGTGCAGGCGAAGTCTTTCCAGTTGTTAATGCCTAATCCAACAGATATAGGGAAGAGTAGCCATCCGAGAACGAAAGCAGGAAAAATATATGTGGGTACACGTTTGATAAGTTTATGGCGCAACGTTGTGGTATCGGCTACGTAAGCCACATACCCCGACATAAACATGAAAATATGCATGTGGCACGATTCTATGAAGTTAATTACCCCCCCCCCGAAATGTGTAGGGCGAAGAGGTAAACGTGTCCTAATACCATCAGAAGGATGGCAAAGCCCTTCATGCGATCAATGTAATCAAGTCGTTGTTTCATATTTGTTTTATTTGTTCCGTAATAGGGTTCATGAATACAAAGGTATGCAAAGTTTCTGACAGATTAGACTTTTGGAACGTTTCTCAACAAGAAACTTGTAATATTGTTGTAAAACAAAAAGGAAAGCCTTGTTTGACTTTCCTTTTCTTGTCGGGGTGACAGGACTCGAACCTGCGACAGCCTGGTCCCAAACCAGGAACGCTACCAACTGCGCTACACCCCGTTTCGTTTTTGCGAGTGCAAAGTTATGGAATATTTTTGTTTCTGCAAAATTTTCTGCAAGTTTTTTTTCTTTTTATATAAAAAAACTGAAATCTTGTTGTGAAAGTGGACTTTTCATTTATTATGCTTCCTCATCAATTCCTTGTCCGAAAAGTTCGCCCCAAGGGTAGCTGCCTGGTTTTAGGATAATGCTTGTCTCGTTTTTCTTCCCACACGGTGTGAGCACATTGCATTTCATGCCCACTACTCCAGGTGCATATTCCGCCATGACGGAAAACGTATGCAACCCGAGCCGCTTTAGAATGCAGAAGGCCGTTGCTCCGCCCTCTATAATCAAAGTGCTTGCAGGCTCTGCCGCCATAAATTGTTCCACAGCTAGGGCCATAACTTCCTTTAAGCGTATTGCGTAATCTTGTCCCTTAACTTCATGTTTGCCAACGCTAAGCACAAACACCGAATGGCGAATGTATTCTTGTGTGGCGTGCTCAATGAACGTGTCGGCAGCAGAGCCTTCAAATACGTCATCGGGGATGTCAACTGCCGCTGTGTCGGCAGTCTTGAGAAATGGCATATCGAGGATAGGTTTCGATTGCGTACTGCCACGCACAATAAGTGTTTTCCTTCCATCAGTGCAGAGGGGTAGGGGCTTTTTGTTATGTGTATCTAATGCATTTGTTTTGCCGTGGATGTTGTCTAATATACATCCGAAGAAATCAGCTGCACCCGCCAATAGGGTACAACTGCCAGCCTTGGCATACTGACGTAACATGTCTTCGCGACACGAAGCATCTGCAACATAAATCTTGCCGTCAGGGAACATACTGTTTTCTATGCTCAGTGATACCGTTAAGGGAAGCGGTGGGAGATTTTCTCCGTCTTCTTCCCTTATGTTGTTGAGCAGGATCTGTGTTGCTTTTGCTGAGAGTGCCGGAAATTCAGGGTCGTAGCTAAAAGGTGTTTCTGTCAGTAGCTTTCCGTCAATGCTATAGATTCCGTTTCCTATAGTGCGCCCCTTTGAGGGGTTCTGTGCCATAAGCAATGTGTTAGTATGCCCGTGGCGTTGCATCAGAAACGCCGCTTGCTTTATGATGTGTCCCCGTAGGGCAGAGTCTGTTTTTAGGAAGAATGATGGAGCGTTGCCGGTAGTAACGTTGTTTGTGTCTGAAGATGGGCATCTATATTTAGTAGATGTCAGACGCAATGTCCCTTCAGAACGGATATCAGTTGCCGTTACACATACATCTGTATCTTTATCTACTGGTGTACAAGTGTAGGGTAGGGGGCTGTCACCTGTCCATACCGTCAACGATACTTTCAAGCCGCGTGCTACAGCTATGCCGGCAATCTCTGCAGCCCCCGTAATGTCATCTGCTAAAACATTCAGCATGTCATTTTGTTCTTTTTTTTGAAAGAGCCATTTTTGTGGCGTAATCTATAGAAAGTAGTAAAGCTTCAGGGCTTGCAACGCCTTTTCCTGCTACGTCGAAAGCCGTGCCGTGGTCAACCGACACGCGTATGATGGGTAGTCCGAGCGTTATATTCACTCCCTTAGCCGTGCTCATTGTCCCTGTTTCTTTGTCCCAGTTGAAGCCGACAACCTTGAATGGTATATGGCCTTGGTCATGATACATGGCAACGCACCCGTCGTATTTTCCACATTTAGCCTTGGCAAAGAGTGTGTCCGGCGGAACGGGCCCTTCAACATTGAAGCCTCTTGTTTTCAGCTCCTCTACGGCAGGCATTATCTCTAATCGCTCTTCATCGCCGAAGAGCCCACCGTCGCTAGCGTGTGGGTTGAGGCCTGCAATACCGATTTTCGGGTTCTCTATACCAAACTGCTGGCAGGCATCGTAGATAAGTTCCGTAACGTCTATAATACGTTGCTTTTTGACGAGGTCGCATGCCTTGCGTAATGGAACATGTGTTGATACATGTATTACGCGCAGAAACTCGTCAGCAAGGAGCATGGCATACTTGCGTGTTCCTGTAAAGTGTGCGTAAATTTCCGTGTGTCCGTCGAAGTGGTGTCCTGCAAGGTTCAATGCTTCCTTGTTGAGCGGGGCGGTCACAGTGCCGTCTACTTCTCCGTTCATAGCTAGAGATATGGCCTTTGTCACCGACAGAAAGGCAGCGTTGCCACATTGTGCAGCAACCTTACCTTGCTCAAAAGTCTGCATGTCTATGAGGTGTAGGTCAATCACGTCTATAGTGCCTGGCTCGAAAGCAGCATCGCTTACCTTGCTTATGGCGTTTATCCTTAGGTTTGTGCCCATCTGTCGTGCTGCAAACTCCATTACGGCAGCGTCGCCAGTGACGAGTGGACGGCATTTGCTATATGTTTCTTCCATTGCAAGCGACTTCACTATTATCTCCGGTCCTATGCCGGCGGGGTCGCCCATTGTGATAGCTAATATCGGTTTGTTGTTGTTCATCTTTTTTGCTTTTTTAGTTAAACCTCCAACAGTTGTGCTGAAGGAGGTTATGTAATAATAGGCTTGTTATTGCTTTATATATATTAGGAATAAGATATCGTGTTTCACAATATCCGTTAAGCCTTTTTCGTTTTCTTCTTTTCCTCAAGGTATCCGTAGATTGTGAGTTCCTTGTCTGCCAGTTTGCTCTTGAAAAGGAAGCTAGCCGCGTAGCCAACCACAAGTACGATGAGGTGGCTGTAAACGCCGAGCATGTATTTATGGTGAGTAAAGTTCCATTCTCCCAAATCGAGCATTAGGTGTTCTGTAGTTCCGTCATTGAATTTCGATGATGTTAACACAGCGTATGCTGTGAAGATAATGGCGGCAGCAATGCCTATGTAAAGTCCCTGCCAGTTGGCACGGCGGCTAAACAGTCCGAGGAGGAATATTCCCACGATTCCAGCCGAGAGAATGGCATACAGACCGAAGAGCGTGCCGAGCACACCTTCGCCGCCCCAAGCCACATAGAGCAGAGCAATGAATATTGCGCCCAATCCGGTTATTATGACTGCAGCGCGTCCCACGCGCATTTTCTGTGCGTCAGTTGCGTTCTTTTTGAAGCGTCCGTAGTAGTCTTCAACGATAATTGCCGATATGCAGTTGATATCTGCATCGATGCTAGAAATGGCTCCAGCGATGAGTGCAGCAAGTATTAGTCCTGTTATGCCCACGGGCATTTCTGTTGCAATGAAGTAGGGGAACACCTCGTCGCTTTTAATCCCTTCGGGCAGGACACCTGTGTTGATGTGATAGTATGCGAAGAGACATGTGCCAACAAACATGAACAGAGCCCATGTCGGCACGCTGAGGAAAATTCCTAGGTATGAGGCGCGCTTTGCGCTGCGGTCGTCGCGTGCAGTGAGGTAGCGCTGCACGATACTCTGGTCCGTGCCGTATTTCTGCAGAGCATAGAATATACCGTTGAGAACCATAACGAGGCAAGTCAGATGTGTCAAGTCCATGTCGTAAGGTCCGAAGTCAATCTTTTGGTATTCTCCCGCTATGCGGAATATTTCTGCCGGTCCACCGTCGGTAAGATAGAACAATATACCAACAGCGAGCAGTCCGCCGATGATAAGCAGGAAACCCTGTATCACATCCATCCATATTATGGCTTCCATTCCTCCGAAGAAAGTCATGACAATTACTACTACGCCGATGATTACAATAACCCATCTGATGTCCAATCCACCCACAAACATAGCCATTGCCAGTCCTAAAAGGTAGAGAATCGTTCCCATCTTCGAGAAATGCTCCAGCACGAAAGCCAATGAACTGTATAGTCTGGCAAAAGGTCCGAAGCGTCTTTCAAAGTATTCGTAGGTGCTGAGGCGTATTACTCTGCGGTAGAGCGGTACTATGAATCCGATGAGGCAGACAAGCACGATGGGCACCATGAGCCCCTGAACAAGCAGTATCCAGTTCCCGGCGTAGGCGTTTCCGGGGTAGGCGAGGAATGTTACGCTACTGATGATTGTTGCGAACATAGACATGCCCACTGCCCATGCAGGGATATTACCGTTGGCGGCAAAATATGTGTCTGTTGTTTTTTGGTTTCTAGAGAAGTAGAACCCTACGAAGAGCGCCAATACTACTGACGCTACAATGATGATGATATCTATCCAATGAAGTGTGGATGTTTCCATGTGTTTCCTTTATGGTTTTAGGTTAGTAGTATAAAAAAGGTCAGCCTTCCTCCGCATTCTAATTATGTGCAGTGGAAGGCTGGTAAGTTTCTTCTTAGGCAAGATACGGCTTTATTTCCGTTCTAATTCTATTAGCTGTAGCTTCGTCCAGTTCGGTAAGCGGTGGCAGCATGTATGTTTCGCACAATCCGCACTCTTTCATAATGACCTTCAGTCCGGCAAGCGACTGTCCGAGTGTCAAGCCCTGGGTGTTCACCTTTCCAATTTCTATCGTTTCTTGTTGCAACTTCTGGGCTGTCGCCTCGTCTCCTGCTATTCCAGCTTCGTAGAGGTCGTTGTATGCCTTTGGTAAGAAATTGCCAACACTGGGCACAATGCCGTCTGCTCCGTGTTTTAGTGCATGTGCCGAGTTTGCTGCACATCCGCAGAAATAGGCGAAATCATCACGTTCTGCAAACAATTCCAGGCATTTATCCATGCGCTCCGTATCGTTTTCTGAATCCTTCAGACCGACAATGTTGTTGTGGTGGCTTAGCTTCTCTATTATATCGAGTGGAATGCTCATGTGGGTAGTAATTGTTATGTTGTAGAGCATGAGTGGCACGTTAACGTTGTCGGCTAAGTTCTTGTAGTATTCAAACATCTGTTCTGGTGTGAGCGCATAGTAGCTAGGCAGTGTTGCTGCAATAACATCAGCTCCTGCCTGGGCAAAAAGACGTGCAGCTTCATACTGTTCGCTGATGCAGTTTCCTGCTAATCCGGCATATATGGTTATGCGTCCTTTGGCAGCTTCGGCTGCAGCCTTTATCATTGTTGCTCCCTGTTCTGTAGATACAGAGTTGCCTTCGCCTGTGGTGCCCATTATAAGTGCCGAGACGTTGTGTTTTGCAAAATTTTCAATTATGCGTTTTACTGCTTCTGTGTCTATGTCTCCCTCTTTTGTAAGTGGTGTAACCATAGGTACAACTACTCCATGGTATTTTTCGTTTACTTTCATTGTTTGTATGTTATGTTATTAGTTTGCTTGTTTTGATTATGCTGTTAGTTGGATTGTTATCTTGCTGGCGTGTCTTTGCGCCATTTCCTTTTATTATATAAATGTCAAGATAATTGTCACAACCTTGATTTTATGACGGCGTATGATTGTAAATGTAACATACAAAACGACCGAAAACTTTTGTGACGTATCTTTCTTGCTTTTGTAATAATTCTATTTCTTTTTTGATTCCAATAGTTTCTGCATGCGCAAAATCTCGTCGCGGTACTGTGCTGCTTGTATGAAGTCCAGCTCTTTTGCCGCAGCTTTCATTAGGCGTGTTGTTTCGGCAATGCTGCGTTCTATGTCTTTTGTAGACATCTTTTTCATTATAGGATCAGCCGCTATGTCCATTGTATCCTTCTCAATGTATGGGGCGTATTTCACTGCAGTCTTATTCTTCTGCGGTCTTTCTTGGTTGGGGCTATCCTGTTGTGTCTTTGTCAGCGAGTTCTTCTTTATTTCTTTTTCTATACGTTGTGGTGTAATGCCGTGTTCCGTGTTGTATCGCATCTGCTTCATGCGGCGGCGTAGGGTTTCGTCGATGGTCTGTTGCATGCTATCTGTAATGGTATTAGCATACATGATAACTTTTCCGTTAACGTTTCGCGCAGCTCTTCCCGCAGTCTGTGTGAGTGAGCGGTGCGAGCGAAGGAATCCTTCTTTGTCGGCATCTAGAATGGCAACGAGTGATACCTCAGGTAGGTCCAATCCCTCGCGCAGTAAGTTTACGCCCACGAGCACGTCAAAGAGTCCTGCTCTCAGATCTGTCATGATTTGCACGCGATCGAGCGTAGCTACGTCACTATGAATGAAGTTTGCTCTTATGTCGTGATTTAGCAAATATTCCGTCAGCTCCTCAGCCATGCGCTTTGTCAGCGTGGTTACGAGCACTCGTTCATCGCGGTCGCGCCTTTCCAGAATCTCTTCCATTAGATTGTCAACTTGATTTTCGCTTGGTCTCACCTCAATCTCTGGGTCAAGCAACCCCGTAGGACGTATCACCTGTTCTACTACGATGCCTTCAGCTTCTTGTAGTTCGAAGTCGGCTGGCGTTGCCGAAACGTAGATTACTTGGTTTGTCATCTGCATGAACTCGTCAAATTGTAGTGGTCTGTTGTCAAACGCAGCTGGCAGTCTGAAACCATACTCCACAAGATTCCGTTTTCTCGCTCTATCACCTCCGTACATGGCACGTATTTGCGGTACGCTGACGTGGCTTTCGTCAATTACCATTAGGTAGTCTTTTGGAAAGAAGTCTAGCAAACAGTATGGCTTGTCGCCTTCTTGTCGCCCATCAAAGTAGCGCGAGTAGTTCTCTATGCCAGAGCAATGCCCCAGTTCTTTTATCATCTCCATGTCATACTCAACACGCTCTTTGATGCGTTGAGCCTTGATGCTGTCACCCACGGACGTGAAATATTCTACTCGTTCGTCTAGGTCACGACTAATGCGGTCTAGTGCCTGTTGTGTCTGCTCCTTCGATGTGATGAACAGGTTGGCGGGATAAATTTGGTATTCATCGAATGTCTGTAGTCGGTGAAACGTTACGTTGTCAAGCTCTTCGATGGAATCAATCTCGTCATCCCAAAATATAACGCGCAGTACGTAATCGCTATATGCCATGAAAATGTCCACTGTCTCACCCTTCACCCTAAAGTTTCCACGTTGCAGTTCTATATCGTTTCTGACATATAGGGAGTCTACAAGTCTGCGCAGGAAGGCGTTGCGACTGATTGTTTGGCCTTTTTTTATACTTATTACGCTCTGCTGCATTGCTGCCGGTCCGCCCATGCCATAGATACACGACACAGACGACACGACAATAACGTCCTTTCTTCCTGACAACAATGACGAAACAGCAGAGAGCCTAAGCTTGTCTATTTCGTCGTTTATTGCCAAATCTTTCTCTATATAAGTATCTGTCTGTGGAAGATAAGCTTCTGGTTGGTAGTAGTCATAGTACGATACATAGTATTCAACGGCATTTTCTGGGAAAAAGCCTTTCATCTCCTCATAAAGCTGTGCTGCTAGCGTTTTGTTGTGGCTCAGCACGAGTGTAGGGCGATTGACTGCGGCAATGACATTTGCCACAGTGAATGTCTTTCCTGAGCCAGTCACTCCAAGTAGAACCTGAGCCTTGTCGCCCCTTTTCAGTCCGGTTGTGAGTTGACGTATGGCCTCAGGCTGGTCGCCTGTTGGAGAATATTTTGATGAAATCCTAAATTCCTTCATTTGAATACCTTTGTTTTGTGGACGTTGATGATTGGGAAGTGCAAAGTTAAAGTTAAAGTATGTATTTCTATAGACTTTGACTATAAAAAAAGCCGAAGTCTTTGTTGTAAACGAAAAAAACACTACATTTGCATGAGAAAAAGATTTTGGCATGAAGAAGATAATTTACATAGTGTGTCTTTTTGCGTTTCTCGCTGCTCCAGCAACAACTTTTGCGTCTACAGCAGTGGAGATAACCGAGACTGACTATGACGCACAGAAAGGAAATGCTACTGTGCGTGTTGTGTCCGATGGCGAAGGACAGGCAAAAATCCGTGTCACCAATGCCAACGGTCTTACGTTGCTTGTCTACGATGTGTCTGGTGCTCCCGTAAAAAAGGTGAAGATAGATGGTCAAGATCGTATCTTCGAACTGAACCTCCGCAAGGGATGCTACATTGTGAAAGTGGGCAATGTGGTAAGGAAAATATCCATTAGCTAAATGATGGTGAGAGGAGGATGTAATGCACGTGCATCCAGTTTCTCTCTATTCTTCAGCTCCGCTCTTGTAGGAAATGGCGAGTGCGAGGTGTTTTATTTGTCTATAAGGCTATGCTAAAAGCAAAAAAATGTGTAGCATAGCGTAAAATAGACTAAACAGTCCTTATTTTGGCTGAAAAGCAGAAATAATATTTTGAAGAGTGGGTAAGAATGTGTATTTTTGCAACTCAAACAGATTTCCAAACCATTATGAACAAGAATATCCTTATTGTTATGGCTGGCGCAACTCTTGCACTTTCAAGTTGCGTGAACCATTTCAACCAGATATATAAGTCACCAGACAATGATCTGAAATACGAATACGCAAAGGAATGCTATCAGCGTGGCAAATATGTCAAAGCATCAACTCTTTTGCAAGAACTCGTAACTATACAGAAGGGTACAGAAAATGCACAGGAGTGCTTGTATATGCTAGCCATGGCAGAATTCAAGAGCGGAGAATATGAAACGGCGGCAGATTACTTTAAGAAATACTATAAGTCATACCCAAAAGGTGTATATGCAGAGCGTGCATCTTTTTATATAGGTGAAAGTCTCTATATGAGTACGCCAGAACCAAGGCTTGATCAGACAGAGACAGTAAATGCCATAGCAGCTTTTCAGGATTATCTCGATATCTATCAAGACGCAATGCTCAAGAGTCAAGCGCAGGAGCGTCTCTTTCAATTGCAAGACAAACTTGTCAAGAAAGAACTCTATTCAGCGCAACTCTATTACAACCTAGGTACATATTTCGGAAACTGCACCAATGGAGGAAGCAATTACCAAGCATGTATCGTGACTGCTCAGAATGCACTAAATGATTACCCTTATAGCAGCCTAAGGGAGAATTTTGCACTTCTCGTGATGAAGAGCAAGTTTGAATTGGCTGAACAGAGTATAGAGGAGAAGCGGGTTGACCGCTATCGCGATGCTGAGGACGAATGTTATGGGTTCATTAACGAATACCCAGATTCGAAAGATCGCGCATTAGCAGAGAAATATATCGCCATGTGTAAGAAATATGTGAAAGACTGAGGCGTTATTCCCGACAAGGTCTAAGCGAAAACATCATGGCTGCTTCTGTCATGGAGAAATAAAGCACAAGAAGGAAACAAACAATAAAATATAAATACGAAAGAATGGATTACAAGAAGTCAAAAGCACCGTCGAACACTGTCACACGCAATATTATGGACCTCTGTGACGAGACTGGAAACATCTACGAAAGCGTAGCACTAATAGGCAAGCGCGCCAATCAGATATCGATGGAGATAAAGCAGGACTTGAATAAGAAACTGGCAGAGTTCGCATCCTACAACGACAGTCTAGAGGAAGTGTTTGAGAATCGCGAGCAGATAGAAATCTCTAGATATTACGAGAAGCTGCCCAAGCCCACACTCCTCGCTACACAGGAATTCATAGATCATAAGATGTATTGGCGTGATCCTTCTGCTGAGAAGGACAACGATTGATGATACATAAGCTGCAAAACATACATCAATGATACAGCGTAAACAATCAGTATTCCTATTCCTCGCAGTTGTGGCAAACGTAATCTGTTTGTGTATGCCCGTGGGAAAGTTAAAGGTTGCAGGAATAGGCGTTGACACCATCATATACAATCTATGTACCATTGATGGTAACGGGACATTTTCATTTGTCTCAGCGCCCCTCTTCATACTGTTGGCAATAGAAACAGTTATTGCATTCGCTACCATATTTTTGTATAGGAACAGGAAACTGCAGATAACTCTTTGCAAGTGGTCAACGGTTCTCTCGTTTCTATGGTATGTAGCTTATATAGTCATGGCATTTACGTTACCAACTGAAGACTATAGTTCGTTTAATACTTCTTTCGCAGCAGTGTTGCCACTCGTTAACATCTTATTAGTCATGATGGCTAAAAAAGGTATTAAGGCAGACGAAGCTCTTGTTAGGGCAAGTGAAAGGTTAAGATAAGAAAATAACGACTGAAGAATTTATGATGCGCCATCGTTGCAGAATGCTCATTTTATTAGGCATTGTTGCAACGATGGCTTTTTAATTATTACATTATTTCTGCAATTTATTTATGACAGTTGCTATTCGTTGGAAAGTGCTTTTTTAAGATATTTCCCAGTAATGCTTTTTTCGTTGTTAGCAACTTCTTCTGGCGTTCCTAAGCAGATTAGTTCGCCTCCCTTGTTTCCTCCGTCAGGTCCTAGGTCGATTACATGGTCGGCGTATTTGATTACGTCCATATTGTGCTCAATAACTAAAATAGTGTGCCCACGTTTTATAAGAGAATCGAAAGCATGTAATAACTTGTTTATGTCGTGAAAATGGAGACCAGTGGTAGGTTCATCAAAGATAAACATGGTAGGCTCAGCCTTTTCCTGTCCAATGTAATAAGCAAGTTTTACGCGTTGGTTTTCACCGCCAGAGAGCGTTGATGAGCTTTGCCCTAATTTTATGTAGCCAAGACCAACGTATTCAAGTGGTTGTAGCCTTTTTGAAATTTCTTGTTGGTTGTTTTCTTTGAAGAACATTATGGCTTCGCTTACAGTCATGTTAAGAATGTTGTCAATATTCTTGCCGGCAAAGCGTATTTCTAGTACATCATGCTTAAAACGTTTCCCATGACATGCCTCACATTCAAGCTCCAAATCTGCCATAAATTGCATTTCAACTGTTATTACGCCACTTCCTTTGCATTCTTCGCAACGTCCTCCCTCTGCGTTGAATGAAAAATACTTGGCTGTGAATCCCATTTGTTTTGCGAGTGGCTGGTCTGCTAAAAGTTGGCGAATGGCATCGAATGCTTTTACGTAAGTTACTGGATTGGAACGTGTACTTTTACCGATGGGATTTTGATCAACCATTTCTACATGGCTTATCATTTTTATATCACCTGAGATTGACGAATATTCTCCAGGTGGCTCTGCTACTTCATCAAGTTTACGCTTGAGGGCAGGGTATAGTATGCCTTTTACAAGTGAGGACTTGCCAGAACCACTTACACCTGTAACTACAGTCATAACGTTTAGTGGAAACTTCACGTTGATACCTTTCAGGTTGTTCATTCTCGCCCCTTTTATTTCTATAGAAAGATTCCAAGGCCTGCGTGTGGTTGGTACGGAGATTTTATTCTGCCCAAAGAGGTATTTTACTGTATAGCTATTCGGGAACTGTTCAATTGTTTCTGTTGTTATTTCCGCAGGATTTCCTGCGAATACCACTTCGCCGCCCAATCGTCCTGCATCTGGTCCGATATCTATTAAGTAGTCAGCGGAGCGTATTACATCCTCATCATGTTCAACCACAATGACTGTATTGCCGAGTGATTGCAGTTCTTTTAATACATGGATTAGCCGGAATGTGTCGCGGCTATGCATTCCTATACTCGGTTCGTCAAGAATATATAGTGAACCTATAAGGCTGCTTCCTAGCGAAGTAGTTAAGTTTATGCGTTGGCTTTCACCACCACTCAGTGTGTTCGACTGGCGGTTAAGCGTAAGATATCCTAATCCTACTTCTACTATGAATTTTAGTCGATTTCTTATTTCCGTTATCAGGCGTTTGCTTACTGCAGTGTCGTGGGCATTGAGCTTAAGGTTGTCAAACCATTCCTTAAGGTTGTTTATCGGCATGTCTACAAGGTCGGAGATACTCATGCCGCTAATTTTTACGTATTCAGCTTCTTTTCTAAGTCGTCTGCCTCGGCAATCAGGGCAAACGGTTTTGCCGCGATAGCGGCTAAGCATGACCCTATACTGAATCTTGTATTGATTTTCCTTGAGCATGCGGAAGAAACTGTCTATGCTCAGTTGCTCGTGTTTGTCAAGCGTCTTTTCAGACGGTAAACCGTGCCATAACCATTCTTTGTGCTTGGGGCTTAAGTTGTGGTATGGCTCGAATATCGGAAAATTGTCCTTTGCAGCGCGGCGTATGAACTCTTTTTTCCATTCCCCCATTTTTTCTCCGTGCCAACATTGCACGCAACCATCATATACGCTTAGTGAAGAATTGGGTATAACAAGTTTCTCATCTATACCCATTACTTTGCCAAATCCTTCGCATGTAGGGCATGCTCCGAGTGGGGAATGGAATGAGAACATATTGTCGGTTGGCTCTTCAAACTTTATGCCGTCAGCCTCAAAACGTGTAGAGAAGTCGTAAACAATGTTTGCCGGCAATATTGCAATGCGGCATGAACCATTGCCTTCATAGAAGGCCGTCTCAATAGAATCAGTAAGACGTGATATATTTTCGTCTGTTTCATCCCATGTCATGCGGTCAATGACAATCCAGAATGAATTTTCTTCCATAGCAGACGACGTGTTTGCAGTTTCAAGTTCATTGTTGAGACTTTTTTGTTCCAGTTCGTCTTCTATGCGTATGAATTCACCCTTGTTATATATGCGTGTGAAGCCTTGTTGCGCGAGAGTGGTCAGTTGTTCTTGCAATGTTCGCCCCGCGGCTATTTCTATTGGTGCGAGAATAGTAAAACGAGTGCCAGGGGAAAATGTCTTTACTTTGGTTATTACGTCTTCAGTAGTGTGGCGTTTCACTTCTTCTCCGCTGATGGGTGAGAAAGTGTGACCAATACGGGCGAAGAGCAGTCTTAGATACTCATATATTTCGGTGCTTGTTCCAACTGTTGAGCGTGTATTTCTTGAGATGACTTTCTGTTCTATAGCTATGGCTGGAGGTAGGCCTTTGATATAGTCGCATTTGGGCTTGCTCATCCGGCCAAGGAACTGTCTGGCGTAGGCTGACAGACTTTCCACATAGCGCCTGTGTCCTTCAGCATAAAGTGTATCGAAGGCGAGGGAGGATTTCCCGGATCCGGAAACACCGGCAATTACGATAAATTTATTTCTTGGTATTTCAAGAGAAATATTTTTCAGGTTATTGACCTGAGCGTTCTTTATATATATGAAGTCACTCATTGTTCTTGGAAAAAGTTATGCAAAAATAACCTTATTTCTTGAATTTTCAAAACAGACGAAAGGAAAGATAGTGTGTAAAAGAACGAAAAAAGAGGGCGGTCAACTGACCGCCCTCAACCAACACAAAAACTAAACTAGACTTAATTAGACCTATAGAGGCTTTCCCAAGTCTCCAATAGTCAGTGCAAATTTACATTTTTTTTTAGATTGATGCACGTTCGGGGGGGGGGTAATTTTTAGCATGAAATGTTAAAAATTACAATTTTGTAGTATTATGTAGTAGTAATACGTCTAAAATAGTCATTCCAGCCATTGCTTCAACTATGGGAACAGCCCTTGGTAACACGCATGGATCGTGTCTGCCCTGTGCCTTAAATGTTGTTTCGCACCCATTCTTGTCAATGGTCTGCTGGTCTATGAGTAGTGTTGCCACAGGTTTGAAAGCTATTCGGAAGTATATGTCATTGCCGTTGCTTATTCCTCCCTGAATGCCCCCGCTATTGTTTGACCGTGTTCTCGTTTCACCATTATCAGAGTAGAAAATGTCATTTTGTTCGCTCCCTTGGTGTGTTGAGCCTTCAAAGCCGCTTCCGAATTCAATACCTTTTACGGCATTTATTCCGAGCATGGCATAGCCTAGCATAGCATGCAACTTGTCGAATTCGGGTTCGCCTAGCCCCTTGGGACAGCCCTTAATTACGCAAGTAATTGTTCCGCCAACAGTATCACCTTGCCGTTTAACGTCTGCAATGAGCTTTTCCATCTCAATGGCTTTTTCTAAATCAGGGCATCTAACAATGTTGGTTTCTGTTTTTGATAGGTCGTATTTCGTATAGTCCTTGTCAAGCGCAATGTTGCCAACTTGTGAAGTATATGCATTTATGCTGATTCCATATTTTTTCAATGCTAGCTTTGCCAAAGCTCCTCCTACGCATCTGCTTATTGTGATACGGGCTGATGAACGTCCTCCTCCCCGGTGATCTCTAATTCCATATTTGTTGTAATATGTGAAGTCTGCATGCGATGGTCGGAACAAATTTCTCATATTATCGTAGTCATGAGAATGTTGGTCTTTGTTTCTTACAACAAAACCTATCGGGCATCCTGTTGATATCCCTTCGAATACTCCGCTAAGCAACTCTACTTGGTCAGCTTCGTTTCGGTTGGTGGTTATGTGGCTTTGTCCAGGGCGCCGTCTGTCAAGTTCGTGTTGTATGAATTTTGTGTCTATGGCAATGCCCGCCGGCATGCCGTCAACAACTCCGCCAACGGCAGGACCATGACTTTCACCGAACGTTGTGAGTGTGAATATATTGCCAAATGTGTTTCGCATTGTGCTAATAGCTTAGAAAAATCATTGTTTATTTGCATTTTCCGCAGCCGCCTTCGCAACTACCTTCGCAACTACCGTCGCAGCCACCGCCGCATCCTCCGCTACATCCGCATCCGCCGTTTAGCTGATTTATGATGCTTTGTATCTCTTCATTCGTAGCTTCTCTTGATTCAAGCACTGTTCCTATGAAGCGGAGTCCTTTGCCCGCAAGTGGGTGGTTGAGGTCTATTTTCACTTTATTGGTGCCTATTTCCAATATTTTTCCCAAAAAACGCTGCCCTTGTTCGTTTTGTAGAGGTATGATAGAGTCAATATATACATGTTCGGTGTCGAGTTTGCCATCAATGCAGAACATTTCTTTGTCTAACTCGAGCACACGTTCAGCTTCGTGTTCTCCGTAAGCTTGCTCTTTTGTCAGCGTAAAATCAAACTGCGATTCTTTTTTCATTGCAGCAATGGTTTTTTCGAAATCGTCAAGTGCAAGACCTAATCCGCTAATAAAAATGAAAGGTTTTTCTGCGGGTGCTTCTTCAACTAAATTTTCTGAGCCGTTGTCTGTAGTATATAGCTTGTATGCTACGGCGATATACTTGTTTGTATTCTCTTTCATCATTTTTTCTTTTGTTGTCTTTAACTATTTAATAATGTGTAAAATGTTTATTTATTTTCTGTGCAGATAATAAACATGAAATAAACCGATGATAATTTAGAACGCCGGAATGGGACTTACATCTGTTATTTTTTATTTGCAAAAATACAACAATTCTTCGTGCTTCACAACTTTTCTGTTTGTCAATAGATAATGAATTTAAAGATGTTGGTATGATATATGAGCTGATGTGCCGGGAAACTCTCTCAGAAAACCTAGACGGCTCGGATTTCTCTGAGCCTTACGAGTTGCTAGAGAAGTCCGAGCCGTTCGAGGGAATAGTCTGAGTAGTCCTAGCAGAATCATCATTCTGCTAATGTCCTGTACTCTATTGTCTGCACATCAGTAGTTACGTCAGCGTCATAGCCGCATACAATGAGCACGCAGTCGGTGTCTGAGGAGCTAGTGGAAACCTTGAAGCTGTTGTTGCTACCGGACATTGTGTAATTGTCCACATATCCGCTATAGGAAATGCGGAGTAACTCGCGTGCCGCCAGCTTCTTGTCACCGTTGGCTAGGGAAAGGTATTTCTCCCACACCTCCTTGGTCTGCGTGGTGACGATATACGGGTCGTCGTTCGTTACGGTGGTCTTCACGTCGCATCCGTCGGAATATGTCTTCAGCACCTCGCAGGTTATGACATTCTCCGAGGGAACGACTGTCTCTGTGGCAAACTCCTTTTCGTAGATGTCGGTGGTGAACGTACCGTCGGTATTCATCCCGAAGCAGAAGGCATAGTAGGATGTGCCTGGCGTAAGGGTTGCCGAGGTGATGTCACGCGTGTCTGCAGTTTTCGCACCTTGCACGAGCACGTATCCGAGCCACTCGTCAAGGGAGAAACCCGACGATTCCGCATTGTACTTGATATACTCCAGTTCCGCTTTCTGCAAGCTGCCATACTGGCTTATCATTTGTTCGCGCTCGCTTGCAGACACCACGTTGTAGTAATATTTCATTGTGTTGTCCTTGGGCGTGAAGGTGAGCGAGGCATATGTCTTGGTTGTTTCGTTCACCGTGATGGAAAACTTGTCGTTCTCCTTCTTGTCAAGTGTAGTGGCTGTGGTGTAGGCAAGTCCTGCGGCAACGCCAGTTTCGTCGAACATCAGTGCGTAGATGTGGTATGTGGTACCTGGGTCAAGGTTGGGTATTCGGAAATAGCGAGAGTCCTCGAAGCGGTCATTATACGTCTGCCACATGGTTGCGCGCTTTTCCTGCATGGTGCCTTTCAGTTCCTCTTTACGTATGCTCATCAGCCAGAAGCTGCAGTTTTCAGGCTTTGGAAAGTCCACCGTCATAGATGTGTCGGTGATGTCGCTCACCTGAATGTCCATCGACAGGGGCTTCACTTCCTCTATGGCGATATCCTGGATGCTACTGAGTAGGAATGACACGGAGTCGTTGTCGAACAACTTTATCTTGAGGGCGTTTTCGGCTGTTTCCTGCGCGAAGGACACTGCGGAGAAGATTGCCGCCACCGCCATTGTCAATATCTTTTTCATATTCGATTGTCTATTTTATTATTATGGTGATAACTATTAAAAGCTGCCCTCTGGGAGGACGAAGTCAATCAATACGGGCTCTGTGGTTGGTGCGCCGTTGGCATCGATGCCGATACCTATAGCGTAGTATTTCTCACCGCCCTTATTGGGTGTGAACTCCCAGTCGCTGCTTCCGCTCTTGCTATAGAGAGAGTAATCGGTACCACTGTTGAGCAGCCATTTCACGAGGTCGCCTTTCTGGAGATGCGGGTCCACGAGCGCAGCGCGCTGCACATTGACGAGGTATGTGTCGTCGTTTGACGTGGTAGCGGTAATGACAACGTCGCGCCATGCATTGCTCTTGAGTTCAAGATTTATTGTGTTATCCGAGGGAACCGGGGCGAGGGTTCTCACTTTGGTGGTCTGTATAGGAGTAACAAGTTTTCCGTCGAGGGTTACGCCGAAAGTAATGATCACTTGATCGGCATCCCAAAGAAGCGTCTTCTGAGTGTTGTAGTCTAGCTCAGAGTCGTACGGACCTGTTTTGGCGTCATACTTTATCTGCTCCTGCCATGTCTCGCCGTACATGTTTCCCATCGCCTTCCAGTATGACACAAAATGCTGGAACACATCGCCGTAGTTGCTACCGTCATCACACCATGTCTTGTACATTTCCATCCCTGTGGTTTGGACAACGTATTTCACGTCTGCATCTTTGGGCGTGACTGCATAGTCGAGTGTTGTAGTCGTCACGTTCTTCGCCTCCACGCTGAATGGGTCGTCCTCCGTCTTGCCTGTGCGCAGGGCGAGTTGCGTTACTTCGCTTGGGAGTCCGTTGGCGTCATAGGCCAACGCGTAGACAACATAGTCAGTCTCCGGGGTGAGGAAATCCCATGCCTTCTTGTAGGGGAACACGCTTTCCACGTCGTAGTGTTCCTCTATATATGCCTTCGGATCTTCTATCGTCTGCGAAGCCGGAACGCATACCGCCTTTATGAGAGACGCGTTTTCTGATATGTCGAGATTCACACCGAGCGAGGTTGATGTGGCATAGCGCTCGGAGAGGTTCACTTTCACCTTGCCAAGCTTGACGAATTTCATCTCTGTCACGTCTTCGGTGAGCATGAAGTGCTGCATGTCGTTTTTCTGGGTTATCTTCAGCCTGTATGCTGGCGACTGAGCCGCCACTGTTGCCGCAGTGATGGCAACGGCAAAAAGGAGTATGTTTCTTTTCATAGTATTACTTCCTAAATTTCAATGTCGTACTGTTGATTTTTAACACGTAAACGCCCTTGGCGAGCGAAGCGATGTTCACGCCCTCGCCTTTCCAGTTGCTAATGCCGTAGACCTTCTCGCCAGACAGGCTGTAGACGGATACGTCGTAGCGTTCCTTAGCATCGTAGCCCCCGATACGGATAATGTCGCTCCCTGGGGCCACGCTCACGGTGAGCTTTCCGTCGGCTATCTTCAAGTTGTCCACTCCGGTGGAGGTATCGAAGGTGATGTTTACGATGTCGTTGAAAGAATACGTGTCTGACTCGCTGTCCTGTTTGTTCACCTTGAGAGTTGCCCCGTCGAACGTGAGGTTCTTTACGTCGTCTATCCTGTATGATTTCTTTCCTGACGAGAGATTAAGTGTTATCTCGTCTTGGGCGAAGCAGCCTGTGAACGCTGCTAAGCTAACAACTAACAGTAATTTTCTTTTTTTCATGTGTTACCGTTTTTCTTTATGTTAATATTGCGCCCAAAATTATCAAAATTTTCTTTTCCTCGCAAATATCAAGTTATTTAAAGTCTTTCTCTACCTAATATTATCGTCTTTGTGATTTCTTTTTTAGTTATATAGCCTGCTATACTTATTATATTAGGCAAAATAACTATCTTTATTCATGGTTATCATGTTTGTCATAAGTATGTTGTAAAACAGAGATAACCCAAATTGTTGATACCTCATGATAAGTGTCAGCCCTAATTCTTGTTGATTACAAAAGTTTTACAGTATAGCAATACTATGAAAACAAAAGTTTTTTATATTTACACTTTGTTATTTTAAATATATTGTTGTTTGGGAACTTAAACGCTATATTGCTTGATGTATGTCAAAAATAGCCCTGTTAACGCAAACAGAGTAACAAAAAGTTTTGTGTTGATGTGGGAAACATTTTATCTTTGCAGCGTCAAAAGGATAAAAGTGATGCAAATCAGAAGTCCTTGCGGCGTAGAGTTAAACAGAAAAGTAAAGATAAATCATAGTTGTTATTAGAAAGCCAATTTTAAGTTTGCGGTTGCCTTGATGTAAACATTCACTTGGCTCGCTTTCTTGGATGAAGCATAAAAGGTAAAAAGATTAAAAGGATAATAGGTGTAGGTGATTCGTGAGAACATGACCGTAGCCGCTAAGTTTTAATTTAAAAATTAAGGATTATGAAAAGATTGTTTTTAACAGTTATGGCAGTGCTCAGCATGACCGTAACGTTCGCGGAAAACGAAGAGTTCAACACTGTAAACAACACAAGTGCGTACAAAATGTCTGTAAACTATGAGAAGTTGGGTTATGCGCTTGGTCTTACACTTGATCAGCAGGAAGCCGTGCAAGACATTCACTCAGAATTCTGTGCAGACATGCTGAATGCGGGTGCTGCAAGCGCAGACGAGCGTAAGGCAATGGTTGAAAAAGCGTTGAAGAAGGATTTGAAGCATATGCGTGGAGTGCTTTCTGACAGTCAGTATCGTACGTACCTTATGCTACTCAACACGACTATTGTAAATCGTGGTCTGAACAAGTAATTGAAACGTAAGGGATTTGTCCCTCTTTCTTATAAAAATCCCCAATCTTATTTGAAAAGATTGGGGATTTTTTTATGTATGTTCATCTATGGTAATAATTACTTCCTTGAACTAGATGAATTCTTTTTTGTTGTTTTATTTTTGGCCGTTGATGTACTTTTTGCAGTAGAATTCTTTTTTGAATTGCTTGTTGCAGATGTTGTGCTTGGTGTGTAGTATTTCAAAGCTTCAGGCAACCATTTATTTATGTCAGCAATGCGTTTCTCGTCAGATGGGTGGTCGCTTAGAAAGGCTGGTGTGTTGCTCGTTGAATTGGCAGCCATGCGTTGCCAAAAGCTTATGGCTACATTGGGATCATAGCCAGCCATTGCTGCAAAAACAAGTCCCATATAGTCAGCTTCGCTTTCATTTTTGCGTGAATAATGTAGACTGCTGAATTTGCTTCCAAGTCCGAATACACCTTGGGCTAAAGTAGAGGTGTTTGAACTGACGCCAGCTCCCGACAATACTGCACCAAGAATCTGCGAACCATATTGTTGCTTCATCTGTGTGCTTAGTTGTTCGGCAGAATGCTTGGCAACCGCATGGGCTATTTCATGTCCCAATACAATTGCAAGGGAACTTTCGTTTTGTGTTATGGGCAATAGGCCTTCATAAACTACGATTTTTCCACCAGGCATACAGAAAGCGTTTGCGGAGTTATCTTGAACGAGATTAAATTCCCAACTGTAGTTCTTGAGTTCGGCAGATTGGTTGTTCTCTTTTAGGTATTTTTCAACAGCGTTGGCTAACTTTTGACCAACACGTTTCACCATGGCAGTATTGGTGGCATTGGTTGAGGCTTTGGCTGTCTTCATGTAGTTTGTGTACTCTTGATTGCTCAAACTGAGAACCTGTTCGTCTGAAACAAGAATGTGTTGTTTGCGACCTGTAATCGGAACAGTGCTTGATGTGCCGCATGAAATAACTGTCAGCATAGCCAAAGCCGACAGTAAATAACTGATTTTTTTCATCTTTGGTTTTGTTTCTTTTTTGTGAATATATGCAAAGTTAGATATTATTTGCCGAATAGTATGTGGATTATTGTTAAAAACGAAGATAAAGTCTATGTTATGATAAGTTTTGTGGAGTAGAATTATAAAGGACTAGGCATATAAAATCATGAAAGGCTGACTTCACAGCCAGCCCTACATGGGTATATAATACAAAAACATTATGAATTTTATTTTAATGAACAATCATTAAATGGGAAATATGTATAACTTGACTAAAAAGAATTTTCTTGTTTTAATTATTGTGCCTTTTGATACGAGCGGCATTTCCTTTCGCAATAGCGTTCGCATTGGGCACATATATCATACCCCAGTAATGCACCGAGCATGAAATCCTCTTCCGGGGTAAGTTGGTTGAGGGGGCGCGTAACCATCAGTCTTATGGCATCCATACATTCCTTCTTTCCGAAAAAAAGGTTCATGCGGTTGTTGCCGACTGGTTGGATAATGTAGTTTATGTTTTGATGCTTCAGTCGTTCTATTGCAAAGTCTTCGTATTTCTTGTTGAAAGTGAAGAGTACCATTTGCCTAACGCCCTTTTTGAATTCATATATATGGTTCATGAGTACTTTCATGTCTATAGGCATTATTTCTCGTGTCTGTTGCATCGTAGTATTCTTGAAATGGTTTGTTAGTTCACATACTATTGTGTTTCATAGTATGTCTTCTTTTACAAATTCTGCGTCTTTTCAGGCAGCCACCCGCATGGACATTCCCCAACATTCCTATTGGAATCACCACAGGAAACGTCTCCTGCGGGTGCCTATTCCTGAAAGTAGCTGCTTTTATTACAGCTCGCCTTTGATGTTCTCAACCCAAGCGTCTATGCGCTCATCGGTTTTATCGTCTTCATTAACGTCGTCAAGAGCTAATCCTACAAACTTTCCGTCATGAACAGCTGCAGAATCGTCAAAAGTGTAGCCATCGGTTGAAACTTCGCCAACAACCTTTGCACCCTTTTCTGTTACGACAGAGTAGATCTCTTCCATTCCGCCACAGAATGTGTCGCTATATGACTCGCAGTCACCACATCCGAAGAGAGCAACAGTCTTTCCGTTCAAGTCTGTTCCTTTCAGCTTTTCGACTCCGTCATACCAATCATCTTGAAGTTCTCCTGCTCCCCAAGTAGAAGTTCCAAGAATAAGGTTCTCTGCGTCGTTAATCTGTCCGTCGGTAAGGCTTGCCACGTCAACAACCTCAGCACCGAGTTTCTCACCGATTTTTTCGGCTATAGCCTGACATGTCCCAGTAGAGGAACCATAAACAACTAATGTTTTTTTCATTTTAAATCTCGTATATTTTAAGTTTATTTCTTTATGTCATAAAAGAAAGGTTAAGTTTAGAATAACCACTTTCAAGAAACTTTCCATTACATACATATTTTTCTCTTTGAGAAAAGCTTTTGCTTATGCAGGATTCAATTCATTTCAGAGATCTTCTTTTCTTTTTCCTTCTTTTTACGGTTGCAAAGTTATATGTTCGTCAAGAAAGCTACAATACCTAAAAATAGGGTTTCTGTTGAATACCTAAAAGTAGCGATATGTTTTTGGGGGCTCAATTAAGCCTTATTGTAAAGGAGCCGCAGCATGCTTTGTCCGCAGCATTTATCTGCACTATGTAAACCCCTTTAGCAAGTTGGCTAAGTGGAATGTCTTGTGTTTCGTATGTGAGGATTAGTTGCTTCTCTATAGTTTTTTCCCCCGACAGAGAGAATATGGAAATTGTGGCACAGACACGACCATTGTCGAGTGTTTCTCCTTGTGTTGGCTGATAATTCTGTGCCAATGCTATATTGAGCAAACGGTTGTTGCATGTTATGTTCAGAGCCGTAGGTCGATAATTGCTTATACCTTTTATGTGATCCAATTGTAATATGTTCAGCAATCCAGCATAGGCGTCAATCTCTCCGTACCCCCATTGGTTGTCTTTTTCTTGTGCGTAACCTTCTTTTCGGTCAGTTTCGTCTTGGTTATTCTTGCGGCATGTGTTGGAAAAGACCGCCATTATGTCGTCTTTTGTAAGTTTAGGATTCGCTTCTAGCCATTGTGCTATTATTCCAGCCACAACAGGTGTTGACATTGATGTGCCAACAAATGATGCCCAAGGATATTTCCTACCGTTAAATTCAGAGAATGATGCAATGTCTTTTTTTGCCGTTTCAAGATTGTTTTCGGTATAGAAACTGCTGGCAGACGACAAAACAAAAGTGCCAGGTGCAACGACATCGGGCTTTACTATGGCGTCTCTAGTCGGTCCTGTTGAAGAGTAGCTTGCCACAACACCCCCCATTCCACAATCATAGTAGAGAGGAATACCTTCATAGTTTATAGAATGGTCTCGCCATGCAGTAGCTCCTACGCATATTACAGAGGGAGAGCATGCCGGACTGCCAATGCTTGCTTTCCTTTCTCCGCCAGATAGAGTGCTATTTCGGTTATCTGCATAAAAAGTCATATTGTTTGAGTAAATCTTTATGTTGGTTTCGCTACCGGCAACTTCGAATGAGAGCGGAATGTCTGTACCAATACCTCCTTCAGCCCGTATTACAAAGTCGAAAGCTGTAAGATTAGAGTCAAAATAAGGTTTATATGCGTATATATTGTACATCATTTTTTTTCCATAGAAAACTATAGAATCTTCAAAAATAGAGTCCTTTGACTGAATTATTTGTTGTGATGTTATTTCTGTCTTCTGTGTAGTGCCGTCAGTTGCATATGCTTTTAGACAGGAAGTGAATGGTCCATCAGCAGTTAGACTGAATGATGCATAACCATTTTCTTTAGATATGAACATACCATCGCATTTTGTACCTTTCGGTTTGTGTAGATATGTTTTAGATTCGCCTTGGTTTCCGGCACTAGCTACAAGGATTCTTCCAGGACCAGTCATTTGTACAAGCACATCTTGAAATAGTTCTTCATCATTATCCATTGATTGCGTACTGCTCTCGCTGAAAGAAATTACACAAGGTTTGCCTGTTTCCTCAGCATAGTCAAAAATATATTTGAATCCCAGGGCGTCAGTCGCAGATGTGTATTTATATAATTGTTCTTTGGGAATAAGCGGCAAATCTGTATTAACAGCATTACTCACAAGGCAGATGTCTGCATCGAATGCCATTCCGCGGTACGGTGTGTCAAATCCTGTTCCTGCTGCTATGCCCAAAGTGTGTGTGCCGTGTGTATCCTGCAGGCCGTCGTGTGAATGTGCATAGTCAAGAATATCCTCTTCAGTACGGTAGTCGGCTCCAACGTAAAGGCTACTTTTCACACTATCTGGCGATAAATGATCCCAAAAGCGCCGTATGCGTGTGTGTGAAAGGCTAGTGTCATAGAAATTGGGATTTGTGAGATCAAAGCCAACATCCATTACTCCCATTATAACACCTCGGCCAGTATAGGCTTGCGGCAGGTTGGCTCCCGAGTGTAGGTTTTCTCCGTTGACAATGACTATGGCGGTGTCAAGAGTTAATGTATGACTTTCTGATGCTTCTATCCGCAGTACGTTTTTCTGTAACGACAGGAGAGCAATAGAACTAATGGGTATGTCGGCAATGTGAATGTTACCGAAGCTTACCAATTTCCTGCAACCAAATTTTTGCAAAATACCGTTTTCGCTTTCTGTTGTCTTCACGAAAGCACAGATGCTTTGGGGATTTGTTGACGAATTGGTGTAATTGCTCTTTTCTAAGCGGTGTGTTTGTTTTTCGTGTATATTTGCTTTGTGGTCGTTTTGCTGTAATGAATTTACGGCAATCGTTTTTAACATTCTTGACATCTTTGAGAAGTCGGCTTCTTGGGCCTGTACTTTCGTAAGTGGAATGCAACAGAAGATAGTACTAATACAAAGGCATGTTATTTTGTTCATTGTGGATATAATATATAATGTGGTGGATTATGATACGTTTGGCTTATTTCTATGGAGTATGGAGGAAATAAAGCATTTGTACTATTGTTTTGGAGGGATATTATTGCGGTATTCCTGTGGTGTCTGCCCCGTGAGTCGTTTGAAGTATTTGCAGAAGAAACTTGGTGTGGGGAAGTTAAGGCTATCTGAAATCTGCACTACTTGCTTGTTGCTATGGCGCAACATTACCTTTGCGGCAGTAACAATGGCTTTGTCTATCCATTCTTTTGCAGTCGCCCCGCTAGTCTGTCTAACCACAGTGCCGAGGTAACGCTCTGTTATGCACATGCGTTCAGCATAGAAATTTAACTGATGTTGCTGAAGGCAATGCTGGTTTACTAATTCAATGAAACGGTCGAATATTGTCTGCGAAGTTGTCGTAGATTTACTACCAACTGTAGCTTCATTAAGAGAAAAGACCCTATTGAAAGAGTGAATGATTGTTGCAGCCATCCCCAAGTGTGCTTCTTGATTGTCAGGATGGGCATTTACTAGTAGTGATAGCGTATGGTATAGTCTATCAAATAGTAAGGTATCCGTTTCTGAAATTTCCAGTATCCCGTCTTTTATATGCCCGTTCAGCAGCTCCGGCAAGTTGTCGTGCAGTGCAAGCCGTAGGATGTCTGGAGACAAAGCCATGCCGTCAATTTCGGTTTCCTCTATACTTATTGGGTCAACAATTGTTCCAGGTGTTACAAAAACCAAGAATCCTGAATTGACAAACCTTTCCTTCAAATTTATAATGGTGTGCAGACTTCCTTTTTTTATAAGACCAAAGCGGTAGTCTTCTATAAGGAAAGGACCATTGGTAAGCAATATTGGATTGAAGAAATTCTGCATGTTTACCGTCACTCCAAGGCCATGGTGAAGGTAGATGTTTCGGGATCTACGCTCCTTTTCGTCAAGCATACTGAACATTCGTTCGAGCGACAACTTTTTGGGTATCTTATTTTCTATGTCCATATTCCTGATATTTCCATTGTTTGTGTAGGGTAGAGGATATGTCATCTTATGCAAAGATAATTATTTTGCTATGAAGTAGCTTCCTTTCTTGTTGTAATATTACAAAAAGGACATTTGTCAATAATCGTGGGTAACAGTGAAAAGCTTAAAGCCATGTAATTTTGCGCCAGGAAAACTAATGTAAACAAAATACAAAATGAAAGATATGAAAAAGCTCCTTTTTATAATTATTGCTTTTGTCGCTGTTTCCGACACGCTAGCCCAAACAACATTTGGGGCGGGCATGACATTGCAGCAGTGCCGGAATTTGGCTCATGACAATTACCCCGCCATTCGTCAGTATGGCATAATAGAAAAGTCATGTGAATTTACTTTAGACAATATTTCAAAAGGTTGGTTGCCAAGAATAGGGGTTACGGGTTCTGTAGCTGCTTTTACCGATGTTCTTGCAGAAAACCCAAAGTTATCGCAGTTCGGTGTGGAGTTGAAAAACCATATATTTGGTGGAATGGTTAATGTAACGCAGAATGTTTATGACGGAGGACGCATGGCAGCAGAGAAGCGTGTTGTCCAAGCACAGACAACAGCTCGCCGACATCACTTGGATATGGAGCTTTACGATATAAACGAGCGCGTGGATCAACTTTTTTTCTCAATACTCCTTCTTGAAAAGAAGCTTGAACTAAACAACCTTCTACTGGAAGACATTAATGTTGCCGGAAAAATAGTAAACAGCATGCTTGTTGGGGGAATAGTAAACAAAGGAGACGTGGAAACCATTGACATTGAACGGCAGAAGGCTCTGCAGCAACGTGATGCGTTGGAAGCTCAAAGGGAAGCGTGCAGAAGAGTACTTCAGGTGTTTTGCGGTACGGAAATAGGAGAACTCGCAGATACCGAAAGCGAAAGTATGGCAGAATACTCCCAAACTGCTAGTGGCGAAAGCCCCACTATGTCTTACTATTCAGCACAAGAAGCCGTGTTCGCGGCTCAAAAACGGAGGCTTGACAGCAAGTTATTACCAACAATCAGTCTTTTTGCAATGGGAACCCTCCATAGTGATGTATCTCCTTTGTTGAACAGTGGTATGCTTGCTGGCGGACTAACCTTCTCTTGGAATATAGGAGCACTCTACACGCGTAAGAATGATTTGCGGCAGATACGACTTTCTATAGAGTCTAATGATTCACAACGGGCGACATTCACTTTCAACCAAAGACTTAAAAAAGAGGAAGTGAACGGAACAATAACAACTTTGGAGAAGCAGATAACGCGCGACAGCGCTATCATTGAGCTTTTACAGAGCCAGTTGGATAGGATGAGTAAGAAAGTAGGGTATGGAACTGAGACCGTTGCCGAACTGACCAGAAGCATCAACGCTCTTTCTACTGCTCGTCAGCAGAAAGTTCTTCATCAGATACAACTGCAAGAGGAGCGTTGCAGATTGAATACCATAAAGAATAACTAATTCAAGCAAAAAAAATATTTTTTAATTATGACGATACAGAAAAAAATACAAGCGTTTGCACTTGCTGCATGCCTCGTTTCCTGTGGCAGTGGCGAGAAAGATTATGATGCAACAGGCACTTTTGAAGCCACAGAAGTCACTGTTTCTGCCGAACAGAATGGTGTACTTCTTCGTTTTGCCGTGAGTGAAGGCAATAGAGTTGATGCTGGTCATGAAATCGGACTGATTGACACGGTGCAGTTGAGTCTTAAAGCGCTTCAAGTAGGAGCAACGAAGCGTGTATATTATTCCCAGCGCCCCGATATAGAAAAGCAAATAGCTGCAACACGTGAACAACTAAAAAAGGCAGAGTTGGAGTATACCCGCTTTTATAATATGTATAAAGACGGAGCAGCAAACCGCAAGACTGTTGATGATGCGGAAAGTCTGGTGCAGGTGTTGAAGCGGCAGCTTGCTGCGCAGAAATCGCAGTTGAACAATTCTGCAAACAGTCTGACGGCACAAGTTGGTACGGCAAATGTGCAGCAGCTGCAGATACTTGATATGCTAAAGAAGTGCCATATTAAGTCTCCAATAACCGGGATTGTGTTGGATAAGTATGCAGAGGCTGGAGAATACGCTTCGGTTGGGAAGCCTTTGTTCAAAGTAGCCGATCTTGATAATATGTTTCTCAGAGCTTACATCACAACACGTCAGCTAAAAAGAATAAGGTTAGGGCAGAAGGTTACAGTCTTTGCCGACTATGGCACACCGGATTCTTCTGATGAGGTAAAGGAAAGTTATAAAGGCACGGTTTGCTGGATTTCAGACAAATCGGAGTTTACGCCCAAAACAATTCTTACAGACGATGAACGTGCCGACATTGTGTATGCCGTAAAGATAGCTGTGAGCAACAAGGACAACAAGTTGAAGATAGGAATGTATGGGCGTGTGAAATTTTGATGGATGAAAGCAATAGAGATTAAACATATTTCAAAGCGATATGGCACGGTTGAGGCTCTTAAAGACGTGAGCTTTTGTGTTGACAGAGGGGAGATTTTCGGACTTATTGGTCCTGACGGGTCGGGCAAAACAACACTCTTCCGCATACTTGCCACGCTTTTGCTGCCAGATAATGGTGAGGCAAAAGTGGAGGGCAACGATGTTGTTCGCGACATGAAGGTAATAAGGCAGAAGCTTGGCTATATGCCCGGTCGTTTCTCGCTTTATCAAGACCTCTCCGTTGAAGAGAATCTTCAGTTTTTTGCCACTTTGTTTGGTACGACAGTACGCTCTTCATACAATGATATCGCAGCAATATATAGACAGATAGAACCTTTCTGTAAGCGTAGAGCTGGCGACTTGTCAGGGGGCATGAAGCAAAAGCTTGCACTTTCGTGTGCGCTTGTTCACAAGCCAGAGATATTGTTGCTTGATGAGCCTACAACAGGTGTAGATCCTGTAAGCAGGAAGGATTTTTGGCTTATGCTGGATGAACTGCGCAAGAAGGGCATGACAATAATCGTGGCAACTCCTTATCTTGATGAGGTGCGCCGTTGCAACAGAATTGCTTTTTTACACCAAGGAAAAGTGAAAGGCGTTGGAGAGCCTAACGAAATACTGCGACAGTTCAGCAGCATATTTACTCCATCTATGCCAGAACGGAAAACACAAATGCTTAAAGGTGTTTCGTCTTCTAGCGGTGAATGTGTGGCTTCTCAAGTTGAGGCAGTAATAGAAGTTCGGAATTTAGTGAAGTGCTTCGGTACGTTTCGTGCGGTAGACAACATATCTTTCAGCGTGTACAGGGGCGAAATATTTGGCTTCTTAGGGGCAAATGGGGCAGGGAAGACCACGGCAATGCACATCTTAACCGGACTGAATAAGCCAACCTCTGGGGAAGGACATGTGGCGGGTTACGACATAACGACAGAGGCAGAGGAAATAAAAAAACATATAGGGTATATGAGTCAGAAGTTCTCGCTTTATGACGACCTGACCGTTAGGGAAAACATACGGCTCTTTGCTGGTATTTATGGTATGGCCGACAGGGAAATAGCGAAAAAGACTGAAGAATTGCTGCTTGAACTGAATTTTGCTGAGCATGCTGACGATATAGTAGGCAGTCTGCCGCTGGGATGGAAGCAAAAACTTGCGTTTTCGGTAAGTATCTTTCATAATCCAGAGGTGGTCTTTCTTGATGAGCCGACAGGCGGGGTGGATCCGGCAACGCGAAAGCAGTTTTGGCAGCTTATATATAAGGCGGCGGAACGTGGAATAACAGTGTTTGTAACGACGCATTATATGGATGAGGCAGAATATTGTGACCGAATTTCAGTTATGGTTGACGGAAAAATTCATGCAATAGGTACGCCGGAAGAGCTGAAATGCAGTTTTGGACAACCAGACATGGATGGGGTGTTTACTATGTTGGCAAGGAGAGGAAAAAGACAATAAACAGGTAAAGAGTTATGAAACAGTTTTTTTCATTTGTGATAAAGGAGATGCGCCACATCCTTAGAGACAAGCGCACGATGCTTATCCTTTTCGGAATGCCTGTCGTTATGATGCTTCTCTTTGGTTTTGCCATTTCCACGGACGTGAAAAACGTGCGCACAGTAATAGTGTTGGCCAATGAAGACGCTAAGACACAGGATATAGTGGAAGCTTTGGGCGCGAGCGAATATTTCAATATCCAGTATGTTGTGGAAACACCAGCAGAGGCAGAGCTACTTTTCCGTCATCAAAAGGCAGACATCGCGATAGTCTTTTGCAGAAACTTTTCCTCGCGAGTCAATGAACCTATGTCTAGTGACACGGAACCTTTGGTGCAGATAATGACAGATGGTGCAGATCCAAATATGGCGCAGATGTATGCGAACTATGCTACGCAGATAATAACAACGCACATGACGGCTAATACGAGCATATTCACTCTGAATACCTCACTTCTCTACAATCCTCAGATGCGTAGCTGCTACAATTTTGTGCCAGGTATAATGGGGATGCTGCTTATGCTGGTATGCGCAATGATGACATCTGTAAGTATCGTGCGTGAAAAAGAGCGGGGTACGATGGAAGTCCTGTTGGTAAGTCCCGTCAATCCTTTCGCAATTATTATAGCCAAGGTCGTGCCATATCTTGTTTTGGCTTTTGTAATATTGGTGGCAATATTGCTGATTTCTGTTTTTATACTTGGCGTACCAATTGCTGGAAACCTTATGTGGATTTTTGTTGTTTCGGGTATCTATATAATGGTGGCACTCTCGCTTGGACTACTGATAAGTATGATGGCCAAAACCCAGTTCTCTGCTCTTCTGATGTCGGCAATGGTGCTTATGCTCCCTTGTATATTACTGAGTGGAATGATGTTTCCAATTGAAAGCATGCCGCCTGTGCTACAGTGGATTTCTTCCATAATACCACCGCGTTACTACATTCAGGCAATGCGCAAGATGATGATTATGGGGGTAGATATTTCCAAAATATCCCACGAAGTTTCAGTGATGCTTGTTATGGTTGTTGTCCTTTTCAGTGTTGTGTGGCTCAAATTCAATAAGAGACTTGATGTGTAAATGTTTAAATGCATAGATATATGACTATAAAGTATCTTCTGAAAAAAGAATTCCTGCAGATAAAGCGCAATAGTTTCATTCCGCGACTCATAGTGATATTCCCGATAATGATAATGTGTGTGATGCCTTGGGTCATGAATATGGAAATAAAGAATATTGTGGTAGAGGTGGTTGACAATGATCGCTCTGTAACTTCTCATCAATTGGTGCGGCGTATAGAGGCAAATGGCTATTTTGTGTTTGGCGGACAGAAGGAGACTTTTGCAGAAGCTCTCGCGGGGATAGAATCTTTTGCCGCCGACGTTGTAATTGAGATCCCGCGGGGTTTTGAACGTGACTTGACCATTGGACGTAAACCGCAGCTACTTATTGCAGCAAATGCCGTGAATGGCACTAAAGGTACAATGGGGGTTTCGTATATGTCGAGCATTGTAACAAATCATGTCGCCCCCAATATCTCTGCTCTTCTAGGCAGAATTTCCACGCTTTACCTCTATAATAAGCATCTTAATTATAAACTTTTCATGATACCGTCGTTGCTCGCGATACTTATGATGCTTATATGTGGTTTCCTTCCGGCACTTAATATTGTTGGGGAGAAGGAAAAGGGAACCATTGAAGCGATGAACGTAACGCCAGTAGGCAAATGGTGCTTCATATTCTCTAAGCTTGTGCCTTATTGGATTATAGCTTTTGTTGTAATGACGGTATGCCTGACTCTTGCATGGCTTGTTTATGGTATAACTTCGGCAGGAAGCTTATGGCTTGTGTATCTCCTTGCTATGCTTTTGGCTTTGATATTCAGTGGTTTCGGACTAGTTATTTCCAATTGTAACGAAACGATGCAACAGGCAGTCTTTGTGATGTGGTTCTTTGTTGTGTGCTTTATTCTTTTAAGTGGCTTGTTTACGCCAGTGAGAAGCATGCCTCATTGGGCTTATCTTACCACTTATGTTAATCCGATGCATTATTTTATTGATGCAATACGTACGGTTTTCGTGCGCGGTGGTGATTTTACATGCATTGCCCGGCATGTATTTGCACTTGTGGTGTGCGCTGCAATAATGAATGTTTTGGCGGTGGTAAGTTACCGAAAAACAAACTAAGATGCGGCATTTCCTTCCATAAAAAAGCCTGACGGAATTTGCATGATTTTTATTCTCTGCAAAATCCGTCAGGCATCTTTATTGCTTCAGCTAATTAAGGAAAAACGTTTTTCCTTTCCTATGTGGTATTAGCTGTTTCCTTTTAGTTGTTTTCAGGGCGCAATTCGCGAACTGTAACACCTGTGCGCCACATTTCGCTCTCACGCATAGCCTTAAGCTCCTCGTTAAGCTTCTCTCTGTAGTCGGGCTTTGAGTTGCTGTCGATAGAAATCTGTGCTTCGTTGCCGCTTTTAACTGAGAGGTAAAGCCATTCCATAACGGGCTTTATCGCATCGCGGAAACGTGGAGCCCAGTCAAGAGCACCGCGTTGTGCAGTTGTTGAGCAATTGGCATACATCCAGTCCATTCCCTTTTCACCGAACAATGGCATAAGGCTTTGTGTCAACTCTTCAATAGTTTCGTTGAAAGCTTCTGAAGGAGAATGACCATGTTCGCGGAGCACCTGATACTGAGCCTCAAACAGTCCTTCGATAGCTCCCATCAGTGAACCGCGTTCACCAGTGAGGTCACTGGTTGCTTCACGCTGGAATGTGGTCTTGAATAAGTAGCCTGCACCAATACCGATACCGAAAGCGATGGTCTTTTCTTCTGCTTTGCCTGAAGCATCCTGATATACAGCGTATGAACAATTAAGTCCGCGACCTTCGCAGAACATGGTGCGCAAAGATGTTCCTGAACCTTTGGGGGCAACCATTATGACATCAACGTCTTCTGGAGGGACAACACCTGTGCGGTCGTTCCAGTTAATAGCGAAACCGTGAGAGTAATAGAGTGACTTGCCCTTTGTAAGGTATTTCTTTATTTTCGGCCACACTTGAATCTGACCGGCATCAGAAAGGAGCATACAAATAATTGTTCCCTTTTCTGCTGCTTCCTCAATAGAGAAAAGTGTCTTTCCCGGAACCCAACCGTCGGCAACGGCTTTGTCGTATGTCTTGCCTTCGCGCTGACCAACAATTACGTTAAATCCATTATCGCGTAGGTTGCATGCCTGACCTGGACCCTGAATACCATATCCAAGCACTGCTATAGTTTCGTCTTTTAATACTTCACGTGCTTTCTCCAAAGAAAATTCTTTGCTGGTGACAACTGTTTCGATTACGCCACCGAAATTCATTTCTGCCATAATACAAATGTTTTAGTTTATGTGCCGAATGTGGCACTTGTTTCTGTTCGTTTCTATTTCTTTTTACCTTTGTTCCCGAAATATCTAAGCCTACAAATAAAATATTTGGCGGCTTGAACATTTTATCTTATGCCTTGCGTTTTTATAACAGGACATTTGAGAAAAATGTTATATTTCTTAATAATGTGGGTGCAAAGGTACGGATTTATAATTAAACCACAAAATATACTTTTAATCTTTTACGAAATTTATTAAACTTCTTACGGCTTCAACCTCATTCCCGCTTTTGTCGGTTTTTGTAATTCTGACGTGAAAAGTGTCGTCGTTGATTTCTTCTTGATAAAAATTGAGTTTATCGCCGCAATGACTTTCTGAGACATAGGCTATATCAAAGCGTTTTACTCTGTGGCATTTGTACCAATCAAGGTCGAAAAGGTCAAGAATGTGTTCGATGTATTTCACACTATTTATGTGACCGTTTATGTCTACGTCACTATAGTGGGTAGGTAACGAGCGCACAAGCCTAGCTTCTTTATTCATCTTGACCCTGTTAAGTCCGGCAATAGGGCATATCTTTTCTGTTTCTATGTACTTTCCAATTTCACCGTCTCTTATGTCAAAAATATTTTGAGGCTGCCTTGTTTCTGTATCTATCATAGCCCAAATGCTGCGACCATAGCCATAAACTTTGGAGTCGTCCTCTGAACTTATGCGAAAACAACGGTGAGTGAAGTATTTCATTGCACTTTCAACCCACGTCTCGACACTGAATTTTTCGTACGCAAACGGCATCTCATCCATTTCTATAGCCAAACGTGACAAAACCCATGTCTTATGTATGGGATTTAGATAGTTCATGCCGAAATCACGGTCGTTTGAATGAAAGTCTGCCGCGTTGAGCAAATGATTGCCGAGGTGTCCGATGAAAAGCCTTTTGGAAAAATCGCAGTGGAAAGGTTCTGAAAGGAAATTGTATCTCCCTATTTTCCCCAATTGTGTCATTGTTCTTACTGTAGATTTTGTTCTATATTTGCGGAATGTTTCTCAGTTTGTCTTTTCCCTAGAGGCTTGTTCTTCAAGGAAAAGTGACACTTCTTCAACAGGATTCCTAGTTATGGCAATGCGACCGCTACGTGTATATTGCAATACGCAGTCATATTGCTGAAGTTTTTTATACAGGCCAGTAATATCATCCGTCTTGCCGTTAAGCATGGCGGCACAAAATGTGGGGTTTACTTCCACGATGTGAGCATCTGCATGGCGGATAATTCTTGATATCTCCGGATTTTCCATAACAGCTTTAGTGGAAAGTTTATATAGACCCACTTCGCGGATGAACAATTGCTCGTCTGTGTAATAGTCGGCTTTTATCACATCGATTTTTTTCTCTATCTGTTTCGTAACGAGCAGTATTTGTTCCTCGTCACTCCATGCCGTTATCGTATATTTATGTATGCCGGCAAGACTTGAAGCCGAAACGTTTAGACTCTCAATGTTTATCTGTCTGCGTGTGAATACTGCGGTTATTTGACTGAGCAGTCCTGCAATGTTTTCCGAATATACCAGCAGTGTGTAAAGTTTCTTTTCGTTTTTCTCCATCGTTATCTTATGCTGTGCTGCATTTTTTATCGCATCATCTGATTTCTATAAGTCAATTTCAAGAAGCATTTCGTTTACCGATTTTCCCGGAGGCGTCATAGGCAATACGTTGTCTTCTTCTTTTATTGCACATTCAAGTAAATATGGACCATCTGAAGTCAGCATCTTGTTTATTTCGTCTTTTAAGTTTTGACGGTCTATAACTACGCTGTATTTGATGCCATATCCATCACAAATGAGTTTGTATTGAGGGTTCTGCATCTTTGTAAACGCTTTCCTTTTGTTGAAGAACATATCTTGCCATTGTCGCACATTGCCGAGATAATTGTTGTTCAATAGGATGATTTTCACTGGCGTTTGCTGTTCCATAATGGTGCCGAGTTCTTGAATACTCATTTGGAAACCGCCATCACCTGTAAAAAGACAAACGGTCCGTTCTGGTGAACCGAATTTTGCACCTATTGCCGCAGGCAATCCAAAGCCCATTGTGCCGAGGCCACCACTTGTGGCAATGGATAACTTCTGGTTGTATTTGAAGTAGCGTGCAGAGAACATTTGGTTTTGTCCCACATCATTTACCAGTATTGCATCGCCTTTGGTCGCTTCAGCAACAGCGTTTACAACTTCCCCCATAAGCAACATGCCTTTTTCAGGATGAATAGCAGGCTTGATAACTTTTTCGTATTCTTGCTCATAAAGAGGCTTGAAGCTATCTCGCCATTCGCGGTGCGCGTTTCTTTTAAGCAGCTTGGTTATTGCTGGCAACGATTCTTTGCAGTCTGCCACAACGGCAACATCGGTCTTAACATTCTTGTCTATCTCAGATTGGTCAATATCCAAGTGTATTATCTTTGCCTGTTTAGCGTATGTCTTAAGATTGCCCGTTACTCGGTCGCTGAATCTCATGCCGATAGCTATTAAAACGTCACATTCCTGTTGCTTGATGTTGGGGGCATAGTTGCCATGCATGCCCAACATCCCCATGTTGAGCGGGTGGCTTGACGGTAACGCCGACAGACCAAGTAAGGTCCGGCCTGCTGGAATATCTGCCTTTTCAAGAAACTCTATAAGTTCGTCTTGAGCGTTTCCTGTATCAACGCCGTGACCGACAAGTGCAAAGGGCTTTTGGGCATTGTTAATTAGCTCTGCAGCTTCTTTCACTTTTTCCATGTCAAGTTTGGGGTAAGCGTTATAGCTGCGGATGAAACTTATGTTTTGGGGGTGATATTCTGTTTCTGTAACTTGTGCATTTTTTGGAAAATCAAGCACGACAGGCCCAGGTCTTCCTGAACGGGCAATATAGAAAGCACGGCTTACGGCCCATGCGATGTCTTCGGCAGACCGTATTTGGTAACTCCATTTGCTTATTGGTTGAGCCAATCCGACCAAGTCCACTTCTTGAAAGGCATCCGTGCCAAGTGCAGCAACGCCAACTTGACCTGCAATAACCACCAAAGGAGTTGAGTCCATCATGGCGTCTGCAACACCCGTCAAAGTGTTTGTTGCTCCAGGGCCGCTTGTAACTAAACATACTCCAACTTTACCGCTTACTCTTGAATAGCCTTGGGCTGCGTGGACTGCGGCTTGTTCGTGGCGAACCAAAACATGCTTGAATTTTTTCCTCTCTCCACGGGTGTAGTCGTAGAGCTTATCAAACACAGGCATTATGGCTCCGCCGGGATAACCGAATATGGTTTCTACTCCTTCGGCTACTAAAGAGCGCATTAATGCTTCAGAACCAGTTATCTTGTTATTTGCCATCTTTTCTTTACTTTCTTTCAACTTTTCTCCAAACATTAGGCGCAATACAATATTGTGAAGCCTGCATCAATTCTGTTAGCCGTAGCTTAACAGAATTGATACTCTTTTTATGTTTGGCACTTATTTCATATAAGTATATCGCATTCTCACAAATTTTCCGAGATAAAGCGTTCTGCTTTCAAAAAAGTTGTGCAGTATACGAGTAAAATCAGTAAGGTATTATTTATTCAATTATCCTTACGCCACCTTTGTCTGCGGAACTTACACTTTGTGCATAGGCTCTAAGGGCTTTGCTCACTTCGCGCTTGCGTGTCAAAGGGCGTTGCTCCCTAGCGTTCAGCTCTTCGTCTGTAAGTTTAACGTTTATAGTTCTGCTTGGAATATCTATTTCTATAATGTCTCCGTCTATAATTTTTCCGATATTACCGCCAGCTGCTGCTTCCGGGGAGATATGGCCTATGCTGAGTCCAGAGGTGCCTCCACTGAAACGACCGTCTGTGATAAGGGCGCATTCTTTGCCCATGTGCATACTCTTAATGTATGAGGTAGGGTAGAGCATCTCTTGCATGCCAGGACCGCCCTTCGGGCCTTCGTGAGTAATTACCACACAGTCTCCTTTTTGTACTTTACCGCCAAGTATTCCTTCGCATGCGTCTTCTTGAGAGTCGAATACTTTGGCTGGACCTTCAAAATGCCATAGTTCGGTGTCTACTCCTGCAGTTTTTACCACACATCCGTCTTTGGCTATGTTACCAGACAAGACTGCTAACCCTCCGTCTTTGGTGTATGCGTGTTCCAAGTCGCGGATGCAACCTTCAGAACGGTCGGTATCAAGCGTATCCCAATGCTCGTCCTGTGAAGCCATTTTTGTTGAGAATCGACGCCCTGGGGCACTGCTGTATATCCGGTTTGCCTCTTTGTCTGTGTTACCGTTGGTAATGTCGTATTTCCTAAGTTGTTCGCCGATTGTTTTGCCGTCAACTCTGATAGCACTTTCATTTATTAGGCCTCCTTTGGCAAGCTCGTTCATTATTCCGAAAATACCGCCAGCGCGATTACATTCCTGCACACTGTATTTCTGTGTGTTAGGTGATAGCTTGCATAGGCAAGGGACTTTGCGGCTGAGTGTGTCAATGTCTTTCATCGTGAAATTCACGCCGCCTTCTTGAGCTACGGCAAGAAGATGTAAAACTGTATTCGTGCTTCCACCCATTGCAATATCCAAAGTCATTGCGTTAAGGAAGGCTTCACGGGTTGCAATGTTACGTGGTAGAACACTTTCGTCACCATCTTCATAATAGTGTATAGCGTTGTTTACAATCTGTCTTGCGGCATCTTTGAAAAGCTGAAGCCTGTTTCTGTGTGTAGCAAGGATTGTTCCGTTTCCAGGAAGGCTGAACCCTATTGCTTCTGTGAGGGAGTTCATGGAGTTTGCAGTGAACATACCAGAACAACTTCCGCAGCCAGGGCATGCGCAACTTTCAATTTCTTTAAGGTCTTCATCACTGACACTTGGATCGGCACCTTTTACCATCGCTGTTATAAGGTCGGCGTTTTCACCTCTCCATCTACCAGCTTCCATTGGCCCACCACTACAAAAAACGGTAGGTATGTTTAAACGCATTGCAGCCATAAGCATTCCTGGGGTTACTTTGTCGCAGTTGGAGATGCAAATCATTGCGTCTGCTTTGTGGGCATTTACCATATATTCTACAGAATCGGCAATGATATCACGTGAAGGCAGAGAATATAGCATGCCGTCATGGCCCATAGCAATTCCGTCATCAATTGCAATTGTGTTGAATTCGGCTGCATAACATCCCATTTTTTCTATTTCTTCTCTGACGATCTGTCCGATTTCATGTAAATGTGTATGGCCTGGTACAAATTGTGTAAAAGAGTTGACCACGGCAATAATGGGCTTACCGAATTGCTCGTGTTTCATACCCGTAGCCACCCATAGGGCTCTAGCTCCCGCCATGCGTCTTCCTTCTGTGCATACAGCACTTCTCAATTTGTGTTTCATCTTTCTTTTATTAAGTTATGCAATTTCCTATATAAATTCTCTATTTCTCTAGTCCCTCAATCTTCATTCTTGTTGTATAGTGTCTGATTGTTTAGGATTATGTTTGCGGTTGATTTATGTAGCCGCAACTTAAAATCATTTTTAAATTGGCTACAAAGGTAGACGTTTTTCTGATAAATAGAACAATGTGGTATATGTTTTTTCTTTTTTAATTGCTTGATTAAAACAAAAAGTCTTTGTTTTGTGATAATATGTAAGGGGTTTGACACAATATTATTTAAAATGTGCAATTATTTTCCCGTCGTTGTTTAATATTTTTTCTTCCAAGGCCATGTCTATTAGAACCCGGTCTATATCAGTCATGTTGTAGTTCAAATTATAAATTTCTGTAATTTCATGTTCCTTATTGTCGGAAAGCATGTTAAGAATTGCGGTATGTATTTCGGTGTCTTTTCTTTTGTCTGTTGCGTTTTTCTTTTTATGTTCTATGCAAACGTCGCATTGCCCACAGTCGCATGAGTTTGTTTCACCAAAATACCTGAGCAATTGTCTACTGCGGCATACTGTTTTGTTTTCTGCATATGCCAACATTGCTTCTATACGCTCTTTATAAAGTTTCTTGCGAAGTTCGTAAACCTGTTTAGGGATAATTATTTCTTCTTTATCTACGCGGTTCTGTACATACTTGATTTGTGGAATTTTTTTCTGTGGAATAAAACTGATTATATGTTTCTTGCTTAATCCTTTCAAAATTTGATAAACTTCGTGCTCGTCAATATTGCTTTGGTGGGCAATAATTGCTTCGTCTATTAAAACGTAGTCGGCAAACAGACCGCAATACGTTCTCAATGCTGCGGTGATAACAGCATTTTCTTTGTCTGTAAGTTCGTTTAAGAGGTAAAGTTCGTTACGGCTTACAAGAAAGCGCATGCGTGCTTTGTTGTCGGCTTCTTCACTGTATCTTATGTAACCGGCTTTGTCAAGTATGTGTAAGGCAGCATTCATCCTTATGGGAAAATGTTTGAAATACATGCAGAATTTGGCACTATTAAATTCGAAAGTATGCCCGAATCCGCTGCCTGTGGCTAGCTGGAAGAAATAGGCCAAGTTTTCATATACGGTGCGAATATATTCTTTGTCAGGAAAATTGTCTGCAATTCTTCTGTTCAGTGTTACCTTGTCATTTGCGTTGAACAGGAGAATTGCATAGGCTTTTTGTCCATCGCGTCCCGCACGTCCCGCTTCTTGAAAGTATGCTTCTATTGAATCTGTACAATCAATGTGTATGACAACTCTTACATCGGGCTTGTCTATACCCATCCCGAAAGCATTTGTTGCAACGATTACTTTGACTTTGTCTTGTTGCCAAAGAGTTTGTCTTTCGTCTCTTGTCGCATGTTCAAGTCCGGCATGATAGAAGGTTGCGCTTATGCCGTTTGCAGAAAGATATTCTGCCACTTCTTTTGTCTTCTGTCTACTGTATACATATACGATAGCACTTCCTGAAACAGAACGTATGATGTGTGCGGCTTCTGCAAGTTTGTCGCCAGTTTCTCTTACTATGTAGGCAAGATTCTTGCGAGAGAAGCTCATGCGAAAAACATTACTTTCCTTAAAGTTTAGCTGTTTCTGTATGTCATCAATTGATGGCTTTGTTGCTGTTGCTGTTAATGCTAAAACGGGAGTGTTAGGTTTAATCTTCCTTATTTTAGCTATTTCAAGGTATGAAGGACGAAAATCGTATCCCCATTGGCATATGCAGTGTGCCTCGTCAACAGTTATGAAGCTTACTTGCATGTGGCGGAGCTTCGTTTGGAAAAATTCCGATGCCAAACGTTCTGGTGATATATATAATAAGGTGACTCCCCCAAGCACGGCATTGTCTAGGATTTTTACAATTTCGTTGTGATGTAGACTACTATAAATCGCATAGGCTTTTATACCATTTTTTCTTAAGTGTTCCACTTGGTCTTTCATCAAGGCAATAAGGGGTGTTATGACGATACACACCCCTTCTATTGCTAAAGCAGGAACTTGGAAAGTTATGCTCTTGCCTCCACCTGTTGGCATAAGTCCCAAAGTGTCTTTTCCTTTGCCTATGCTTTCTATTATGTCGCGTTGTATTCCTCGGAAAGAATCATATCCCCAATACTGCTTCAGTATGTTGAGGTATTTGTCACCTTTAGTCATGTCATTTTGCTTCTTGTTGAAAAGGTGTTTAACCTTCTGTCGGACGGATATCTTCTATCTGCAGTTGAATGTCGTTATGCTTAAAAACGTTTTCTTCTATCGTGTATGCAATATCAAAACTTCTTTTTGATTTTATGTAGCGTGCAGCTCCGCTTTGGCCAAAAGCTATGCCGTTCATGACGTTGTTTGACTTTGAATCTACTAATTCTAGCTTAATGTGTTCTTGCGAGCGCCCCACTACCTTGCTCGTCCCGAAGTCGTAAACTTCTTTAGTGCAGAATAATGGCTTGGGATTTCCGGGGCCAAACGGACCGAATTTCTTTAGCTCGTTGTGCATTTTCTTGGTGATGTCTTTAAAATCAATGACGGCATCTATGTCAAGACTTGCTTCGGTATGTTCTGGCTTGATATGCTCTTCTACATATTTCTGAAATCTGTCACGGAATTCTTTTACATCATTCCATTTTAAAGTCAGTCCTGCTGCGTATGTATGCCCCCCGAAATTCATTAATAGGTCGCGGCAGCTTTTTATAGCAGAGTATATGTCGAACCCTGCAACGCTCCGGGCTGAACCTGTTGCAAGGTCACCATCACGTGTTAGGACTATTGTTGGGCGTACGTATATTTCAGTAAGTCTTGAAGCAACTATTCCGATAACTCCTTTTTTCCAGTTCTCGTCATATAAGACAATGCTTGAATGACGTTGCTGGCTTTCAAGTCTGCCTACAATCAAGTTTGCTTCTTCTGTCATTTGTTTGTCAATGTCTTTGCGCTGTTCGTTGTATTCGTTGATATGTTTTGCCTTGTTTAGTGCATCGGCAAAGTCTTTTTCAACAAGCAGACTTACGCTTCTCCGTCCGTCCCCCATTCTTCCTGAGGCATTTATGCGCGGACCGATTTTGAATACGATATCACTCATAGAAAGTGTACGTCCGTTAAGTCCACAAATGTCAATAATGGCTTTTAGGCCAATGTTTGGGTTCTGATTCAATTGTCTTAACCCGTGGTAAGAAAGAATGCGATTTTCACCAATAACAGGCACGATATCTGCGGCAATGCTCACAGCACAGAAATCAAGCAAAGGTATAAGTCGTGAGAAGGATATACCATTGTTTTTGGCAAAAGCTTGCATTAACTTGAAGCCAACCCCACATCCACATAAATGCTTGAAAGGATAAGTGTCGTCTTCGCGCTTAGGGTTGAGGATTGCCACAGCAGGCGGCATAATATCATCGGGAACATGGTGGTCGCAAATTATAAAGTCGATTCCCAATTCTTTTGCATGCCTTATTTCTTTTATAGCCTTAATTCCACAGTCTAAAATGATAATAAGTTTAACACCGCTTTCATAGGCAAAGTCAATACCCTTACTGCTTACTCCATATCCCTCGTCATAACGGTCCGGAATGTAGTAATCTATGTTGGAATAGTATTGTTGCAAGAATTTATAGACCAATGCAACTGCAGTACATCCGTCTACATCATAGTCACCATACACCATGATGCGTTCCTTGCGCCCCATGGCTATGTTTAAACGCTCCACAGCCTTGTCCATATCCTTCATAAGGAAAGGATCGATAAGCTCGTTTAATTGTGGATAAAAAAAATTCTTTGCATCTTCTTCTCTTATGCCGCGTTTAGCCATTATCTGACCAATTACGGGACTCAGTTTAAGGTCTGAGGCGAGTTTTTCAGCGTTTTTTCTTTCTTCTGGTGTAGGTGCTTCGTATTTCCATTTAAAGTGCATTTATATTATATTTTTTTGTTTCCTCAGGTCTAATTGTACGGATCTTTAGTTGCAAAAGGGTAATGAATGCAGCAAGGACAGTACAAAAATCGTGTAAAGTTACTAATAAAAAACGAAAAACTTTGGCCTTTATCGCTTTTTTGGGAAATTTTAAAGCTTTCTATGCCGTAGGGTATTTATTAAAAATAACGTCTTACGTATATGTAACGCAAGATTGCCAATGGTTTATGAGACTTTAGAAAAACGTATTTCTAGACTAATAGCTTAGAAGATTCTGTATGTTATAAAAATGATTCTCTTTGCTTCCAAATGTTTTCTTGAAGCAAAGAGAATCAGTGTGTTTGAGGCTTATTCCATAAGTTTGCGGTATCGGCCTTTTTTTATTTCTTCCAATCCGAGTCGTCGCGCCTTGTTTATTTCATAATCGGAGTAACTACCTTCAAAGAAGAAAACTTCTCCATTACCTTCAAAGGCGAGGATGTGGGTGCATATTCTATCTAAGAACCATCTGTCGTGACTTATTACAACTGCACATCCGGCAAAACCTTCAAGACCTTCTTCTAGAGCACGCAACGTATTTACGTCAATATCGTTTGTTGGCTCATCAAGAAGTAACACATTGCCTTCTTGTTTAAGTGCAAGAGCCAATTGTAGGCGGTTTCTTTCTCCACCGGACAGAAAACCGCAAAGCTTGTTTTGGTCTGTTCCAGAAAAATTGAAACGTGATATATAAGCCCGCGCATTGATGTCCCGTCCGCCCATGCGTATTGTTTCATTGCCTTGACTTATGGTTTCGTAGACCGATTTGTTTGCGTCAATGTCTTTATGTTGCTGATCAACATACGCCAGTTTCACTGTTTCTCCAACGGAAAACGTTCCGGCATCAGCTTTTTCCAGTCCCATTATAAGCCTGAACAGTGTTGTCTTTCCAGCACCATTAGGTCCGATAACTCCAACGATACCATTTGGTGGGAGTGTGAAGTTGAGATCGTTAAAAAGTATCTTATCACCAAAAGACTTCTTCACATGTTGTGCTTCAATAACTTTGTTTCCAAGCCTTGGACCGTTTGGAATGAATATTTCAAGCTTTTCCTCACGCTCTTTCTGCTCTTGGTTCAACATTTGTTCATAGGCGTTAAGGCGAGCTTTACCTTTGGCTTGTCGTGCTTTTTGTGCCATATGTGTCCATTCAAGTTCGCGTTCAAGAGCTTTTCTTCTTTTTGAAGCTTGTTTTTCTTCTTGTGCCATGCGCAAAGTTTTTTGTTCCAACCAAGAAGAATAGTTGCCGTGCCATGGTATTCCCTCACCACGGTCAAGTTCCAATATCCATTCGCTTACATCATCAAGGAAATAGCGGTCGTGTGTAACGGCAATGACAGTACCTTCATATTGTTGGAGGTGTTGCTCAAGCCAATCTATGCTTTCTGCATCTAAATGGTTAGTAGGCTCGTCAAGTAAAAGCACATCAGGCTTTTGCAAGAGTAAGCGACATAATGCAACTCGTCGGCGTTCTCCGCCCGACAGGTTTTTAACGGGCCATTCTCCAGGTGGACAACGTAGTGCAGCCATGGCTCTGTCGAGTTTTGAGTCCATATTCCATGCATCCGTAGCATCAATGATGTCTTGTACTTCTGCTTGACGTTGCATCAGCTTGTCCATTTTGTCCGGATCACTATAATACTCTTCTTCTCCGAATTTTATGTTGATTTCTTCGTATTCTTTTAGTGCATCGTAAGCTTTTTGAACACCTTCCATGACATTCTCTTTTACGCTTTTCTCTTCGTTGAGGGGTGGATCTTGCGGGAGATACCCTACAGAATATCCTGGACTCCACACCACTTCACCTTGGGTCGGTTGGTCTATTCCCGCAATTATTTTCATTAGCGTAGATTTTCCAGCCCCGTTGAGACCGATGATGCCTATTTTTGCTCCATAGAAAAAAGAAAGGTAGATGTTCTTAAGTATCTGCTTTTGATTTTGTGGAATAGTCTTTGAGACTCCCACCATAGAAAATATAATTTTCTTGTCGTCAACTGTTGCCATTGTTATGGAGTTTTTACTGGTTAGTATCTATATCTTTACATAATTATAACTAGGAATTCGAATATACTACAAGCGAGTGAAATAGTTTTTCTCTCTATTTAGCTTAATGTAACCTAGCTTATGCAAAGGTACAATAAAAAATCGAGTGTTGCTAACAGTTATGTCTAAACTCTAAGGTTGCTCTGTCTCTAATCCATGTAAATGGGATAAAAGATATAGCAGAGAGCATTTGATAATAATATCATTACAAACAACTTAATTCTGCTATTTTGTGAATGGTTTGAATTCATGTTGTAGCTTTATTGTTAAAGCTTCAGAAAATTTGTTTTTGTCATTTTTTATCTTTATTTTTGCTGAACGAAAGAATGAAATATTGAGCAATTTAAATCTATTATAAACAGCATTTGTTATGTATTACATAGTCCGTATATTATTTTTCGCTGTAATATTCTTTTTAAGCTTAGGGATAGACTCTCAGCCAATTTGTAAGATACGTACTTTTGGCACAGAGAATGGTTTGCCGGCAAGTGTTGTTAGCGGCATAACTCAAAGCACAGACAATTTGATTTGGATTGCAACGTGGAACGGACTCTCTTGTTTTGACGGCTATCGGTTTACTACATTCCGGAATATTCCTGGGCATGATTCGCATCTCACAACAAATCACCTCGTTAGTGTTATGCCGGCATTGAATGGCAACCTATGGACAACAGCTTATTCTGACGATGTCTATATGTTTGACAGTCACAAATGCCGTTATATCAATGTTTCAGCCATGATAACCAATAAGTTCGGATGTAAGTTCAGCCTGCGTAAGATTTATCCTTTGAGAAATGGTGATACATGGATGGTCGGAAAATACAACGACCACTATTGCATAAAAAAAGGCGATGCCGAAGATGTGCATAGCTTGTTACAGTATAATCTGCCAGGAACACTTAACAAAGTAGTCCTTTCAGGCAATACCAATGAGTGGTTGCTGACAGATCAAGGTGCTTTCCTATCTATTTCGGGTGGAGAACCTAAAAAAATAAGTTCCATGTGGGTTGATTTTGTTGAAGAAATAGATGGCATACAATGGCTTATAACTACAAATGGGAAGATACTCCGTAAGGTAGCTGATAAACTCAGCGCCATGACTGTTGATTTGCATACAAGAATAGAAAAAGTGTATGACGTAAAAGTTATCGGCAAAAAGGTACTTGCTTTAGCCGTGGATTGCGGCGTTCTTTTATATAATATTAAGAGTGGCAAGGAACAACTTATATCGGTGCAATGGCCTTCCAATCCACAAAAGGAAATAAAGTCAATGTTTGTTGACTCAAGAGGGCGTATATGGTGCTTTAATGATGGTAGCGATATAACTATGATTGACAGCGGATATAAAGTCATCCATCTTTCTGCTGCAACATCTGGTAGTCTGCTGACATTTGCAGACAAACCAATTTACCATGAGGATGAGCGGCATACGATATGGGTCGCTCCTACAAATGGTTCGTTTTCTTATTATAATGAAAAGACAAAGCTATTAGAGCCACAGTCTATTTCGTCTTCCTCTGTAGTAGGAAATGTTATACCGCGAGTAAAGAAAGGTTTTTCCGATTATCAAGGCAATCTGTGGCTTATATATCCCCACAATCTTTCGCTCGTTAGTTTTAGCTATTCAGATGTAATGCACATAGATTTGGGGACGAAACGCGATACTCGCGCTGTTATGCAAGACCATGAAGGAAATATTTTGCTGGGCACAGTAGATGGTGATGTAGTAAAATATTCTCCATCAGGAAAGCTCATTGGTTATCTTTCTCCTGATGGAAAGTGGGTAAGCAACAAAGAAAAATTCTCATACCATATATATTCACTTTATGAGGACCGCAAGAGTAGACTATGGATAGGTAGCAAGGGAAACGGATTGTTCTGTATTGACAAGGGGATTGTTTATAAGTTTAAGCATGATAACTCCAATTCTTATACTCTGATAAGTGATGAAGTATATGACATTAAGGAGGATTCTCATGGCCGCCTCCTTGTTGCAACTTTTAATGGCGGTCTGAATATTTCCTCTTCTAGTATATATTCTGTTTCGGAATTGGCAAGTCTGAAATTTCTTCATGGACGGAATGAATTGAAGGGCTATGCAAGTGACATATTTAATAAAGTGAGAAGGATAGAAACTTTGCCGGGAGGTGTTGTTGTCCTGTCTACAACGCAGGGATTGCTTACCTATTCCGACAGTTATACATACCCAGATAGAATCCGCTTTTTCCTATCACGCCGTGTAAAAGGCGATAATTCTCTTTATAGTAGCGAGGTGATGCAGACTCAGAGGGCTAAGGATGGTACGGTTTATGTCGTAACGCTTGGTGGGGGACTGCAGCGCATAGCTTCAAAAAATCTCCTTCAAGATAATCTTAAGTTTGTGGGATTGGAAGACAATTCACACAATAGTCTTACGCAACCATATGGTTATGGCACAATTCAAAGTCTGGTTGCTGACAACAATGGAGATGTTTGGGTCGTAGGTGAAAGCCGCATGGCATGTTTGGGAAAGAAAGGTCTGAAGGAATTTGGCCCTGATGAGATAGGGTGTGTGAATATTACCGAGGCTTTGCCGTCACATTCCAAATCAACTAACCGGGTTGTAATAGCAACTGAGGGTGGTGCAATTTCTTTTCTTCCTCAAAAGATGAACCGCAGTAGCTATGCTCCAAACATCGTATTCACGTCAGTTCGCTATATGGACCGTGATGACGAACAACCAATCTTGAATATTCCAGAACTGAAAGTTGATGTAGAACATCGTTCGTTTACGTTGTTTTTCTCAGCATTGGACTATGAGTCGCATACAGGGGCATCTGCATTAAATGAAAATTGTGGCATACGTTACGCTTACCGTATAGATGATGGGGAGTGGACTTATATTCATCCGGGTATCAACAGTGTGTCGTTCAATCATTTTCCTGCAGGCACTCATATGGTAAGTGTGAAGAGTACCAATGGTGATGGTGTTTGGATGAATAACGAACGTCAGCTTATTGTGTATGCTGAACCCTCGTTTTTTGAGAGTTGGTGGGGCAGAACTATCGTTTCCCTGTTGCTTATATCTTTTGTTGTTTGGGTATTGCGCAGTTATATGAGGCATCGTGCTGCGGAAATTGTTGATGAAGCAAATGAAAAGGCTGATGCAGGAAAAGTTAGATATATGTTGCGGAAACCAGAGATTGTGGATGAAGACAAAATCTTTATGGATACGTTATTGGCTTACATTGAAAACCACATCGACAGTGCCGACCTTAAGGTAGACGATATGGCGGTAGCTCTTAGCATGGGGCGTAGCACATTCTATTCAAGACTGAAACAGATTGCAGACATGTCGCCAAATGATTTCTTGCGGCATGTGCGTATGAAACGAGCTGAAGATTTAGTGAATAGCAGTACTATGACATTCTCGCAGATAGCCTATGCCGTTGGATTTTCTGATCCTAAGTATTTTGGTAAATGCTTTAAAAAACATACAGGTATGTCACCGTCGGAATATCGTAAACATTCCCAGTTGGAGTGTGCTGACGTGGAAGCAGGCGGTGAGAGTAGTTAGATTTAGTCTAAACGTAATGTCGTTGTAACATGTTTTTCACATCTTCCCTCTACCTTTGTGCCATAAAAACTAACAATACGAGTTATTTATGGCAATTAAAATCAAAAATTATGCAGCGTTGGCTCTTTTCAGTCTGTTGATACTTCCTGCTGCAGCTCAGAATAGTAACAGTGAGGATGAAATGGTAGACCTTACTCCCCACATTCATGGAACGGTGAGAGGAAAATACGAATGCCAAACAGAAGAGGGTGAGGGACGCTTTGAAGTAAGAAATGCCCGCTTGAGCGTTGATGGAAAGGTAGCTAAAGCTGTTGAATACAAGGCTGAGATTGATTTATGTGACGAGGGAAAGATAAAGATGCTTGATGCCTATACGCGTGTAAAGCCATTCAGTGGCTTTTCTGCAACGATAGGGCAGATGCGTGTACCATTCACTATTGATGCTCACCGCTCTCCACATCAACAATATTTCGCTAACCGTTCATTCATAGCAAAGCAGGTAGGAAATGTTCGCGACGTTGGTCTTACCGTTGGCTACAATGTCAATTGCGGCTTCCCGGTAATACTTGAGGCAGGGCTTTTCAATGGCTCAGGACTTACAGATCAGAAAGATTTTTGGACAAAGAAGGTAAATTTCTCAGCAAAAGTCCAGTTCTTTCTCCCGGAAGGATTTAATGTTACACTCAGTACTCAGAAAATAAGTCCCAATAACAATAATATAATGATGTATGATGCCGGTGCTTATTGGCATAAAAACGGATGGCATATTGAGGCGGAGTATCTATATAAACATTACTCTAAGGAGGCATTTAATGCAGTCCACTCGTTTGACGGCTTTGTCAACTATGATTTTAATCTAAGAAACAAGAAGTCTTTGATAAAAAAGATATCTCCGCTAATACGATACGACTTTATGACAGACCATAGTGACGGAACGCTTGATGATAACGGCAAGCTGAAGCTTACGGACTATAAGCGTTCAAGAGTTACAGGGGGAGTTACGTTTAGTCTTGCCAAACCATTTGTTTCAGATATCCGTTTGAACTACGAGAAATATTTCTATGGTAAGAATGCTATTGCCAAGGTTTCTGAAAAAGACAAAATAGTTTTTGAGGTAATGACTAGGTTCTAAAGAATCAGTAATACGAATAAGGCTCCCACTTTTTCATGTCGGCATTTGTTGTTATAGTGGGGCGGATAAAATAAAAAATCAGTGAGATACGCATAGCCACATCCTTTGTTGAGGCTGCAAATCTCACTGATTTTTGTGTGTTTATAAGTTTGTTTCTACTAGGCGATTGACCACCAAATAAACACTATCTTTCTAGTTCTTCATTTATGAACCTTGTTGTAAATCCTTTTCCACTATGCGCAACCTCTTCCGGTGTACCTGTAGCCATCACAATTCCACCGTTACGCCCACCTTCAGGTCCCATGTCTATAATGTGGTCGGCAAGTTTTATTACATCAAGGTTATGTTCTATGATAAGAACCGTGTTTCCGCGGTCTACGAGTTTTTGCAGAACGTCCATGAGAATACGTATGTCTTCAAAGTGCAACCCTGTAGTTGGCTCATCAAGTATATACATCGTCTTGCCTGTATCACGTTTGCTCAACTCTGTTGCCAGTTTCATGCGTTGGCATTCTCCGCCGCTCAATGTTGTTGAAGGTTGGCCTAGCTTTATGTAGCCAAGACCAACATCTTGAATTGTCTTTATCTTGCGTAGTATGTCTGGAACATTTTCAAAGAATTCCACGGCTTGGTTTACAGTCATGTCAAGCACATCGGCAATACTCTTTCCTTTGTATCTTACCTCAAGTGTTTCGCGGTTATAGCGTTTCCCGTGGCATACTTCGCAGGGCACCATGACGTTGGGAAGAAAATTCATTTCGATTGTCTTATATCCGTTTCCGCCACATGCTTCGCATCGGCCTCCTCTTACGTTGAAAGAGAAGCGTCCTGGCTTATATCCGCGTATTTTTGCCTCAGGCAGGTTTACAAACATGGAACGTATGTCGCTAAAAACTCCCGTGTATGTCGCTGGGTTAGAGCGCGGTGTTCTTCCTATTGGTGATTGGTCTACGTTGACTACTTTGTCAAGATTCTCTATCCCCTCGATTTTTTTATAAGGCATGGGTTCCTTTAGCGAGCGGTAGAAATGTTTGCTCAAGATGGGTTGCAGTGTTTCGTTTACGAGGGTAGATTTGCCACTGCCGCTTACTCCTGTGACAACTATCAATTCGCCAAGTGGAAACACTACGTCTATATTCTTCAGGTTGTTGCCGCTAGCTCCGAATATGCTTAAATATTTGCCGTTGCCTTGACGTCTTTCCTTTGGAATCTCTATTTTGCGTTTTCCGCTAAGGTATTCGCTGGTCATAGTCGACTGTTTCAGCATCATTTGCGGCGTGCCTTGGAATACAACATTTCCGCCTTTTCGTCCAGCTCCCGGACCTATGTCCACGATATAGTCGGCGTTGGTCATCATGTCTCTGTCGTGTTCTACAACAATAACAGTATTTCCCAAATCGCGCAAGTCCTTAAGTGATTTTATCAGGCGTTCGTTGTCGCGTTGATGCAGTCCGATACTAGGCTCGTCAAGAATGTATAGCACGTTTACAAGCTGCGAACCTATTTGAGTAGCCAATCTAATGCGTTGGCTCTCTCCGCCAGACAACGTTGCCGACTGCCTGTTGAGTGAAAGGTAGTCAAGTCCTACGTCTAGAATGAAGCGTATTCTGCTGCGTATCTCTTTGAGAACTTCCTCAGCAATGCGCTTTTCTTTTTTCTCCAAATGGCTTTCTGCCTCATCAAGCCATTGGTACAGCTCGCTGATGTCCATGTTTGCCACTTGCGAAATGTTCTTGTCCCAAATGCGGTATGAAAGGGATTCGCGGTTAAGGCGGCCGCCTCCACATTCAGGACATTTCTTTGTTGTCATGAACTGCTCCGCCCATTTTTGTGCTTCCTTGCTATCATCACTTTCTGTTGAAGCCTGAATGTATTTCACAATACCGTCGAAGTCAACAAAATAGTCGCTTGTAGTATGTATAACTTCTTTCTTTATTTTTATTTTCTCCAGCTTCCCGTATAGTATGTCGTTTAAAGCCTCGTCGGGAATATCCTTTATCCGTGTTTTCAGATTGCAGTCATATTCTTCTAGTATGGCGGCAATCTGCCAGAATATCAGCTGGTTTTTGTATTTCCCCAAGGGGATGATGCCTCCTTCATGTATGGAAAGGTTGTTGTCGGGAATAACTTTCTCAAGATCTATTTCGGCAACTTCTCCAAGTCCTTTGCATCTAGGGCAGGCTCCTTCGGGCGAATTAAACGAAAACTTGTTTGGAGCAGGATCGCTATATGCTATTCCCGTTGTCGGACACATGAGCCTTTTGCTGTAATATTTAGCTTTTCCCGTGTCTTTGTCCATAATCATCATCAACCCGTCGCCCTGACGCATTGCTGTCTCTACGCTTTTGCGCAGTCGCTCATCGTCTTTGTCACGCACTTGCAGCTTGTCGATGACAACTTCAATATTGTGGTTCTTATATCTGTCAAGTTTCATGCCCGATTTTATCTCCATCGTCTCTTCGTCAACGCGTACATGGAGATATCCTTTTTTGAGCAAACTTTCAAACAGTTCCCGATAATGACCTTTTCTGTTTCTTACTAGGGGCGCAAGTATGAAGATTCTTTTGCCGGAATAGTCGGAAAGAATCATGTTCAGCACTTCTTCTTCGGTGTATTTAACCATCTTTTCGCCCGTGATATAGCTATATGCTGTTCCGGCGCGCGCATAAAGAAGTCGAAGAAAATCGTATATTTCTGTCGTAGTGCCTACTGTTGAGCGTGGATTCTTGTTTGTTGTTTTCTGTTCAATGCTTATAACAGGGCTAAGTCCCGTTATCTTGTCAACGTCAGGCCGTTCCATCCCTCCGAGGAAGTTGCGTGCATAGGCAGAAAATGTTTCGATATATCGGCGTTGTCCTTCGGCGAAAATAGTGTCGAAGGCGAGTGACGATTTGCCACTTCCGCTCATTCCCGTTATAACCGAGAGGCTTTGGCGTGGTATTTCTACGTCTATGTTTTTTAGGTTATGTACTCTTGCTCCCCAAACGTTTATTTTCTCGTCTTCGCGTTTCATTGCGTTCCTCCTCCTCCGCTGGTCGTAGATTCAGTATATCCTCTGAGTAGATTAACGTCTCGCTTGATGTTGTATGTCTTCCCGTCGGCTCCTTTGGCTTTCACCAACACATAATATACGCCTTGCGCCACGTCTTTCCCTTTGTATTTGCCATCCCATCCATCGGCGGGGTTGGTCCATTCAAAAAGTTTCGTGCCCCAGCGATTGAAAATGTATGCGTGAAATTCTGTAAGCGACTGGTATCCGTCCTTTGCCTTGTAGATATCGTTTATACCGTCGCCGTTTGGGGAAAAGGCATTTGGCATTTCTAGTTTGCTCTCGCTGATTGTTACGCGTAGCGGACTGTTTTCTGCCCAATATTCCTGCCCGTATTCAATAACATCGTTTCCTTTCTTGAAGGTGGCATAGACAACTATGCTATGGCTTCCTGCCGTATTGAATGTGTATTCTGTATCTTCCTCATAGCGCGTCAGGTACGGTTCTGTGCTGCCTTCCGTCGTGAAGCGCCATTCGTATGTGGCAGTATAATCACCAACGTTGCTCGGGTTTGCCTTAAAGTGGCCGGTGAGTGGTGCTTGTCCCGACATTTCCAAGCTTTCAGTCTCCTCTCCGTTAATGTCGGTATAGGTGGCACTAGGATTTATAGTCGGCGTCTCGTCGTTAGTCTGTCCTTGCGAGTGCAGACAAATGAGCAGCATCGGTAGTAAAAGTAATTGTCTAATTGTTTTCATTGCTACAAACTTTCATGCAAAAATACGGCTTTTTATTCATTCAACAATCCGTTTTCAGCTTTTTGTTTGTCACTGTTTCTGATAGATTTAAAGTCATTGCCCGTTATCAATCCATGGGCATAGCTGGAACATCTCCGTGGGTATTGTAATATACTTGTAAAATTTATATGTTACATCTTTTTGTTGGCATGGTGCAAAAACACTATATTTGCAGCCATTTCAATAGGGGAGAGTTGCAAGTTCTGCGCGGGAAATGTATGAGTGGCGATTGCCGTTTAACAGGAATTTCTGATAGGCAGGAACAGTGTTAGTGACTCTTTGACTAATAACAAGTAATACGGCAAAAGAAAAGAAAGGAATAATTTATGGAAAAGCTATTGTCTGCAGTGTTGGCAGGAGTCGTATTTGCGGCTTGCGGCACGATGAATGGAGGCGAAAGCCGAACGGTTGAGCCATTGCCGAGTGGCATTGACGTCAATAATCTGCGTGATACAACGGTTGCAGCCTCTCTGTCTGACAGTTGTTTCAACTGGAACGACGGGAAACTGACGCTCACAATATATGCCGAAACATTATATGATTCAGCCCAAGTCTGCGGGATGAAAGTCGGCGACACGCTTGTTTACGAAGGCAAGCCTATGCCTGTAAAGGATGTAAAGGACGAAAAGAATACGAAGAGCGTAAACGGCGGACTGGATGAGGGTGGCGTGTGGCTGCAAGCTTCAAAGAAAAGTGGCGTTTATCGTGCGTTTGAGTTTAATGACCATTCGGTATATACAAAATTAGGTGTGGCCACTTTGCCATTGGCCCAAGATTTTACCATCGTAAACTGTCAGAATGATCCCAATGCACCGTCTGATACGATACGGACAGACCAAAGACAATACGTCGAAGAACTTCTAAAGAAAGGTCAGCTAAACGGATTCTTCAGTCTTAACACCCGCGTGCGTATTGAGAACGGGAAGATTGTAAACATAACGCGTTTTTGGATTCCCTGATATAACAGTAGGAAAAATGTTGTGGCAGAGCAAAAAACGGATGCGCTATTTCAGCTTGCGTGAAATGAAACGCCGCGTGCTTGCCGTTATAATTACAACAATCAGAACCGCGGCAATAAAGATTGTCGCCCATGAGCCATTGCCGTTAGTGCAACACGGCGCAAAGTATAGAAACGATCCTATAGAAGAACCCAACTCAAAGAGAAGGATAAAAGTGCTTTGTGCTGTGCCGCGCTGACAGTGATCGGCAGTCTCTGTAAGTCCTAAGTGTAGATTACCTAGTATCAATGCCGTTGCGATTCCAGAGAGAACGCGTGCCAAAATAGCAGGCTCTCCGTCTCCGCTTGTCGCTAACAATATGGCTGAAGATACGACGAGCAAGAAACAGCCTATAAAAGTCTGCTTCCCGTGTTTCGTATTATGCAAGAGAGTGTGTTGTATCGCTATTCCTGCAATGACTCCCAACGGAAGGAAGATTGCTTTGCCCGTGTTGGCATCATGCATGGCAAGTGTTGCCAGGCAGAAAGAAACCAAGGCTACGGGTATAGCTAATGGCATGCTTGAAGGAATGATGAAACGGTCGAGCGAGAATTTCTTTACCGTCTCCTCTGGTGCTTTGAACGGGAATGTTACGCTCCAAAGCAGTATTGCCGAAGAGAGACACAGTGCTGCAGCAGCATAGTAAACATTGATGCAGCCCCATTCCTGTTTTGCAAAGATTCCAATTAACGGTCCGCCAACAGTAGCCGCAAGGTATATGCATGTAGAAACTACGTTTGCGCGTGTGCGTTGCGATGTGTCGCAACAGTCGATGCTTAGGGTACTGTTGAGAACAAGGTATGCCAATCCGAAAAATGCACCGAGGAAGAAACGTGACACAAGCACGCAACATAGTGCTAAGTTTGCTTGACGCAACCATTCCGCTTTGTCAGCGATATACTTGACAGCGAGAATGTTTGCGGCAAGCAATAGTATAGCAATGATGCAGACCATGTTCCGCCTGTATTTTTGTGTCAGATAAGAACATGTTCCGCCGAAGAAGAAAGCTCCGATGCCAGGGATGGCAACGGATAGCGCAGCTTGCATGGAAGAAAGTCCAAGCTCCTTGCCGAGCCAATCAGGCAAGACGGGAAGTAGCATGTAGACAGAAAGCGCAATGAAAAAGTTCACTACGCAAATCTTACAGAAATCCTTGTGCCACAACATTGTGCGGCTTCCGCTTGCTATTCTTTCTGCCATGTGGATGGCGTTTCTTTAGTATGACTCTTGTTCGTTAGGGAAATCGGAACTCTTCACGTCGGTGATGTAATTTCCGATAGCGTCCGTCATTATGGCGTTCAAGTCGGCATAGCGGCGAAGGAAGCGTGGAGAGAAACCCTTGGTCATGCCGAGCATGTCGTCAATTACTAGAATTTGCCCGTCAGTTCCGTTGCCTGCACCTATTCCAATAGTGGGCACGCATATTTCTTTTGTTACGGTAGAGGCTAAAGCCGACGGCACTTTTTCCAATACAACAGAGAAACATCCTGTTTCTGCCAGTAACTTCGCATCAGAAATTAGCTTTTCTGCCTCAGCCTTCTCTTTGGCACGCACAGCATAAGTGCCGAACTTGTTAATGCTTTGCGGTGTCAGTCCCAGGTGTCCCATAACGGGAATACCGGCATCAAGGATGCCTTTCACGGTATCAATTATTTCTGCTCCACCCTCAAGTTTCAGAGCGTCGCAACCGCTTTCCTTCATAATCTTTATTGCGTTCTTTACGCCTTCCTTACGGTCAACCTGATACGAACCGAAAGGCATATCGCAGACAACGAGAGCACGTTTAACGCCACGCACTACAGACGCAGCGTGGTAAATCATCTGTTCTACCGTCATCGGTAGTGTTGTAGCATTTCCAACCATAACGTTCGAAGCAGAGTCGCCAATGAGTATTCCATCGATGCCAGCTTGGTCTACTATTCCTGCTGTGGTGTAATCGTATGAAGTCAACATTGAAATCTTCTCGCCTCGCTGCTTCATTTCTATAAAACGGTGAGTGGTAACTTTTCGGTTGTCTGAGACAAGGTATCCTGCCATTTCTTATTTCTCCTCTATTTTATATTGTTTGCATCGAGCCCCTAGCAGAGACGGATGCTTCGTTTTGTTTTATTCTTGTTTTATTTCGCTTTTTTTGCCCGCACGCTTTGTTTTGTAAGCAAGCGGGGTTTTATCAGAAAGTCTTGGGCTTTCTCGGTAGAACCCACGGGCTATTTCTCGTCAGCCCTTGACAAGCTGACACAGAGTCATATAGTCAACGCCTTCGTAGTTGGCAATTACGACATTGGAATAGGGCTTTATCGACTCTGGAGAGTTTGTTGTTGAAAGTCCAACGACAAACATTTCTGCCGCATGCCCGGACTTAAGACCATTGAAGCTGTCTTCCAATACCACACATTCTTCTTTGTTAAGACCGAAATGCCGTGCAGCAGTCTGATAACAGTCTGGTGAAGGCTTGCTTTGCGAGAAGTCTTCTGAGGTAAGAATCGCGTCGAACATATCCTTGAAGTCCGGGTGCTTCGCATAAACATTTTCCATTTTTGCACGGTTGGAACTTGTTACGACTGCTGTTTTTACGCCGTTACTGCGTATATCCTTCAAGAAACGTTCAAATCCGCCCACGTAATCGTAGTTCATATTCTGCTCAAAGGCATCCAGCTCGGCTGTGATTTGCTTCTGTCGTGCCTCGTCGGGAAAATATTCATCGTATATCTGTACGAGGGTCATTCCTTTTATCTTTTTCTCCATTCCGGGGCTTTCCGGATAGTATTTGCGGAATTGTCCGCCCCAAAATATGCTATATTGCTTCTCTGTGTCAAACACTACGCCGTCAAGATCGAACAGTGCAGCTTTGAAAGTCCTTTGGTTCATGTTATGCTGACTTATAGTTTGTTAAGGAGTTGCAAAAGTAATAAAATCAAACGATATAAGGATAAATGGCGTAATTTAATTTTGTGTTGCAAGGTATTTGCAGTATCTTTGTATAATATTTATAACATGCAACAGAAAAATTATGGAAGAAATCCTGAAATATTTCCCTGACCTTACTGAGAGACAACGCGAACAGTTTGCTGCTCTATATGATTTGTATGAAGACTGGAACGGAAAAATTAATGTGATTTCGCGCAAGGATATAGAAAACCTGTATCTACACCATGTGTTACACTCGCTGGCTATAGCCAAATCGGTTAGTTTTCGCAAGGGTACGCGTGTGCTTGATTTCGGAACGGGAGGTGGCTTCCCGGGCATTCCGCTTGCCATAATGTTCCCAGATACTAGCTTCAGGATGATTGATGGCACGGGCAAGAAAATACGTGTGGTAAATGAAGTGGCTCTGTCGCTGGGGCTGAAAAACGTGGAAGCCGTGCATCTGCGCGGAGAAGAAGAGAAAGGTAAGTATGACTTCGTGGTGAGTAGGGCAGTAATGCCTTTGCCTGACTTGATGAAAATAATAAAGAAAAACTTCTCAAAGGAGCAGCGCAACTCGTTGCCCAATGGCTTGTTGTGCTTGAAAGGCGGCAACATTGAGGCGGAAATACACCCGTATCGGCGTATTGCCGAAGCGGTGGAGATAACAAACTGGTTCGGGGAAGATTGGTTTAAGGATAAATACGTTATATACGTTCCTGCAACTTAGAAGCGAGGACGCAGAAGGGAAAAGACAAAATGCTCGATATAAAGAAATTCGAATGCAACATGTTTCAGGAGAACTGTTATGTGTTGACCGACGAAACCAAAGAGTGCGTCATTGTAGACTGTGGGGCGTTCTATCCGGAAGAGCGCGAAGCTATAGTGTCGTACATCAGCGGGAATGATTTGAAGCCGCAACATCTGTTGTGCACACACGGGCACATCGACCATTGTTTCGGCAATGGGATAATTGCCGAAACATTCGGTTTGAAACCGGAAGTGCACGTGGCAGACGAAATGTTGATGAAGAATCTAAAACCTCAGGCCAAGGCTTTCATAGGTTTGAACTATGAGGAGAACATTCCAGAGATAGGTAAATTGTTTGACGAAACATATCGGATAACATTTGGTAGCCATGCTTTGTCTGTTATCCATACGCCTGGTCATACGCCCGGTTCCGTAATGTTCTATTGTAAAGAAGAGGAGGTAGTCTTTTCCGGTGATACACTTTTTCGCATGAGTATCGGGCGTACAGACTTTCAATTCGGTAGCTATAGCGACATTCAGGAAAGTCTGCACCGGGTGGCAAGAACGCTTCCGCCGGATACAACCGTGTTGCCTGGTCATGGAGAACAGACGGAAATAGGATACGAGGCAAAGTTCAACCCGTTTGTAAAATAGCCGGCAATGTCAACAGAAAGAATTATTCTCGGTATCGATCCTGGAACAAATGTTATGGGATACGGACTGATAAAAGTGGTAGGCAACAAGGCATCAATGATGGCCATGGGGGTTATCGACATGCGCAAGGAGAGCGATCCGTATCTGAGACTCGGTAAGATATTCGGCCGTGTGACAGGCATAATCGATGAGTTCCTTCCTGACGAGATGGCGATAGAGGCACCGTTCTTCGGCAAAAACGTGCAGTCTATGCTTAAACTCGGTCGGGCGCAAGGTGTAGCCATTGCCGCTGCAATAAAACATGGCGTGCCAATCCACGAATATGCACCGCTGAAAATTAAAATGGCCATAACCGGACAGGGACAAGCCTCAAAGGAACAGGTTGCAGCGATGCTTACACGACTGCTTAATATCAATGAGAAAGACAAGGTTCCCTTTATGGATGCAACCGATGCTCTGGGGGCGGCTTATTGCCATTTCCTGCAGTCGGGACGTCCTGAAACACAGGTTAGCTATCGTGGATGGAAAGATTTTGTAAACAAAAACAAGGCACGGGTGCAGCCGCAGCAACTCGCGGCGTTGGCAAAAGGCGCAGAAACACCAGCGGCAAGCAAAATGCTTGCTGCAAAGAATGAGGCGCAACATAAATAAAGAATGGTGAGATTTATATGCATACAATAATACAAATAAAACAAGGTGAGCCGCGAATGGAAAAATGGCGGATGAGAAAGCCGGTAGATTTCGAACTGTCGGACAATGAACATCTTGCCGTTATCGGGGGTAACGCAAGCGGAAAGACGATGCTTGTTAACATGATAACTGGTGCTCACCCGTTGAAGCTAAATCCACCTTTCTATGATTTCAGTCCGAGCGAAAAGCGTTATGTGGCGGAAAACATAAAGTATATATCGTTTGAAGATGCCTACGGAGCAAGCGGAAGCCATTATTATGTGCAACAACGGTGGAATATGCACGACATCGACGAGGAAACTCCAACGGCGGGCAAAGTTATAGATGACGAATACCGCCTTACTGGTGAGGACACCCCGTTGCGTAGACAACTGAAAGAGCGGTTGTTTGAAGCTTTCGCCATAGAGCCAATGCTCAACAAATATATCATTTCTCTGTCGAGTGGCGAGCTGAGAAAGCTTCACCTAGTGAAAAATCTGCTTTCTGCCCCTAGGGTGCTGATTCTTGACAACCCATTCATAGGCTTGGATGCCGCGACAAGAGATTTGCTTAAGGATTTGTTAGGCAAGCTTGCGCGAGAATTCTGTATACAAATAATTCTCGTTCTTGCCAAAGTAGACGAGCTTCCGCAATTCGTTACACATGTCGTTAGAATTGAAGGCATGACCGTTCTTCCAAAGGTAACGAAAGAACAATTCTTGGAGGAATGCCAAGTTTCGGTATCTCCTAAGGCGGAGAGCGAAAAAGCCCAAGACTTCATTTCAAAGGCCGTGGCAGAAATTCCATATAATAGCGACTCTTTAGACGTTGGTCGTGGCGACGAAATTGTGAAGTTGAACAAGGTGAGCATAAAGTATGGAGACCGCACGATACTAAAAGAACTTGATTGGACTGTGAGGAGCGAGGAGTGTTGGGCTTTGAACGGTCAGAACGGAGCGGGAAAGTCAACATTGCTTAGTTTGGTGTGCGCAGACAACCCCCAAAGTTATGCTTGCGATATACGACTCTTTGGCAGACCGCGTGGCACGGGCGAAAGCATTTGGGAAATCAAACGTCACATAGGTTATGTTTCGCCGGAGATGCATCGTGCATACCGGCACGATATACCTGCAATTAGGATAGTTGCAAGTGGAATGAAAGACTCTGTGGGGCTTTATGCGCGGCCTTCTGATGAAGAATATGCAAAGTGTGGATGCTGGATGAGAATATTCGGTATTGAAGAACTGAAAGACAGAAATTTTCTCACGTTGTCAAGCGGAGAACAAAGGCTTGTTCTTTTGGCCCGCGCCTTTGTGAAAGATCCTCAGTTGCTTATACTTGACGAACCTTTTCATGGGCTTGACAACAATAAACGCGATATGGTCAGGGAGATTATAAATGCTTTTGCAAAGAGAAAGGGCAAAACAATAATAATGGTCAGCCATTATAAAGAGGAATATCCTTCATGTATCAACCATAGTCTTACATTGAAAAGAAACGATTAACGTTGATATTGCTGAACGAATAAACTGAAAATATAACCAAAAACAAAAAGAGACGATGAAAAAGTTAGTTTTGGCATTGATGCTTTCCATTGCATCTTACACAGGATTGCAAGCGCAGGAAGTATACAAAGAGATAATGAAGCTATCAAAAAAAGTGGCAGACGATAAATCAAAAGACATTCAGACAAGAAAAGTGGCAACGTTTAAAGTGGATGCCCTCAACTATATGGCGATGAAGATGAACGAACAGATGCCTGACAGTACGATTTCTTTGCTAGACCATGAGGCTTACAATATGTATGACTTCGTGAACCTTTACATAAAAAAGCTGTCTGAGGTGAAAAGTAAGAAGTCTAAAGCGGAAATCTTGGACATCTTCAAGACTGCTTCACTGCAAAATTCTCGTTTCAACGACTTCGACGTGGATGTTACTGAGGCATACATACGCACAGAAGGCTATATTACTCAATTTTCGCTTGACACTAATTGGGGAAAAGCCATAGAACAAGTGCGCGAGGAACTGAGAAAAAGAAAATTGTAAATGGTGCAGAAGTCCAAAAGAAAGGGCTTTCTTTGGATTTTCTGTATTTTGCATTATCTTTGCAAGAGGCAGGCTGAGTTTTGGCAATAGGAACAAACTCTTATACTTGCCATTTTGCACTATATATGCACCTTATCATTATAAGAAAGCAAAAAGAAACAACAATACAAATTTCAGATTATGACAAATACTGAAGAGACTAAAAGCGAGGAGAAAAAGAGCCTTAGCTTCGTAGAACAGCTTGTAGAGAAAGATCTTGAGGAAGGAAAAAACGCAGGAAGAATACAGACGCGTTTCCCGCCTGAGCCTAACGGATACCTGCACATAGGGCATGCCAAGGCTATCTGTATGGATTTCGGTGTGGCTGAAAAGTACAACGGTGTGTGCAACCTGCGCTTTGATGACACAAACCCCAGCAAAGAAGATACAGAATATGTGGATTCCATATTGAATGACATTAAGTGGCTGGGCTTTCATTGGGGAAACGTATATTATGCTTCTGACTATTTCCAAAAACTTTGGGACTTTGCCATTTGGATGATAGAGAATGGCAAGGCTTACGTTGACGAACAGACCAGTGAGCAGATTGCTCAGCAGAAAGGCACGCCGACGCAGCCTGGAACAGCTTCGCCATTCCGCGATAGACCCGTAGAGGAAAGTCTTGAACTATTCAAGAAAATGAACACGCCAGAGGCTGTTGAAGGTTCAATGGTGCTGCGTGCGAAACTTGATATGGCGAATCCTAACATGCATTTCCGTGATCCGATAATGTATCGCATCATACATACACCGCATCACCGCACGGGAACAACATGGCACGCTTACCCTATGTATGATTTCGCACATGGACAGAGCGATTATTTTGAAGGCGTAACACACTCAATTTGTACGTTAGAGTTCGTTCCACATCGTCCTCTTTACGATAAATTTGTTGACGAACTGAAAGAATATGAGGGAGAAGGCGACAATTTGGGTGACTTCCGTCCTCGACAGATAGAGTTCAACCGCCTTAACCTTACATATACGGTAATGAGCAAGCGTAAACTGCATGCTTTGGTTGACGAAAATCTCGTTGACGGTTGGGATGATCCGCGTATGCCTACATTGTGCGGAATGCGCAGAAGAGGGTATTCGCCAGAAAGTATAAGGAAATTTATAGATAGCATTGGCTATACAAAGTTTGATGCGCTCAACGACATGGCATTGCTGGAGGCGGCAGTGCGCGAGGATCTTAACGCAAGAGCAACGCGCGTTTCCGCAGTGTTGAATCCTGTTAAGCTTGTGATTACAAACTATCCAGACGGGCAAACAGAAGAAATGGAAGCCATAAACAACCCAGAGAATGAGGCTGATGGAGTGCATACTATAACGTTCAGCAAGAATCTTTGGATAGAACGTGATGACTTTATGGAGGACGCTCCAAAGAAATTCTTCCGCATGACACCTGGTAAGGAGGTTCGTTTGAAGAACGCTTATATAGTGAAATGCACTGGATGCACGAAGGATGAGGATGGAAATGTAGTTGAGATACAAGCTGAATATGACCCCGTAAGCAAGAGTGGAATGGAGGGAGCTAACAGAAAGGTAAAAGGCACACTCCATTGGGTAAGCGTTGACCACTGCAAAAAAGCTGAAGTTAGGGAATACGACAGACTGTTTAATGTTGAGAACCCGTCAGCAGAAGAATGTGATTTCCGTGAGCTTATAAATCCGGAATCGCTGAAAGTGATGTCTGAATGTTATGTGGAAGATTTTGCTGCCGGGAAGAAACCAGGAGAGTATCTGCAGTTCCAGCGTATCGGATACTTTATGGCAGACAAAAATTCTACGGCCGACAAACTTGTCTTCAACAAGACTGTCGGACTGAAAGACACTTGGGCAAAGATAACAGACAAGAAATAATGATAAACAATCCTCTGGACAGTTATTTCAATTCAGAAGAATTCAAAAGTAATCTTGCTCTTTACGAGAAGAGTAAGGAGGAGGGAAGGGATTGCATACTCAGCTCTGATGAACTTGCAGACATAGCGGAATATTATTTCGAATGTGGGGATTATCCTAAAGCAAGGGCGGCAGCGGAGTATGCGGTCTCTTTGTATCCTGACGCACAGGCTCCGCTGACATTCCTCGCAAGATATTCTCTTGTGGTAAGAAAAGACAAGGATAAGGCCAAGGAATACCTAAAACGGATGGTTGTTTCCGACATGATAGATTATTATTGCATTGTGGCGGAATATTATCTGTTTGAAGGCAAAAACGAAAAGGCTTTCGATTCTTTGCAAAAAGGGGAACTTTTGATAGAGGATGATGAAGAACACGAGGATTATATCTACGATGCCGTTTGCCTACTCCTTGACTATTCGCAAATAGATGAGGCAAAGACGTGGCTTGAAAGGTTTAAAGATAAAGAAACTGATGATGTCTTGCGCCTAAACGCCCGTTTGCTTTTTGAAAGTGGTGACTATGATGGGGGAGCAAAGATTATGGAAACGCTCATCGACAGAAAGCCATTCGATGCAGAGTTGTGGAGCAATTTTGCATCAGCTCAGCTGAATTTCGAAAAATATTCCGATGCTTTGACTAGTTGCGACTATGCCTTGGCTGTCAATGACAAGTTTCCTATGGCATATTTTAACCAGGGAGCGGCTTATTTTAAACTGGGTAACTATCAAAAAGCAATAGCGGCTTATAACCGTTTTGCCGAAGACAGCAACAGTGAACAGGCTGATTTGATGAAGGCCAGATGTTATTTCTGCTTGCAACAGACTGACAAAAGTTTGGAACTGCTTGCTGAAGCAGAAAAGAAATGCTCAGAAAACAGGGCTAGCCTATATGATATATATAAAGACTATGCCATTGTCTACGGCTGGTCGGCACAGTATGACAAAGCTTTCTTCTATTTGGAAAAGCTGAAGGAAGAGAATTTCGTTGATGCGGAACTTGACTTAATAGAAGCGGGCATTTATTTAGGCATGGCTAAGTTTACGGAAGCGAATGACGCTTTTGCCAAAGGATACGACAAGGCGAAGAGTAAGCCAAACTATCTCTTTCAAGTAGCAGTGACATACTACGAGCATGGATGTGATTTGGCTGCATATCTTGTAATGAAAGAACTGTTTGACGAAGAGCCAGACCGTGTTCGTGGATTGGCTTATATGGCGGCTTGTTGCAATTATCTAGGAAGACGAGAAGAGTTTCTTGATTACTTGAAACTTTGCGTAGACCGTAATCCTGAAGAAGCAGTGGCGGTTCTTGCCGATTTCTTTCCAAAAGGGATGTCGCCTTCCGAATATTTGGAGTACGCTCTCCTCGGTGGTGACAATTTAAATAACAGGAATAAATAAAGGAAACGATAAAAAGAAATGGAATGGATTTCAAGTCTGTTCAGCACATTGCTGGACAATCTGAACTATTATAGCGTCTTCTTTTTGATGATGCTTGAAAGCACAGTAATTCCCGTGCCGTCGGAACTTGTTGTGGCTCCGGCTGCATATCATGCTGCAGGAGGAAACCTGAATATTATATTGGTAATTCTGGCTTCTACGCTAGGGGCTGATCTTGGGGCTTCCATTAACTATGTTGTGGCATACTTCGTTGGGCGTCCCGTTATCTACAAGTTTGCCAACAGTAAACTGGGCCATCTTTGTCTGCTAAATCAAGAAAAGGTAGAAAAGAGTGAACGCTACTTTGATACACACGGCAAGTTGGCTACTATAACAGGGCGACTTATTCCCGGTATTCGGCACCTTATTTCCATACCTGCCGGTCTTGCAAAAATGCATTACGGCCATTTCATACTCTATACCACTATCGGTGCAGGTGTATGGAACTGTATTCTTGCAGCCTTAGGCTGGTATTTACATTCAGTAGTGCCAGAGGAAGAATTGAATGACAAGATACTTGTGTATGGAGAATATATCAAATTTGCCATTATAGGCCTTGTCGTTTTGGCTATAGTCTTCTATTTGATAAAATACTTTGTGAAGAAGATGAAAAAGTAGGAGCGTGTTTGCAGTATGCAGCTAGCCGTAATGGTGGAGCATTGTATGCGCAAAGGAATGAGGAATAAAGTAAACAGTCCGCAACGTTTGTAAATTTTCAAATGCGTTGCGGACTGTTTTTCTTTTATTGCTGAAGAATTTTGGATATTTCTTCAAATTTCTTTCCCATATTGAGGTTCAGATATATGTTGTAAAGAGCGGGAGCCCATTTATCTTTCTGGTCAGGTGCAAGTGTGCGGTAGCGTTCCATGTATGTCAACGAGCTTTTGTAGAATTTCATTATAGTCGGCTTGTTCTTTTTTGACACATTTTTTTCTGCTTCAAATGCTTTGTTCAGGAAGGCAACCCCCGCATTGTAGTATGCGTCTGCCGTAGAATCGTTGAGCGATATAATCTTGTCTGAAAGTGAAATGCAGTTGTCATAATGCCCAGTATTCAGCATTATTGTACTCTTTGCATAGATGAAAAGAATATTCAGACTGTCGTTTTCAAGACATTTGTTTACCACATAGAGAGCAGAGTCGGTTTTGTTTGCGTTGTTATAGAGGTCAACAAGTCTTGTAAAGAAGTATTCTGATTTAGGAAATTCATCTATTCCCTGTTTTAGAGTCTCCTTATAACGTGCAGTATCTTTCATGTTGTTGTATATATTGGCAAGCGATTGCATAGTGTTTTCCCTGCCAGGAATATATAAGAGTGCCTCTTTTGCATGTTTCAAGGCCATGTCGTTGTCAGAGAGTTTGATACCGCATAGTGTTGCCATATAGGCAGCAGAAAGGGCATGTTTTGACTTCTTGTCATATTTATATGCGGCAAAAAGAGGTTGTTCCGCACAGTTTATATAAGTATCCAGCATATTGAATGCCGTTGAATATTTCTGCTTTCCGATGAAATATATCCCACCGTTGTATAGGTTTCTGCGGTATCCGTCAAGGTAGGCAGCGTTGCGTTTCCTGAATTTAGGTTCAACTTTTCCTTTTTTGTTGGGCAATGCGTCAATGCTGTCCATTGCTTCGTAGGTAAGAAACATGCGGTGGTTGGTGATGAAAAGTGAGGCTGTGTCGTATTGTTGCTTGAGATACAGTTTTTCATTGCCTTGCTCATATTGCAGTCTGATGGCTTCAGTCAGTGTATGCCAAGCTTTCATGTTCCTTCTGTTGGTGGAATCGCTGAGCAGTTTGCGCATGTCAGCTTCCGCCTTGTCAAGGTCTTTGCCGCTCTTAATATAGGTTTGCGCTTGAGCAATCTCTTTCTTTTGGGCGAATGTGTAGTTGCAAGCCATTATGCCAATGAGCAAAAGAACATACAATCTTTTCATCTTAATGTTGTAAATATAAATATGTTGTTGTGGAATTCGCAGGAATGTAATACCTATTGTTTGTGTAAACTGTCAGTAACGTGCTGTATAGGATGATTAAAGGGCAAAGCTATGACATGGTCCGGTTGTTGGAGCCAATGCCATAGCTTTGCCAATATGAGTGTTATTTACTTGGTCAGTGCTTCAGCTTCTTTCGTCTTAGCATCGTCTGCGCCGAGTGTACGGTAGAGACATGTGTAGAGAGAGTAAGCCCAGTTGGCCTTGAACTCCATGTTCTTGTCCAGTTCTTTTGCCTTTGTCAGGTAGTCAATAGCCTGATTGTATACATCTATGATAACCTTTTCTGCGGCAGCAGGTATGCGACCTTTAGTCTTTGCAGAAATCTGCTCAGCCTTTTCCTGTGCGAGGAACATGTAACAGTTGCCGATAGATGCAGTGATGGCAACGTTGTCTGGTTGTATTTCAGCTGCTTTCTTCAAGTCTTCTGCTGCTTCCTGCCATTTGCGGTCGTTCATGAAAGCCTGTCCTCTCATGGCTATAGCCATGAAATCGTTAGGATTAGCCTGCATAGCCTTGTCTATAAGAGCGTTGAAATCGTCTTTACGGTTCTGCGACAGATAGAGAGAGCTGAGGGCTGCAAATACATTCTGGTTGCCAGTGTATTTTGCATAAAGGTCTTCAATTTTCTTTGTCACAGCCAAAGTGTCCTCGTGCGACTTCATTGGTGCCTGCATAGCTTGCAGTTTGATGCGCATAGCCTCAGCGCCATAGGTCGTATCGTTCAGTGCTGATTCTGCATATTTCTCAGCTGCAGGATATTCCTCGCCGAAGAAAGCAGAAAGAGCAGCGAAGTATGCTATCTGAGTGCCGTAGGCATCAGGCTGGCCAGTCTGGAAGATATTGGCATTTCCTGTTTCAACATACATTCCGAATGCCTTAGCTGCACCTTTATAGTCTTTAGCATCATAGAAAACCTGTCCGGCGTTTACTAGTGCCTGGCGTGCGCCAACAAGGCGTGAACCGTTGGTCTTGCCGTATTTTGGCTTGATTTTACCCTTGGCGTTGGGAAGGTTGTCATACTTGTCACATTCCAAAGCAGCCTGAAGAGCGGCTTCGGCAGCAGCATACATTCCTTCTTTGTCGTAGCTTTCGTTGCCTTTGGTCACTTGATTCTTCATCTCCACTTCGTTCTCCTTGTTGAACTTTTCGAGGGCCAAGTCTACAACCTTGTTGTAAGCTTTGGCTTTCTCCTCGTCGTTAAGGGAGCTTTCGCCAGACTTTATGAGGTTTAGAGCCTCGTTATAGTCTTTCACACTCAGAATTTGCTTGATGTCCTGAGCCTGCATTGCCGCACTGCTGAATGCAACTAATGCAAATAACATAAGTTTTTTCATTGTTTTTGTTTTTTTGTATGAATCAGTTTCTCTTAATTCTCGTTGTTTTCGTTTTCAGACTCTGCGCTTTCGTCTTGTTCAGCCTCAGTCTCGCTGATTGGCTCATCTTCGAAAGTGGGTGCAGATGTATTGCTTTTTGCTATCTGTTCGCTAGTCTCGGCGAAATCTTTTTGGCTTTCTTCTTCAGCTACAGCTTCGAGGTCGGAACTCATAACTTTGCAGACGCTGGCAATAACATCATTCTTCTTTGTCAAGTTAATGAGGCGTACGCCTTGAGTTGCGCGTCCCATGACACGACATTCCCTTACGCTCATGCGGATAACTATTCCGCTCTTGTTGATAATCATCAGGTCGTTGTCGTCTTTCACCACCTTGATGGCAACGAGACGTCCAGTCTTTTCGGTAATGCCGATAGTCTTGACACCCTTTCCGCCGCGGTTTGTAACACGGTAGTCTTCCACCATGCTTCGTTTGCCGTAGCCGTTTTCACTTACCACCATGATTGTTTCTTCTTCTGGCTTGTTAACAACAACCATTCCAATCACTTCATCGTCGCCATCGTCAAGGCGCATGCCGCGCACACCGGTGGAAACGCGTCCCATAGCGCGCACGGTATTTTCGTTGAAGCGCACTGCACGGCCGTTCTTGTTGGCCAATACCAGTTCGTTGTGGCCGTTTGTGAGTCTTACGCCCACAACCTCATCGCCTTCAAGTATGTTTATTGCAATCACGCCGTTGGCGCGAGGTCTGCTGTAAGCCTCAAGCGAAGTTTTCTTTATCAAGCCGTTCTTTGTGGCAAACACTACGTAATGGCTGTTTATGAATTCTTTGTTGTCAAGACCGCGCAGGCGCAATACTGCATTTACGCTGTCGTCGCTTTCAATGTTCAGCAGATTTTGTATCGCACGTCCCTTGCTGCTCTTGTTACCTTCGGGAATTTCATAGCACTTCAGCCAATAACAACGTCCTTTTCTTGTGAAGAACATCATTGTGTTGTGCATCGTGGCAGGATAGATGTATTCTGTGAAATCCTGTTCGCGGCTATGTGCTCCCTTGCTTCCCACTCCGCCTCTTGCCTGTTCGCGGAATTCGCTCAGTGGAGTGCGCTTGATGTATCCAAGATGGCTGATGGTGATAACAACCGGATCGTTGGGATAGAAATCCTCTGGGTTGAATTCCTCGCTTGAATACTTTATCTCTGTGCGGCGTTCGTCGCCGTATTTTTCCTTGACTTCCTGAAGTTCGTCTTTCATTACCTTTTTGCAGAGTTCAGGGTCGTCAAGTATTTGTTGTAAGTAGACGATTTGTTTTTCAATTTCGTCATATTCCGCATGCAATTGTTCTAGGCGCATGTTTGTGAGCTGGCTTAGTCGCATGTCAACGATGGCCTTTGACTGAAGTTCGTCAAGCTTGAACCGTTCTTCAAGGTTGCGCTGTGCGTCAGAAGGTGTAGAGGAAGCACGGATGATTCGCACCACTTCGTCGATGTTGTCGCAGGCGATAATCAAGCCTTCCAGTATGTGTGCGCGTTCCTGAGCCTTTTTCAGGTCAAATTTAGTGCGGCGGATAGTTACATCGTGGCGGTGTTCAACAAAATACTTCACGCAGTCTTTCAGTGTGAGAAGGCGTGGACGTCCGTTGACAAGGGCGATGCAGTTCACGGAGAATGAGCTTTGCAGTGCCGTCATCTTGAAGAGTTTGTTCAGTATGACGTTGGCATTGGCGTCTTTCTTTACGTCTATAACGATGCGCATGCCCTGTCTGCCGGATTCGTCGTTGGCATTGCTGATGCCGTCGAGCTTCCCTTCTTTAACGAGGTCTGCAATGTAAGAGATGAGTAACGCTTTGTTTACTCCGTAGGGAATCTCCGTTATAACAATCTTGTCGTGCGTCTCGCCACTTTCAATTTCGGCTTTCGCACGCATTATTATGCGGCCGCGTCCTGTTTCGTAAGCGTCTTTTACGCCCTGAATGCCATAGATATAAGCTCCTGTTGGGAAGTCTGGGGCTTGAATGTACTGCATCAAGCCGTCGGTGTCTATTTCCGGGTTGTCAATGTAGGCGCAGCAACCGTCGATAACTTCCCCCAAATTATGTGTAGGGATGTTGGTTGCCATACCTACGGCAATGCCGTTTCCGCCATTTACCAGCAGGTTTGGTATTTTTGTCGGCATGACTGTTGGTTCAACGAGCGAGTCGTCGAAGTTGTTCGTCATGTCTACAGTGTCTTTGTTGAGGTCGTCCATGATATGCTCTCCCATTTTCGAGAGGCGACACTCCGTGTAACGCATGGCAGCGGCAGAGTCTCCGTCCACACTTCCGAAGTTTCCCTGTCCGTCGACGAGGGTATATCTCATGTTCCAGTCCTGTGCCATTCTTACCAGTGCGCCATATACGGAGCTATCGCCGTGTGGGTGATACTTACCAAGCACCTCGCCAACGATACGCGCGCTCTTCTTGTATGGTTTGTCACTGGTATTGCCCACGCCAAGCATACCGTAGAGAATCCTTCGGTGCACGGGCTTGAAGCCGTCCCTCACATCCGGGAGGGCTCGGGCAACGATAACCGACATTGAATAGTCGATATAAGAGGACTTCATCTCTTCTTCAATATTTATTTTGAGAATTCTGTCCTGGTCAATTGTGTTGTTATTGTCCATTATTTAATTGGTTAATTTTCTTGAATTTCCCGTTTAAGGGCATTTGCGTGCCGTTTAAGGGCATTTGGCAAATTCGGTGCTAAGTTACAAAGAATTATTCGGCTATTCAAAATAAAGCTGCGAAAAAGACTTAAAGTCTTTGTTGCAGCCTCTTTCCCCGCGGCATTGTACTCTTGTCGTGCAGCCATATTTGTTGGATTGCCACCATTTTTTTTAGGTAACTCCGCATTTGCGTTTCGTTTGCCCGCGGACTTTTGATTTTGTTCCCGCGGGGTTTGCTTTTTGTTTAAACGGGCTTTTCATACGAACTCCATTGGGGACAGGTGTGAAACTTTGGGGAGAGTGGTTCGTTATTACGGTTTCTTGGGGCTTAAAATATGGTTAAGCATATCGACTGCTTTGAAATTTAATACATAACATATTGGCATATTTAAAGAAAAAAAGTAACTTTGCATTGTTGGCGGTTCGCTTTTTTGATGCGTGTCGCCCAGAAATGAAAGATAACTTAAAAACATACTCAAAATGAACAGTGATCCAAAAGATTGTCTCTATTGCCAAAACAACGAGACATTGCATGACTTGATGATTGAAGTTAAGAAGCTTAGCGTTTCACGCGTGTTTATATTTAAGGAACAAACCTACCACGGACGTTGCCTTGTTGCTTACAATGGTCATGTAGACGACCTGAATCTTCTCTCTGATGAGGAGCGCAACGCTTTTATGGCAGACGTCGCAAAAGTTACGCGCGCGATGCAAAAGGTGTTTAATCCAGACAAAATCAATTACGGAGCCTATTCCGACACACTCTCACATCTGCACTTCCACCTTATTCCTAAATATAAGGGTGGGCCAGACTTCGGCGGTGTGTTCCAGATGAACCCAAAGAAAACTTATCTGACAGAGGAAGAATATGTGGAAATGGCTGAGGCGCTGAAGAAAGAACTCTAAGCCGGGCTAACAGATGAGAATAGATATTATAACCGTTCTCCCTGCCATGATTGAAGGTTTCTGCAACGAGTCGATACTGGCAAGGGCGCAGAAGAAAGGATTGGCAGAAATTCACTTGCATAACCTGCGCGATTACACAACGGACAAGTGGCGTCGTGTTGACGACTATCCTTATGGTGGTTTTGCCGGAATGGTGATGCAGTGTGAACCCATAGACAGATGCATCTCTGCCCTGAAGGCGGAAAGGGAATATGATGAGGTTATTTTCACGTCGCCCGACGGGGAACAATTTAACCAGCACATGGCCAATGACCTCTCGCTTAAAGAAAATCTAATAATCCTTTGCGGACATTATAAAGGTATTGACCAACGTGTGAGGGATCATCTGATTACCAAAGAAATAAGCGTGGGCGATTATGTCCTAACTGGCGGGGAGCTGGCAGCAGCCATTATGGCAGATGCTATAATAAGGGTTGTTCCTGGAGTGATAAGCGACGAGCAAAGTGCCCTTTCCGATTGTTTTCAGGATGATATGCTTTCAGCTCCAATCTATACCCGGCCGGCAGAATATAAGGGATGGAAAGTTCCTGACATTCTTCTTAGCGGTAATGAGGCAAAAATAAAAGACTGGGAAATAGAGCAAAGCTACGAACGAACCAAACGGTTGCGTCCGGACTTGCTTGAAAAACGTAAGTAATGAAATAATAACTAACAAAATAAACTTAATATCATGAATAATAACAACATTAAGGTGCTGCCTAAGATTGGTTTCGCTGCAGCGGTAAAAAATGCTTTGGCTAACTTGACTAAGTTTAGTGGCCGTGCCCGCAGGTCTGAATACTGGTGGTTTGTATTGGCTATAACAATAGTTAGTATTGTATGCTCACAGATATTGGCATCTTTCCCTACGCTAAATCTTGGTGTGAGCTTTATACTTGGCTTATTAACCTATTCTGTTTTGGCCCGTAGGCTCAACGATACCGGAAAGAATGGATTGGTTTTAGTCGTGATAAAGTTTATTTTGGATTTGTTACTTAACGTTTATCTATTGCAGTCTGGCTTTTATGATAAGGTGTGTGCGGTTAATCCTGATGCAAAGGCTATTATCGACATCGTTAGTAATCCGTTCTTCCTTGGTTTGACAGCGATTGGCATGATTTATTCGCTTGTTCTTTTCGTATTTTGTGTGCTTGATAGCAATATAGATGCGAACAAATATGGTGCTTCTCCCAAATATGTAGTTGAAAATCAAGCGTGGACAAAATGTGAATAAAGCGGAAAATAAGCGACATAAGTATTGAATACATTTTAATATCCCATAAAAAAGGCGCACCACTCAAATGGTGCGCCTTTTTTATGGGAATATGTTTTTTGTTGTATTTCTTAGTTTGCTGCTTCAAATTCCTCAAGAAACCTAACGTCGTTCTCAGAGAACATACGTAAGTCGGAAACCTGATACTTGAGGTTTGTTATGCGCTCAACTCCAAGACCGAACGCATATCCTGAGTAAACCTTACTGTCAATACCGCAGAGTTCAAGTACATTTGGATCTACCATTCCGCATCCCAAAATTTCAACCCATCCGGTGTGCTTGCAGAATCCGCAGCCTTTTCCTCTGCAGATATGGCATGAGATGTCCATTTCCGCACTGGGTTCAGTGAAAGGGAAGTAGCTTGGACGCAAACGTATCTTTGTGTCTGCACCGAACATTTCGCGGGCGAATGTCAAAAGCACCTGTTTGAGGTCGGTGAACGAAACGTTTTTGTCGATATACAAACCCTCTATCTGATGAAAGAAACAATGAGCTCTGGCTGTTATCGCCTCGTTGCGGTAAACACGTCCTGGGCAGATAATGCGTATGGGCGGTTGTGTAGTTTCCATTACGCGGGCTTGAACAGAGCTGGTGTGGCTTCGCAGTATGATATTCTTTGTAACATCGTCGGGATTCTGCTCAACAAAGAATGTATCCTGCATGTCGCGTGCCGGATGGTCGGCAGCAAAGTTCATCTTTGTGAAGACATGCAAATCGTCTTCCACTTCCGGACCGTCGGCAAGCGTAAAGCCCATGCGTGAAAAGATATCGATAATCTCGTTCTTTACTATTGTTAGAGGGTGACGTGTACCAAGTTTTATGGGGTAAGCCGTCCTTGTTAGGTCTATGTCTTGGCTTGTATTGTCGTCAGACGCCAAGGCTTCGCGCAACGCGTTCAGACGTTCTGTTGCTGTTCGCTTCAGTTCGTTTATTTTCTGTCCCACTTCTTTCTTTTGTTCAGCGGCAACATTTCTGAAATCAGCCATAACAGCATTGATTTCGCCCTTCTTGCTGAGATATTTAAGGCGCAGAGCCTCAATGTCTTCAGCGTTAGACGCTTTCATCTCCGTTACCTCTTTGAGGAGGCTTTCTATTTTCTCAAGTATCATGTAATGATTTGAATTTTTGTCTGAATTGATTTATTTCTGCAAAGGTAATATTTTTACACCAAATATTTGCCGCGAATAAAAATAAATATGTACTTTTGCGCAAATTTGAGAGTAAACCAATGCATAAGAATTAGTTCTTTGTATGAGAAAGCAAGTATTGACAGTCGTTTTGGCTTGTGCCTCAATGATGTTCTGGACGGCGGGATGCACCGAGAAAAAAGCAGAGTCTGTAGACACAACGGGAGCAGATAGCGTTGACACTGCATCTGCCGACACTTTAGAACAGCTTATCACCGAACAACCTATGCCGAAGGCTGCAGATGAATTGTTTGACGATTTTATTTTCAATTTCGCCGCAAACCGCAAGCTGCAGTTCAGCAGAATACAATTTCCTCTGAAGGTGAACAACGGGAAGTCAGTGAAAACAGTGGACAAAAGCTCATGGAAAATGGAGCATTTCTTCATGGAACAGGGTTATTATACGCTGATTTTTGATAGCCGTAAGCAGATGGCTTTGGTTAAAGACACGTCGGTAAACCATGTTGTTGTGGAGAAAATCTATTTAGGGAAAAAGAAGGTTAAGCAATATATCTTCAACCGTTTAGACGGGAAATGGAATCTTGTGGAAGTGAATACGGGAGCCATTTACCAAAATACCAACGCGTCATTCCTCAATTTTTACGAGAAATTCGCCACAGACTCCTTGTATCAAGTTCAGCATCTCAATAATCCTATACATTTTTCCGGTCCGGATCCAGATGACGACTTCAGTACTATGACTGGAGACATTGCCCCCGAAACTTGGCCAGCCTTCGCCCCGGAACTTCCAGGCGGCTTTATATATAATATAATGTATGGTCAAAAATATACGCAGAGCAACAGAAAAATATTTGTGATGCGAGGCATTGCAAACGGAATGGAAATGGAACTGACATTTGAACGTAAGGGAGGCGAATGGAAACTCACCCGCCTTTCTGAATAATCAAGGCAAATAAATATATGAAGGATATAGCCAACTACAGTCTTCTTGAGCACAATACATTCGGTATAGATGCAACATGCCGTAGATTTGTTGAGTATTCCAGTGTTGCAGAAGCCGAAGAAACGGTTGCAAGCCTTACTCCACAGGATGAGCCTCTGCTGCTGATTGGTGGCGGAAGCAATTTGTTGTTGACAAAAAACTTCTGCGGAACAGTTTTACATTCTGCCATAAAAGGAATCACTTCATGCGTTGACGGAAGTGATATACTTGTTCGTTGCGGAAGCGGAGAAGTTTGGGACGATGTCGTTGAACGTTGCGTCAGTAATGGTTGGCATGGTGCTGAGAATCTTTCTCTCATACCTGGAGAAGTTGGAGCGTCGGCAGTTCAGAATATCGGCGCATATGGTATGGAGGCTAAAGATATAATTTATAGTGTTGAGGCCATAGAGATTGCAACAGGCAAACACATGACTTTTTCCAACGAAGATTGCTGTTATGCCTACCGTCAGAGCCGTTTCAAGAGAGATTGGAAAGACAGATATCTCATTACATACGTTACTTATCGTCTTTCTTCCACTTTCACCCCGATGCTTGGCTATGGGAACATCAAGGAACAACTGTCGAAATCAGGTATTGTGGCCCCGACTGCTCGCCAGCTTCGTACTGCGATAATTGAAATACGCAATGCAAAATTGCCCGATCCGAAAGTGGAGGGCAATGCCGGAAGCTTCTTTATGAACCCCGTTGTAAGCATGGAAAAATTTCGCGAGCTTCAAGTATTATATCCGGAAATGCCGCATTACCAAGTGGATTCAAACAACGAAAAAATACCAGCGGGCTGGATGATAGAACAATGTGGTTGGAAAGGCAAAACACTCGGTAGGGCAGGGGTTCATTCAAAGCAGGCTTTGGTATTGGTAAACAAGGGCGGAGCAACCGGAAACGACATAATAAACCTGTGTAATGCCGTGCGTAAGGATGTTGTAGAGCGGTTTGGCATTGATTTGCATCCCGAAGTAAATTTTGTTTGAACGGGTATAAAATAAAGATACAGAAGTTTTATGCGTTTGACCTTTTTAGGTACAGGAACATCTGTAGGTGTTCCGACAATCGGATGCCAGTGTAAGGTATGCACTAGCCGCAATACGCAAGATGTGCGTATGCGTTGTTCGGCAATGTTGGAAACGGAGGAAACAAGAATACTCATAGACTGTGGTCCTGACTTTCGGCAACAAATGTTGAGACAGACGTTCCGCAAGATAGACGCAGTGCTGGTAACACACTCGCATTACGACCATGTAGGGGGTATGGATGACCTGCGCCCGTTTTGCCAATTCGGTGATATCAATGTCTATTGCGACCCTATTTCTGAAAAAAGTCTGCGTACTACAATGCCGTATTGCTTTGCCGAACATCTTTATCCCGGTGTGCCAAAGATAAAACTCTTGAAGACAGTTCCACATGAGCGTATCATTGTAAATGAACTTGCTGTGATTCCTTTTCAGGTGATGCACGATAAACTTCCTATACTTGGCTTCAAGATAGGGAAACTGGCATACATTACAGACATGAAGACCATTGGCGATGAGGAGTTGCCGTTGCTTCAGGATATAGACTGTCTTGTTGTTAACGCTCTGCGCTTCAGAAAGCCCCACCACTCACACATGCTTGTTGACGAAGCCGTGGCCTTTGCCAAGCGTACAAGTGCCAAAGAAGTATATTTTACCCATATGTGTCATGAAATTGGGCTTCATGAAGAAGTAAACAGAACACTTCCTGCGGGCTTCCATCTTGCTTATGATGGTGAAGTGGTGGATATCGAGGGTTAAGAGCGAGCCTATTTACTGGTAAAGGAAGAAGCTGCCACCATCGCTAGAGGCGTATTTACGCAACAATTCCTGTATGAATTCTGCGTTGCGGCATACGTTATCTCTATTGCCGTCGTAGCCGTTTATTAAAACGAGGAAACGAGTTGTGTTGATTGACACCTTGGTTCGCTCATTGTCGCTGGTTGGTGTGCCAACACCTCCTGCTTCATCGCGATACACAGGCAGTCCGGCTATGTTTATCATTCCCCTTCCAATGCCTTCATACGGCTCGCCTTCCTTGCCAATGCCTAGTGTTAGAGTGTTGCCTACGAACTTCTCTGCATCGAAACCGCCTATGCTATAGCCGAAAGCTATGCTGGCAAGGTTCAGCAAATCCACAAGTGTATTTATTCTATATAAATCTTTTCCTTGTAGCATGCGCCGTATCAGAGCCTCGGATGCTGGGCGGTAACGGCTAGGATCTTTGCCGCATATGCGGTAAACCCGGCGTGTGGCTTCAATACCGGAGATAAGTTTCAGACTTTCCGTGGTTAGTGTATGTCTGTAATCCTCGCCCATACGTTCTATTTCCTGCCATAGTTCTTCACTGTATTCCGTGTTTTTTACTTGTGCTTCCAGGCATGCGCCCACAAACTTCGGGCACACCGTCTTTATCTCGTCAGATACCAGTACTTCCATGCTTGTTTATGTTGTTTCTTTTTCTTATTCTATCATTTTCAGGAAATCTTCTTCGCTTACGATTTCTATTCCCAATTTTTCAGCTTTCTGTAGTTTCGACGGTCCCATGTTGTCGCCTGCGAGGATAAACGACGTTTTTCCGCTTATGCTTCCCACGTTTTTCCCTCCGTTTTGTTCGATGATACGTTTGTATTCATCGCGGCTATGGTGTACGAACACTCCGCTAATAACGATGCTCTTGCCGCTCAACTTATCTGAAGCCGCCTGTTGCTGCTCAGCACAGATGCTCATCTGCAGACCATAACTGCGCAAGCGTTCAACGATGTCTTTGTTTGTTTCGTTTCGGAAGAATGTCATTATGCTTGTAGCCATCACTTCACCGATGCCGTCAACCTCAAGAAGTTGGGGTAGGGTAGCAGCCATAAGGGAGTCGATGTCCTTGAAGTGGCGTGCGATGAGCTTCGCCGATGTTTCACCGACAAAGCGGATGCCTAGTGCAAAGACAACCCTTTCGAATGGAACAAGCTTGGAGTCTTCTATGCCTTTAATTATTTTCATGGCCGACTTTTGGCGGTTCCCGTCGCCGTTTATTTGCTGGATGTCTATGGTATATAGGTCGGCTACGTTTTTTACCAAACCGCGACGATAAAATTCATCTACGGTTTCAGGTCCTACACTGTCTATATTCATAGCCTTTCGCGAGATGAAATGTTCTATTCGCCCCTTAATTTGTGGTGGACAGCCCGAGTCGTTTGGACAATACCATGCCGCTTCGCCTTCGTAGCGCACCAGTGGGGTGCCACATTCCGGACAGGTTTTTATGAACATAACAGGTTGAGCCGTGGCAGAACGCTGGCTTACGTCAACGCCAACTATCTTTGGAATAATCTCTCCACCCTTCTCAACGAATACGGAATCACCGATATGCAAGTCCATGCTGCGTATGAAATCTTCGTTGTTCAGCGTAGCCCGTTTCACTGTCGTGCCTGCCAAACGAACAGCATCCATGTTTGCAACAGGTGTAACCGCACCGGTTCTTCCAACCTGGAACGTCACTTCGTTAAGCTTTGTGCAGGCTCTTTCAGCCTTAAACTTATAGGCAATGGCCCAACGCGGGCTTTTTGCGGTATATCCCAAGGCGCGCTGTTGGCGCAGGGAGTTTACTTTCAGCACGATGCCGTCTGTAGCCACAGGCAATTTCTTACGTTCCGTGTCCCAATAGTTTATGTATTCGTAGATGCCCTGCAGGTCTTTCACTTTTTTCATGCCCTGGCTGATTTTGAATCCCCATTTAGCCGCCGTGTTCATGTTTTCGAAATGTCCGTCGGTAGGTAGTTCTTCGCCAAGAAGATAATACAGGTATGCGTCAAGTTGCCTGCTGGCCACAAGTGATGAACTCTGACTTTTAAGTGTTCCGCTTGCGGCGTTCCGCGGATTGGCAAAGAGAGGTTCTTCAGCCTTTTCACGCTCTGCATTAAGGCGTTCAAACACTTTCCACGGCATTAGTATCTCGCCTCTAATCTCAAACTCGTGCGGATAGCCCGTTCCGGGCAGCACAAGCGGTATGCAACGTATGGTTTTCACGTTTGAAGTAACGTCGTCGCCATGCACTCCGTCGCCGCGAGTAACTCCGCGCACAAGCTTTCCGTCCACATAAGTGAGGCTTATCGAAAGTCCGTCGTATTTCATTTCGCAGCAAACTTCAAAGTCTTCGCCGCCAAGTCCTCTCTTTACGCTATCATACCATTCGGCCACGTCTTGCTCATTGTATGTGTTGGCAAGCGACAACATGGGGTATTTATGCTCCACTTGCTTGAACTCTTGGCTAAGGTCACTGCCCACGCGTTGAGTAGGCGAATTGGGGTCATAAAGTTCCGGATGCTTTGCTTCAAGGTCTTGAAGCTCATGCATCAAGAAGTCGAAGTCTTGGTCGGATATTTCCGGCTGGTTCAATACGTAATATTTGTAGTTATGGGCATGCAGTTCGCTGCGTAGTTGTTCTATCCGTTGTTTCTCGTTCATAATGAAGTATAGGTAAAGTTCTTTGTCGAACGCCGTGTTGTCTTTTGCAAAATGGCATTTCTATTTGAAAGGCCGTGGGCTTTTTGTTATAAACGGCAGAGTTCTGTTATGTAAGCCCGCGGGTTTTCATTTTAAACCCCGCGGGGTTAGGATTTGCATCTTTGGGGTGCCTATGTCATATATTCGTTGCAGAATTTCTCTCCTAGCGCATAGCCTTCTTCATAGAGGCGTTGCAACTTCTCTACATCCTTCTCCATCCGTCCTACTTCTATGGGCTTTTCGGGACGGATGCACACGATGTCGCCCTTCCGTTCCATTTCATCCACCAAATCAAGTTGCTGGTTATATGCTTGGCAACGGTGGCTCAGCACTACTCTCAGCCGGGGATAGTTCTTGTATATGAAGTGCGGAATTTTATGATCCTTTTCGGTTGAGCGATAGCCTTTGTTGCGTGTGAGCACAAGTACATTTGTTTTGTGACCCTTTTCAATGGAATGAAGAACAGGAATACTGTCGGTTATTCCTCCATCGAGCATGGGAATGCCGTCAACATCAACTATTTTGCTGACGTAAGGCAGGCTGCTGCTGGCACGGCAGATGTCGATAAGGCGTTGACTGTCGCTCTTTTCCGACATGTAGCAGGCGCGCCCCGTCAGACAATTCGTGGTCACCATTTCAAATTCGTCAGGGTTGTTGAAATAAGTCTCATAGTCGTATGGCAGCAAGGTATTGGGGAAATCCTCGTAAAGTAGCTTGCGGTCGAAGATACATCCTTGCGTTACGAGATGCCGCAAACCTATATATTTGTATTTTGCCAAATAGTCAATGTTTGAAATGCGTGCGCGTCTGATCTGATGGCTCATATATGAAAGACCATTGCATGCGCCAGCCGATACGGCAACTACATAGTGGAAATAAACATCGTTCTTCATGAATCCGTCGAGTACGCCGCTTGTGAACACGCCCCGCATGCCGCCGCCTTCCAAAACAAGTCCTGTGTTCCAATTAACTTTCATATATACAAAATAAACTAAAGGGCATTTAAATGACAAAATATTACGAATGATGCCGTTTGTCGTGCAAATAAAAGATGCAAACCAATAAAATCCTATGCAAAGATAATGCTTTTAACCTAATATTGTCTATCTTTGCAGAAATATTAGACGATAATTTTCGTACTGCAGCGGCTTGAAACCGCATTAAGAAGAGTGCGGAAAGAGCGTAAAATGTCAATAACAGATTAAATTTATGTTCAGTAAAGAAACCTACGTTAACCGCCGCGCTGAGCTTAAGAAACTCGTAAAGAGCGGAATCATTATCTTTTTCGGAAACAATGAGTCGCCCGCTAACTATCCTTCCAACGCTTATTATCCGTTTAGGCAGGACTCTTCTTTCCTTTACTTCTTCGGAGCGCAGAGAGACGGGCTTGTTGGCGTTATAGACATAGACAATGACATTGAAACCCTCATAGGTGACGACATAGATATAGACGACATCGTTTGGATGGGAAAGGTGGACAGTGTTCACAATATGGCTGAAGCTGCCGGAGTAAGTAGCAGTGCACCGATGAAGCAACTGGCTTTCATCTGCAACAATGCCTTGAAAGAAAAGCGTACCGTGCATTTTCTTCCGCCTTACCGCCACGACACGATGATACAGATATTCGATCTGCTTGGCATACATCCCAACCAACAGCGTGAATTGGCTTCGTTGTCATTGATTAAAGCTGTGGTGAAAATGCGTTCCGTAAAGAGCCAGCTTGAAATTGACGAGATTGAGCGTGCTTGCATAGTAGGATACAAAATGCATACCACGGCAATGAAATTGACAAGGCCAGGACTTACAGAAAAATACATTGGTGGTCAGGTGGACGGAATTGCCCATTCTTATGGCTCAATGGTAAGCTTTGCCACTATCTTCACACAGCATGGCGAGATAATGCATGGCAATCCTTCCATGGCAACCCTTGAAGACGGAAGGCTTGCTTTGTGTGATGCCGGAGCGGAGACAATGGAACATTATTGCTCAGACAACACCAGAACATATCCTGTAAACGGCAAATTCTCACAAAGGCAACTTGAGATATATTCTATCGTTGAGGCTTGTCATGACCTAACGTTGGAACTCGCAAAACCGGGCGTGAAGTATTTTGATGTGCATTTGGGCGTATGTCGCTTGATGACCGACCGTCTTAAGGAGCTTGGACTGATGAAAGGTAATACCGATGATGCCGTTGCAGCCGGAGCACACGCCATGTTCTTGCCTCATGGGCTTGGGCATATGATGGGAATGGATGTACACGACATGGAAGGTCTCGGCCAAACATATGTAGGCTTTGACGAGGAAACCAGGCCAAATCTAGAACAGTTTGGCACGAACTGCCTAAGAATGGGGCGTCGCTTGGAGAAAGGTTTTGTCGTAACAGATGAACCTGGAGTATATTTCATACCGGCTCTCATCGACGAATGGCGGCAAAAGGGCTTGCATAAAGACTTCATAAATTATGAGAAGCTTGAAACTTATAAAGATTTCGGCGGGATAAGAATAGAAGACGATGTGCTCATAACAGATAGCGGTTGCCGCTTCTTGGGTAAAGACCGTATTCCGTATCATCCAAAAGACGTTGAAGAATTTATGGCGCAAAACGCATAATGCGTGTTTATTGCCACATCTTCGGTAACGTTTTATGCTGAAATGGCATACTGAATTAGCAAAGAAAAAATAATTCATCAATCAGATATAACTAAAAATGAAGAAGACTCTAACATTAGCCCTCTTGGCTTGTCTCGTATTGGGAGCAAATGCGGAGGAGAAGAAAGACTCTGTGAACAAGAATAAACCTGTGTTCACAACAGTAAAGGAAAACAAAATCACTAGTATCAAAGACCAAAATCGTAGCGGTACCTGCTGGGATTATTCCACGCTTTCGTTCTTTGAAAGTGAAATCCTGAAGAAAACAGGCAAATCTGTTGACCTTTGCGAGGCTTTTGTCGCAAACAAGACATACATGGACCGTGCCGTTATGGCGGTTCGCATGCATGGTGACGTTTCGTTCTCTCAGGGTGGGGCAGCTGAAGATCCACTATATTGCCTCAAAAATTACGGTATCTGCCCTGAGGACGCTATGCCTGCAGCAGGTTCACTCTATGGTGATTCTCTGAACAACTTCAACGAATTCTTTGCAGTAATGACGCCTTATGTTGAGGCAATAGCCAAGGGAGACCACAAAAAGCTTTCTCCAGCATGGAAAAAAGGCTTGCAAGGCATTATCAACTCATATCTCGGAGAATGTCCATCAACCTTTAAGTATGAAGGAAAGACGTATACTCCACGTAGCTTTGCTGATAGCTTCGGACTTAACTACGACGACTATGTGAGCATAACAAGCTATACTCATCATCCTTTCTGGAAACCTTTTGCAGTTGAAGTGCAAGACAACTGGCGTCAGGGGCAAAGCTATAACGTGCCGATGGACGACATGATAAAGATTATTGATAACGCCATTAACAATGGATATACAGTAGCTTGGGGTGGTGATGTCTCTGAAGAAGGATTCACACGCAAGGGACTTGCTGTGGCTTATGACTCAAAGAAAGTGCAGAGCCTTGCTGGTAGTGACGCTGCTAAATGGCTTAGACTGACTAAGACTGAGAAGTCAAACAAACTTGACTCTCTTGGTGTATATGCTCCTGAAGTGGAAGTTACACAAGAAATGCGTCAGGAAGCTTACGACAATTGGGAAACAACTGACGACCACGGCATGCACCTCTTTGGAATAGCTAAAGACCAAACAGGCAAAGAGTACTATATGATTAAAAACTCATGGGGAGAATATGGCGACTACAAGGGAATATGGTATATGACCAAGGCTTTCGTAAAATATAAGACAATGGACTTCATGGTCAACAAGAATGCCATACCTAAGGATATTCGCAAGAAACTCGGTATCTAATCAGCAATGATTATCTCCTGAAAATTCAGATACAAACAATAAGAAAGCGGGAAGTAGACTTTTTAAGTCGCTTCCCGCTTTAATTGTTCTAACATTCATTTCGGCATGAACTTCAGCAGTTACATGGTTTCACTTTCTTCTTTCATGTCGATAAACTGCTTCTTGCTGTCGTAAAATTCGTATTGTAGGAACGCCATTTTCTGTGAGGATATGACGTGCACCCCGAATCCGTATTTCATTTGCCACCTACGCTTCATGCTTATCAAGCCTTGATTGATATAGGCTGCTACGTACGGGTGAACATGCAGATAGAATGTCTTTATGCCAATCTTATTGACTAATTTGTCAATTTTGCTCTCTAGCTGATCTGTGAAAAGTATACTTGATTTGATTTTTCCCTTGCCGAAACATGTAGGGCATGTTTCTTCCACATTGACATCCATTGCCGGGCGTACACGCTGGCGTGTTATCTGCATCAAGCCAAATTTGCTTAATGGCAGAATGTTATGGCGTGCGCGGTCTTTCTGCATGTTCTTGCACATGCGTTCGTAGAGAATCTGTCTGTCTTCGGCAAGATTCATGTCAATGAAGTCTACAACTATTATGCCGCCCATGTCTCTTAGGCGAAGCTGGCGAGCCAATTCGTCGGCAGCTCCAAGGTTTACATCAAGTGCGTTCGCTTCCTGACCGTTGGCAGAACGTGTGCGGTTGCCGCTATTAACATCCACAACGTGCAAAGCTTCGGTGTGCTCTATAATAAGGTAGGCACCGTGTTTGTAATTGACAATCTTGCCGAAGCTTGATTTTATTTGCTTTGTTACGTTGAAATTGTCGAATATTGGCACGCTACCCGTGTATAGCTTCACAATGTTTGCCTTTTCAGGAGCGATGAGAGTGACATAGTGTTTCACCTCTTTGAAAACCTCTTTGTCGTTGACATAGATGTTTTCGTATGACGGATTGAAGAGATCGCGTAGCATTGCCACTACGCGACTCGTTTCTTCATAGACGAGTTGCGGTCGCTTTTGGGTCTTCTGAACTTTCTCTATTGCGTCCTCCCACCGCTTCATGAGAATTTTCAGTTCCGTGTCAAGCTCTGCTACGCGCTTGCCCTCAGCCACTGTACGTACGATGACCCCAACATTTTTAGGCTTTATGCTATGGATTAGTTGCTTGAGGCGGGCGCGTTCTTCACCGCTTTTGATTTTTGATGAAACGGAAACTTTATCATCGAATGGAATAAGCACCAAATAACGTCCCGCAAAACTCAGCTCTCCAGTGAGGCGCGGGCCTTTGGTGGAAATAGGTTCTTTAACGATTTGCACAAGAACTTCCTGTCCTTGCTGCAATTCGTTTTGCACCGAGCCGTCTTTCTTTAGGTCTGGCAGGCGCATTGCTTTAGAAAACGGATAAAGTTTCTTTCTGTCGCTCTGAACTTGTTTGATATACTTTTCGTAGGAGTTGAATTTACTCCCTAGATCAAGATAGTGCAGAAAGGCATCGCGCTCATATCCGACATCTACAAAGCTTGCATTCAAGCCTGGCATCAGCTTTTTTACCTTTGCCACGTAGATGTTTCCAACAGTGAATGAGGCTGAGCGTGGCTCATTTTGAAACTCTACAAGATTTTTGTCTTCAAGCAGAGCTATTGAGATCTCATTCTGTTGGACGTCGATTACTAATTCGCTTGTCATGTCTTTTTGTACGAAACTTGATTGATAAAATAAGGGCATGTCAACAAATACGCGTTCTCATGGATTGCTGCATTGATTGACATGCCCAGTCTGAATAGACTTTTTTGAGCACTAACTCTGCAGTTAGTTTTTTTACTTGCTCTTGTGTCTGTTCTTTCTTAGTCTTTTCTTACGCTTGTGGGTAGCCATCTTGTGGCCCTTTTTCTTCTTACCGTTTGGCATTGTCTTATGATTTAAATTGTTTAATTATGATGTTATTGATAATTCTTCTTACGTATATATATCGTGTCCGAAACAGATTCCTGAAATATTGCCAAGATAAAGTGAGTTGTTATTCCTCACCTTTCATTTTGTTTACGAAACTTTTTGCAGGCTTGAAACTTGGAAAGTCGTGTGCGGCAATTACCAGTGTCGTGTTTTTGGAAATGTTTCTTGCTGTTTTCTCAGCGCGATGCTTAATGATAAAGCTTCCGAAGCCGCGAAGATAAACATTGTCTTTCTTCTCTAGCAAACTGTTTTTGATGGCTTCCATAAAAGCTTCAACTGTTGTAGCTACGTCTTTGCGTGCAACTCCTGTTGAATTAACAATCTCTTCTATTATCTCTGCTTTTGTCATCTTCCTTTTATTTTGTTTTATTCCTGTAATTTTTCTTCTTTACAAAATGGATTGCAAATATACGAGTTTTTGATGGCATATGGAAATATATTTTATTTTTTTTGCATTTTGGGGCGTCTAAATTGTGTGAGAACTAGTTTATTCTCACCACTTTATGACTTTTAGCCTTTGGACGTAGAATATTTCTCTCGCTTTCTTTGTTAAATAAATTTTTAATTGCTTTTTGGATGGTTGAGATGGAAGTGTTTGTTTGTTATTGTAGTAGGTTTTGAATGTTTGCCCAGCATTGTTTTTATTTTGTTATTTTGCTTCTTTTATGTTTATCCTTACGTTGGATGTAGAATACTGGGATGTGGAAAGTGTTAGTTTTATTAGAAAATGCAAAGAGAGTGTACCATAACATGAAATTACGGTACACTCTCTTTATTGCTTTTCTACCTGTCTCTTTTTAGAGATATGCAGAAAAAGTATTACATTTCTACGCTTTTCAGCATTTCTGCTACTTCGTCGTTGATCTTTTTAGCGAAATCTTCCTTACTCATTGAGCCTTGATCGCCTCCGCCCTGCTTTCTTACGGCAACAGTGCCTTCAGCTTGCTCCTTTTCGCCTACTACAAGCATATAAGGAATGCGTTTCATTTCGTTGTCGCGTATCTTGCGGCCAATCTTCTCGTTACGGTCGTCAATCTTTGCGCGAACGCCTTTGCTGTCAAAATACTTGGCAAGTTGCTTTGCATATTCGTTGTATTTTTCTGAGATTGGGAGAATTGCAACTTGATCAGGTGTTAACCAAAGTGGGAAATGGCCAGCAGTGTGTTCTATAAGAACGGCAGTGAAACGCTCCAGAGAGCCGAACGGTGCACGGTGAACCATGACTGGCGTCTTCTTGGAGTTGTCTTCTGCAGTATATTCCAACTTGAAACGTTCAGGAAGGTTGTAGTCTACCTGAATAGTGCCGAGCTGCCATTTTCTTCCAATAGCATCTTTTACCATGAAATCCAGTTTCGGGCCATAGAAAGCAGCTTCTCCCTCTTCCTCATGACACTGGAGTCCTTTCTCTTTGCAAGCCTCGCGGATTGCGTTTTGGCTTTCTTCCCAAATTTCGTCACTACCGATATATTTTTCTGTGTCTTTAGGATCACGCAACGAAATCTGTGCTTCGTAATTCTCAAAGCCAAAGATTCCAAACACTTTCAGGATAATGTCTATGATGTTTTCAAACTCTTTCTTTACCTGATCTGGGCGTACGAATATGTGTGCATCGTCTTGTGTAAACGTGCGTACGCGTGTAAGTCCATGTAGCTCTCCGCTCTTTTCATAGCGGAATACTGTACCGAATTCTGCGATACGCAATGGCAAGTCTTTGTATGAACGTGGCTTGCGTGCGTAAATCTCGCAATGGTGCGGACAGTTCATTGGCTTAAGCATATACTCCTCGTCTTCTTCTGGAGTATGTATCGGTTGGAATGCGTCTTTTCCGTAGTGTGCGTAGTGTCCAGATGTGACATATAGGCTTTTGCCGCCGATGCCTGGAGTTATGACTTCCTGATAGTTATATGGCTTCAACAGGTTGCGCAAGAGTTCTTGGAGACGAAGGCGCAATTGCGTTCCCTTGGGTAACCATATCGGCAAACCTTTACCAACACGTTCTGAGAACATGAACAGTTCCATTTCTTTGCCGATTTTACGGTGGTCGCGCTTTTTGGCTTCTTCGAGCATAAGCAGATATTCGTCAAGCATTTTCTTCTTTGGGAAGGTTATGCCGTAGATACGTGTCATTTGCTCGCGCTTTGCGTCACCGCGCCAAAAGGCTCCAGCTACGCTAGTTATCTTGATTGCTTTTATTGCTCCAGTGCTTACTAGATGCGGTCCTTTACAGAGGTCTGTAAAATTTCCCTGGGTATATGTTGTGATGGAGCCGTCTTCCAAGTCTTGATCGATGTGCTCACACTTGTATTCCTGTCCGTTTTCTTTGAATTCTTTTAGAGCATCGGCTTTGGATACTTCTTTTCTTACGAGGGCCTCGTCCTTTGAAGCCAGCTCTTTCATCTTTTTTTCGATTTTTTCAAAATCGCCTTCCTTGATAACTTCGCCGTCTTTAGGCATTACATCATAGAAGAAGCCGTTCTCTATAGCAGGACCGAAGCCAAATTGGATGCCAGGGTACAACTCCTGTAGCGCTTCAGCCAAGAGGTGAGCCGATGTGTGCCAAAATGCGTGCTTGCCCTCTTCATCTTCCCATTTGTATAAAGTGACGTTGGCATCCTCGTTGATAGGACGATTCAGCTCTACTGTTTCACCGTTAACTCCGCATGCCAAAACATTGCGGGCCAAAGCCGGCGAGATGCTTTCTGCAATTTGCAGTCCAGTTACTCCCTGTTCGTATTCACGTACAGTACCGTCTGGAAATGTAATTTTAATCATAATATGTTTTTGTTTTAGGCGAGTGATACGAATACCCGCATTAGTTTACAAAATGCAAAATTAGTATTTTCCTTGAAAAAAGGGAAGTGTTATTGTGTTAAAATAGGCATTGCCATTTTTTTATGACCTAATTCGTTTCCTTTTTTCAAGGCATTCTATTTTTGTTTGTTGTTTTTCTGCCTAAATTTCTTTATTGCGCTGTATGCGTTTACAAGGCCGTACTCTCCGGCTTTGCTCAAATCCTTTATTCCCAAGTCTGTTTTTTGGGTATAGATATAGGCCAGTCCCCGGTTATAGTATGCTTCAGCCAGTCGCGGGTCAATCTCAATTGCTTTTGTGTAGTCGAGGATTGCCTTGGTGTAATCGCTTTGTGCTGCGTGTATATTACCTCTATTATAATAGAGATAGGCGTTGGTTGACTTTAGCGAAATAGCCTTGTCGAGATCGCTAAGTGCACGTAAGTCGTTAAGTCCGGCAGTGTTGCCTTGTGCCTTGTCGTAGCTTTGCATCATAAAAAGGCAGACTGCGCGTTGCCAGTATGCCAAAACAGAAGTGCTGTCTGTTTGGATGTATGCCGACAGGTCGTTTTCCGCATCATAAAAGTTTTGTATAACGCTATAAGCTACTGCGCGTTGCAGAAGTAAATACTTGTCGTTTTTTAAATCTTTAGATTGTTGAATCTTCAGACTTAGTGAATCAAGCATGCTGAAATATTTCTTTGAAATATCTTCGTTTAGGCTTTTGGGATTGCAGGCAATCTGAAGGCTTGTGGCATTGCTCGTTTTTATATCTTTGTTAAACTTCTCTACGCTTTCGTCTGAGGCTACATATGATTTCACCCCGTTGGCATATTGCAGGTATGAAAGTTGGAACATAGGCATGAAACCGATGTCTACTTTTCTGTTCTGTACTTTTCCGCGATATGAATTAGCGTATTCATACCCAATGTTTGTCTTGTCGTCTACGACAAGTTGGTTGTATTTGTCGAAGTCTATTTCGCTGCGTTTTCTAACGCTGTGTACTTTTTTCTTGCTCCAACGCGGTTGGTATCCGTTGGCTTTGTCGTTTTGTGCTTTGAAAACTTTAAACTCATCGTTTGCAGCTTTGGATGTCATTCCAATCTTCCTGTAGCATCGCGCACGGTTTTGCAGTCCTACCCAAAAATTCGGGAATTGTGATATAAGTCTTGTATAGTCAGAAATGGCGCCTTTGATGTTTCCGATGCGTTCTCTAAGCAATGCCCTGTTATATATGGCCATTACATTGTCCGGTTCCATGTTTATGATGAAATCGAAATCGTCAATGGCCCGATTGTCATCGCCCACTTGCACGCGCATTTGTCCGCGATTGTAGTGTGCGAGGAAGTTGTTTGGTTCGAGTTCTATTGCTTTGTCGTAGTCAGCCAACGCTCCTCGGAGATTGTTTATGTTGTATCGTGCCAAGGCTCGGTTGACATAATAATTTGCCGTGCTTGGTTTAAGATGAATAGCCTTAGACAACTGCATGTCAGCCTCTTTCCATTTCGCTTGTGCCAAACTGATGATAGAACGCATAGCCCATGTTTCGCCTTCGTATGGGTTGATTTCCAAACTTTTGTCAAGGTATTTTGCTCCTTCTATTGTGTCTTTCTTTTGTAGAAGTAGCTCTGCTTTAAGCGAATAAGCCTGTGAATAGTTGCTCCATCGCTTAATCATTGTTTCTAGTTCTTCGTCGGCTTTGTCGTAGTCTTTGTCTTCCAGTCGGCATAGAACGCGGTTATACCATAAATTCTTGTTGTCTGGCTCGTATTCTATAGTCTTGTCGTAATCGGCAATGGCACCTTTGAAGTTGTTTTGGCGTATTCTGCAAAGTCCGCGAAGCTCAAAAATCAAAGGAATATATGGGTTGAGCTTAATTGCTTCGGTGCAATCGGCTTCCGCTCCAACGTAGTCGTCAAGTCTGAATTTAGCTTCTCCTCTTCCGAGCCAAGGCTCATAGAGATATGGTCTTGCGGCTATAGCCCGACTGAAATATTGAATGGAAAGTACATAATCTTCATAATACAATGCGCTTTGTCCGACTCTAATCAATCGGTCAATATTATATTGAGCGTTAGCCGGCAACATTAGTGTTGCCAACAACGCTGACAGTAGAATCTTACGCATAGTGTAATATGGAAAAGAAATATGTATTTGTGGTTTTGTTATATTATCTCTTAACCGGTTTTGTGCGGTAGCTGCAACGGTATCTGCCTTGTAGTAGAGCTTTCAGCTTGTTTTTTATAAGTTGCTTGCGCAAGGGAGATATTCTGTCGATAAACATCTTTGCATCAAGATGGTCGAATTCGTGCTGCATTACACGCGCCAAATATCCTTCAACCCATTCGTCATGCTCTTGAAGCTCCTCGTCAAGATACTGAACATGTATTCTTGTTGGACGAACAACCTTCTCCTGGATTCCAGGCAACGACAAGCATCCTTCGTCAAGGCTCTCGGTCTTTGTCTCGTCGTATTCCAATATGTGTGGGTTTATAAAGCCCTTTTTAAACCCTTTGTATTCGGGGAAATCTTCAGAAAGCACGTCCAAATCTATTACGACCACACGGATGCTAAGACCAATCTGCGGTGCAGCCAATCCTACACCGTTTGATTCTTCCATTGTCTCAAACATGTTTGCTATCAGTTCCTTTAGATTTGGGTAGTCCTTCTCTATGTCTAAAGACTCTTTCCTCAATACGGGCTGCCCATATATATAAATAGGTAATATCATCTTCTTGATTCCAAAAAACTTTGTAATATGATTGTGGCGCTTATCTCGTCAACAAGCGCCTTGTTCTGCCGGGCTTTTTTGCCGATACCGCTGTCAAGCATGGCTTTGTGTGCAAGTACTGACGTGAAACGCTCGTCGTAGAATACTACGGGAATAGGCATACACTTCTTCCATCGCGCCACAAATTGTTTTATGCGCCCCATGTTTTCGCTAGGCAGACCGTTTGTCTGCTTAGGCTCGCCAACAACAATAAGTTCAACTTCGTTTTCCTGAATATATTTTTTGAGGAAATCGAATAGTTGTGCGGTGGGTACAGTTGCCAACCCGCCAGCTATAATCTGCAGCGGGTCGGTAACAGCTATGCCAGTGCGCTTCTTTCCGTAGTCTATTGACAGGATTCGCGCCACGTTAGTTCTTGTTATAAAGCAACCAAGCGTCAGGATACTGGCTGCTAAGTGAGTTGCGGCTTTGTATAGCTTCGCTCTTTGTGTCGAATGTTGAAGCTACAACACGGTATTTTCTTGTTGCAGCATCATAAGCAACCTGAGCAGCATAGCCTTTGTTCTTGAGTTGTTGCTGCATGCCTTCTGCATTGGCTTGAACGGAGAACGAGCCTACAACAACGCTGAAATACTTCAGTCCAGCTCCGTTTACTACAGAATAATTGCCTTGCTTGACGGGGACATTGTCGGAATTGTCAACAACAACGGTTTCTGTGGCAGGCTTTTCAACGACAGGAGTAACAACTGCCACTTCTTCGCTCGGCTGTTCAGTTGCGTTCTTGTTGGCTTCTGCAGCTTGCGCTTTCTCGTACATCTTGCGGTATGCCTTTTCTGATGACCCGCAGCTAGAGAATGCGATGGCGAGTGTCAAGCCAGCACAAATTATCGTGTATCTTTTCATTTTTCGTTTTATTAGTTTGATTATACTTGTCGTTCAAAAATCTCTGCGAAGTTACATAAATAATGTGTAAAGCATGACTGTAGCGTGCATAAAGTTTGTTAAATGGCGGAAGATAGCCACGGCGACGATAAAAATATATAGAAATCATTGTAGCAGAATGAAAGAATTAGTAAATTTGCTTTCAGAATAACATGTTTAATTTAAACTGAATGGTATTATGAAGACATTAGGCTATATTGGCGCATTCCTTGGCGGTGCAATCGCAGGGACAGCCCTCGGAATTTTGTTGGCTCCAGAAAAGGGAACGGATACAAGGGAAAAGATAACGGATGCAATAGACGATTTTTGCAAACGCCATAGCATCAAGCTCACTCGCAAGGAGATGGGCGATCTTGCCGACGATATTAAGGACGCAGCTTCAGAAGAAGTTTAGTTCGTGGTAAAGTGACATGCGGATGTTTTCAAGCGACAAGAACATAGGAATCGTAGTCCGATTGGTGGAAATTCTTCGCCACTACATCGGTTTGCAGGGCGAATACGTAAAGCTTAGCGCGATAGAAAAAGTGGTACGTCTCGTTACTGCTCTCATAATCGTGGCAGTATTGGCTCTGATAATCGTATTGGTGCTTGTCTTCTTGTCATTTAGCGTTGTGGCATTCCTTGCTGAATATATTGGTCAGGCTTGGGCTAATATGCTTGTGGCTTTCTTTTATTTCGTAGCGTTCCTCGTCTTTGTGGCATTTAGGAAATCTCTTATAGAAAAGCCGCTCGTGAAGTTTCTTACAAACCTTTTAATGGAGAATTGAGCTTATGGCACAGAATGAAGAACAGCAAGTGCAGTTCAGGTCACTTCATGATATAACATTGCGCAAAGCGCAGTTGTTGAAGGCAATACGCAAAGACCAAAAGGAGATAGGCAAGCAATGGAACGAGTTGTTCCGTAAGGATGAAGCAAAGAAAAGCAAAGGTTTCAGTATGGCGAATGTTATAGGCAACAGTATTGGCGTGCTTGACGGTGCGCTATTCGCTTGGAAACTTTACCGTAAGTTTAAAAAATAAAGAAATAGAAAGTCTATTTTTTTGTAAATTGCTAAAAGGATTGGGTGCAAGATGAAGGCGCTCAATCTTTTTTTGTTATAGAGATACACGGCTTGTCAGATGGGAAAAGTCAGCCTTTTGTGTAGCCGAGCGACAGGATACTGATGCTTTTCACTCCACCTTTTACAAGCTCAAGACAACATGAAAGCACCGTTGAGCCAGTTGTGACTACGTCGTCAACAACAAGCACATGCTTCCCTTCAATATCTTTGCCATTGCTTAGCTTAAATGCGCCGGCAACGTTCTCACGTCTTTCCATAGCATGCTTCTGAGTTTGCGAGGTTGAGAATTTTATCCTTTTTACTGCATTTTCCACAATGGGCAGCCCGGTTATTTCACTTATTCCGACGGCAATGTGATGACTCTGGTTATATCCACGTTCACGCTTCCTCTTTTTCGTTATCGGCACGGGCAGAATTACGTCAATACCGTCAAAAAAATCATGCTGTGTGAACTCCTTTGCAGCCATACGCCCCATGTCTTCAGCGATGTTCCACTTTCCTCTGTATTTGAATTGCAATATTATGTTGCTTGAAGGAGAGTGTTGTTGATAAAAGAACAATGCCGCTGCATTTTCAATTGGTATAAGATGCCAAAAGAGTTGTGCCATCTCGTTGTCTTTCGGTTGCAGGCATTGCTTGGTTCGCGGCAGATGCAGGTTGCATTTCATGCAAATAGCATGGTCGCTAACTGCCAGTCTTTCTCCGCATGCGCAGCATTGGCGCGGGAGTAGGAAATCGAGTATTCGTCTGGCAAAGCTGATTCTTAAGGTCATAATGTATGGGGATTATTTTGACTCTGTTCAACAAAGGTATGCCAATTCTCGGGCATTGCAAAATAAAATTATTACTTTTGCACTAACCTATGACAGTTGAAGATATAAAGTGCCACTGCAATCCTTCATCCTTTCTTAAAAAGGAATTTGAGCCTGAGGCCCTGGGCCTTCTTCTCCGTGCAGGATTGTTGTTTGCCTCGGAAGACGCGGAGGATAGTCTTGAACTTTACGTTACGGATGACGCGCACGCTATTGAACGTCTGGCGGAAGCACGTGAGGACAGGGCAGGAACAATTCTTGAGGCACCTTTTGTTGTAGCCGTTACGGCTGATAGACTCTACGATGGAGCGTGGGTAGAGAACTGCTCGCGTTCTGTATGGATGATGTGTGCGCAGGCGGCAAGTATGAAGATAGCTTATTGTATCGTGCAAATAAGGGGATATGCATTGACTGACGGAACACTTGCCGACGAGGTGGTACGTGGAATATTGGGTATCCCCGACAGTAAAACTGTTTATGCCCTAATAGCTTTCGGTTATGCAGCTGATTATGGTAGCGTTGCAGAAGAAGAGAACTTAGGGTGGGAGAGAATCCATATCGGAGAAAACTGAAAAATGTAGCTTAGATGAACATTATATTTGTTGGAGCCGGCCGATTGGCCACAAACTTTGCCTTGGCTTTGAAAAAGAAAACAAAGCACAGAATTTTACAAGTATACAACCATACGCTTGAAGCGGCAGAGAAACTTGCCGGAGAGGTGTCTGCTGAGGCAACTAGTGAACTGGAATGCTTGTATGAAGATGCCGACTTGTATGTCGTTTCTGTAAAAGACAGTGTGCTTGGCGAAGTTATTGGTAAACTATGTAACGGGAAAAGGAACGGACTGTTTGTTCATACTGCCGGAAGTATACCGATGAACATATTCAAAGGACATGCCGACCGCTTTGGAGTGTTCTATCCAATGCAGACATTCTCAAAGGAAAAGATTGTTGACTTTGACGATATTTCCACATTTGTTGAGGCAAACAATGAGGCAGACTTGCGTATGTTGTGCGGATTGGGAGCCGAATTGTGCCGAAACGTTTACGAACTTTCTTCAGAAGAGCGCAAGAAACTGCATCTTGCGGCGGTATTTGCTTGCAATTTTGCTAACAGATGTTTTGCCATTTCAGCGGAAATACTTGAGCGTAGCAATATACCTTTCGATGTAATGCTGCCGCTCATTGACGAGACAACAGCAAAGATTCACAAGCTGAGTCCGGCGGAGGCTCAGACAGGCCCCGCCGTAAGGTATGATGAAAACGTTATCCGCATGCAAAAGCAGATGTTGGAAGACGATCCTGCGGCGTGTCGTGTTTATGAAGCAATGAGTTGGAGCATACATGAAGCCGCAATGAAAAAGGCGGGAAACCAAAATGAAATGACAAAATAGTAAAATCTATGATTAACTACGACTTGAAAAGTATACGTGCCATCGTGTTCGACGTTGACGGCGTGTTAAGTGCCAGCACGATAACGCTCCATCCTTCAGGAGAGCCCATGCGCACGGTGAATATAAAAGACGGTTATGCAATACAACTTGCCGTAAAGCAGGGACTTAACATTGCCATAATGACAGGAGCAGACGTGCAGAGCATACGTGTGCGCTATGGCAATCTTGGCGTGAAAGATATCTTTACTGCATGTTCAGTGAAGATTAATACATATGAAAAGTTCCTTGAAGACAATAAACTTGGCGATGATGAAGTGATTTTTGTTGGCGATGATATCCCAGACTATGAGGTTATGAAGCGTTGTGGCTGCCCCTGTTGTCCGTCGGATGCCTGTCCTGAGATAAAAGGCATAAGCCGTTATATATGCACAGCCAAAGGCGGATATGGAGTAGGGCGGGAAATCATTGAGCAGGTGCTGCGGGCGCAAGGTAAATGGCTTGCAGACAAAAAAGCCTTCGGATGGTAAATGAAAGGTAGATAAATAAAAAAAGAAAAACAATAAAAGGCAAAGAACAATGGGATTCTTCAAACGACTGTTCGGCGTTTCGGCCGAAAACCATGAAAAAAGCGAGGAAGAGAAAAAACGACAGGAGGCAAAAGACTTTGATACTCTCAAATATGATGGAGTAAAGGCTATGCGTATGCATCAAACGGACTATGCTGTTAACTGTTTCGTGCATGCGCTTAATCTGAAAGAAGACCTGGAAATACGCGATTATATCTCGCAGTGTTATATCTCTCAAGGAGAACTGGCATTGGCATACCGGCATTTGGAAAAAATCGCTGAGGCGCAACCAGACAATATCGCCGTGTTGCTGCGTATGGCCAATGTGGCATTCATGATGGAAGATTATGTTGTAATGGGGCAAGTCTGTGAGAAGGCATTGCTCATAGACAAAGATTCGAGTGATGCCCTATATCTTTATGCAAAGGCATGTCGCGGCACTGACGATGCTGCCAACGCTGTTGCAATGCTTACTAAGGCAATATCGGTTAAGCCTGACTTTCCCGAGGCTTACCTGCTTCGCGGTGAAGTGTTGTTGGAGGGCGGAAATCTTGACGAGGCAGACGAAGACGCGTTGCTCTTGTTGGAAAAATATTCAGACAACGAGGATATTCTCATGCTGAAAGCAAATATAGAAAAAGAAAAAGGGAATGCTTCCCAGGCTATAGACTTCTACGGAAAAGTGATTGATGCCAATCCTTTCAATGGTGCCGCCTTTGCGAATCGTGCTGAACTTAAAGAGAAAACGGGAGATTCTCTAGGGGCAAAGGAAGATGCAGAGCGGGCTGCGGAACTTGCAGACAATGGCAATGACGAGAAGCAGGAAAATATAGAAAGCAAGACAAAGGAGCTTTACGACAATATCAACCCATTGGGCATTTAATTAACTGCGGAAATATGAACGTAAGCCCGCGGGGTTGAAAAAGGAATCCCGTGGGCTTACGCAAAAAAGCCCATGGGCTTTTTCTTTTATTCAGTATTCAAAATGTTGATAATCCTTTGAATGCACCCAATCGCCGCCCCATTTGAAACCAGCTTCCGTAAAGAGACGATAACAGAGGTCGCCTTTTTCTATCTTATAGTCAAACTTTTTTGTGCGGTCGAGGTAGGCTTTTCCTGTTGCCGGTTCGGTAATTTCTTTTCCGTTGCGGAGTTTTTTGTTGTAAGGGTTATACAGAGTATTTATGTCAATGGCCATTCCCATGCCATGTTTGGACACTTTGTGAGTATGGGAAATGAACCTAAAATTAAAACACGAGGAGTTGTTGTCCCGCATTGCCCGTTCATCATCAGCATTCCAATAATCCATAAGACGCATGCGCTGGATGGGGTAGCCCGAAACGTAAAGTTTGTGAAGGATAGCTAGAACTTTCGTGGCAATCTTTGCGTTGACTACCATTTCTCCCACAATGCTATTGCCTTGCTTGTCCTTATGAAGACAACGCAAATAGCGCAGTTGCTGGAGCGGAATCGTGCAAGAGGCTTTGTATGTCTTGCCTTTCATTATGGAGAATACAGAGTCTGGCACTTGCGTACAGGTGAAGAAAGATTCTTCTCCCCTCGCTCTCACAACTTTTGCCGATACCATTTGTCCTGGTTCGAAACCGTATAGTTCACCTTTAGACTGTGCGAAGCAACCTGTGGAAGATAGGGATATCGCAAATGCTGAAATTGCTATCGTTTTTATTATGGATAGATGTTTAAGCATTTTTATATGATGTGTTATCACGGCAAAGGTAGCTAATTTATGGTTTAAATAAAATATTGGGTGGCTTTTCCTTTGCGGCAATGATGATTTGGCATACCTTTGTATGTTATGGTTGGCTTCCTTTCATAATGTGGAACGTTGACTTGAGAGTTTAAGATGGGAAGGATTATGAGTGACATCCTGCCCCAAAAGCATGTTTAATAACGCGTGAGATTTATAGTTCACGCATTGAAAAATGGAAAAGATAAAGATTTATTCAAAAATTATTGCACAGAATTTATCGCTTGCTGAACGGAGCGTTGAAAATACGCTTGTTCTGCTTGATGAAGGTTGTACGATTCCGTTTATTAGCCGTTACCGTAAGGAACGTACCGGCAGACTTGATGAAGTGCAGATTACGGCTATTTGTGATCAGTATGACAAACTGAAGGAGATTTCCAAGAGAAAAGATACGGTGATTAAGACTATTGAAGAGCAAGGAAAGTTGACCGGAGAGTTGCAACACCGCATAGATGATTGTTGGGATGCGAACGAGCTAGAGGATATATACATGCCATTCAAACCAAGACGGCGTACAAGGGCACAGATTGCCCGTGAATTGGGGCTTGAACCGCTTTCAACGATAATCATGCTGCAGCGTGAAAACAATATTGAGGCTGTGGCAAGGCGTTTTGTTAAAGGTGATGTGAAAGATGCTGAAATGGCAATAAAAGGAGCGCAAGACATAATAGCCGAGGTTGTTAGTATGGACGAACGGTCACGTCAACAACTGAGAAATTCATTTCGTCGGGAGGCGATGATAACATCGAAAGTAGTGAAGAGCAAGGCTGAAACTGAAGATGCAGCCAAATTCTCAGACTATTTTGATTTCTCTGAGCCATTGAAACGATGTTCTTCACATAGGCTGCTAGCCATGAGGAGAGGCGAAAGCGAAGGGATATTGCGTGTGAACATATCGGCTGACGATGAGGAGTGCATAGCTAAGTTAAAGCGTAACTTTGTGCATGGCTATGGAAAATGTGCTACACTCGTTGGCGAGGCTGTTGAAGATTCATACAAGCGTTTGCTGAAACCTGCCGTAGAAACAGAATTTGCTAATGCAAGTAAGGAGAAAGCTGACGAGGAGGCAATTACTGTTTTTGCGGAAAATTTGCGCCAGTTATTGCTTTCTGCACCTTTGGGGCAAAAGCGTGTAATGGGGGTTGACCCAGGTTTCCGCACAGGGTGCAAGGTCGTGTGTCTGGATATGCAGGGAAATTTGCTGCATCATGAGGCTATTTTCCCACATCCGCCTGTTAATAAACGCACGCTTGCAGCACAGCAAATGAAGAAAATGGTTGAGGATTTCAATGTGGAGGCAATAGCTATAGGCAACGGCACGGCAAGTAGGGAAACTGTCGCTTTTGTGAAATCACTTGATTTCGGACGGGATATAAAGCACTTTGTAGTAAGTGAAGACGGAGCATCCGTCTATTCTGCCTCCAAGACAGCAAGGGATGAATTTCCAGATCAAGATGTTACCGTTCGCGGTGCCGTATCTATAGGAAGAAGACTGATGGACCCATTGGCGGAACTTGTAAAGATTGATCCAAAGAGCATAGGAGTAGGGCAGTATCAGCACGATGTTGATCAAGCAAAACTGAAGAAAAGTCTTGACTTTACGGTTCAAAGTTGTGTAAATTCGGTAGGAGTAAACCTGAATACCGCAAGCCAACATCTTTTGGCTTATGTTAGTGGGCTCGGGCCGGCATTGGCAAAGAATATTGTTGACTACAGGCGTGAAAATGGCATATTCACAAATCGCGCACAACTAAAGAAAGTTTCAAGGCTAGGACCTACGGCATTTGAACAGTGTGCCGGATTCTTGCGTATTCCTGGTGCCAAAAATCCTCTTGACAACAGTGCTGTTCATCCGGAAAGCTATAAGATTGTAGAACAGATGGCTAAGGATTGTAATTGCTCTGTTGCCGATCTTATAAACGACAAGGCAAAGCGTAGCCTTATAGATATAAAGAAGTATGTAACGGAAAATGTTGGCATACCCACGCTTACCGACATCTTGCACGAATTGGAAAAGCCCGGGCGTGATCCGCGTGAGGAGCTGAAAGAATTTGAATTTGATAAGAATGTCACATGCGTAGAGGAACTTATTGTCGGAATGGAGTTGCCAGGGATTGTTACTAATATTACGAATTTTGGAGCTTTCGTAGATATTGGTGTGCATCAAGATGGGCTTGTGCATATCTCCCAACTTGCAGACCGTTTTGTTGAAGAACCGACACAGGTCGTAAAGTTGCATCAGCATGTTAGAGTGCGTGTTTTGGAAATTGACCGTAAACGCAATCGCATATCTTTATCTATGAAGGGAATGAAATAATATTGGGAGGGTAATATACAAAAAAAGCATTGCAGAAGCAATGCTTTTTTTGTATGTCTTGTTTTATTTACTTAACCTTAGCAACAATTGCCTTGAATGCTTCAGGATTGTTTACAGCGAGGTCTGCAAGAACTTTACGATTGATTTCAATACCAGCCTTGTGAAGTGCACCCATAAGAGTTGAGTAGCTCATATCTTCCAAGCGAGCTGCAGCATTGATACGCTGTATCCAAAGTGCGCGGAATGTACGCTTTTTGTTACGACGATCGCGGTATGCATATGTCAAACCTTTCTCCCAAGTGTTCTTGGCTACGGTCCAAACGTTTTTGCGGGCTCCGTAATAACCGCGTGTAAGCTTTAAAATTCTTTTTCTTTTTGCTCTTGAGGCAACGTGATTTACTGATCTTGGCATAGTTTCTTCTTACTTTTTGATGTTAGACAATGGATTAACGGAGACACAGCAAATCACGTACCTGCTTCATGTTGCTTCCATCAACAATGGCAGTGTGTACCAAATTACGCTTTTGCTTTTTAGTTTTCTTTGTCAGAATGTGACTGTGGTAAGCATGATGTCTCTTAATCTTACCTGTACCAGTGAAACGGAATCTCTTCTTTGCACCGGAGTTTGTCTTTACTTTTGGCATTTTTTTTTGATTTAATTAGTTATTATATACAGTGGCAACGTATATACCAAGACGTTACGCACCTTTCTTTATGTAATTACAGTTTCGGCCTTATGCCTGCCTTGGCTGATAATTATTATTTCTTGTTAGTTCTCTGTCAACTTCTTTAATGCGTCAATACCATTTTTCGCATTTGCAAAAAGACCTCCGTCTGATGGCGTGCTGAAAGCTTCATCTGAATGGTCTGTAGTAGCTTCTTTTGCTTCAGCTTCTCTACGTTCTCTGTCCATCTTTTGCTGGCTTTTCTTTGCTACACCAGCTTTCTTGGGCGACATGTAAAGAAACATCTTCTTTCCTTCCAATGCAGGCATTTGCTCTACTTTTCCGTATTCTTCCAAGTCATTGGCGAAACGAAGAAGAAGTACTTCTCCTTGCTCTTTAAAAAGAATAGAACGGCCACGGAAAAATACAAAAGCGCGAACCTTATTTCCTTCTTGAAGGAATTCCTTTGCATGTTTTAGCTTAAAGTTGTAGTCGTGGTCATCTGTCTGAGGTCCGAAGCGTATTTCCTTTACTTCTTGTTTGACCTGTTTCGCTTTTAGCTCTTTTGCACGTTTCTTCTGCTGATACAGAAATTTGCTATAGTCGATGATACGACAAACGGGAGGTTGTGCATTAGGGGATATTTCTACCAAGTCTACGCCTTTTTCCTTCGCTATATCTAGGGCTTGGCGTGTTGGCATTACGGTTGAACCATCGTCTCCAACAACTCGCACTTCCCGAACGCGAATTTGCTCATTCACGCGGTACTGGTTTTTTATTTTGTCATTCTTCATTCGGCTATTTTACGTTAAGCGGCTGCAAAGTTACGACTTTTAAATTTAACATGCAAAATAATACTCTCCTTTTTTCTCTATCTTTGTTGCTATCAATGCGAAACGTTCTTTTTCTTCTAAAAAAACATCCTTCTTTTTGCACCTCTTTGAACTTGTTAATTCGAAAATAAAAAAATCCTCGCCAAATTCATGACGAGGATCTTTATGAGTTAGAAGTTAATTAGCTTTCAATTACTTTGTGCTATCGTTGAAAGTTGCAACGCGGTTGAACTCAACCTGCTCGAACAACTTGTCTGTTGCACCCATACCCTTGGTTGTAAGGCGGTCAGCAGAAATCTTGTACTTCTTAACAAGGATGCTCTTAACAGCCTCAGCGCGCTGCTCAGAAAGCTTCTGGTTCAATTCTTTTGAACCTTCTGGTGAAGCATAACCCTTGATTTCTACGTTTGCCTCAGGGTGATTCTTCATGTACTGAGCGATAAGCTCAATGTTTGCATACTGTGCCTTGTCTACTACAGATTTGCCCTGACGGAAGATTACTGTAGGCTGGAGGTTTGTTGCAGTTTCAGGCTTAACGTACTTAGGCTTGTTGTTGCACTCGTCAAGAGCCTTCTGCAAATCGTTGATCTTAGCGTTCTTAGCTGCAATCTCAGAATCCTTACCGTTCAAATCGTTGCGCAAATCATTGATTTTTGCGTTAAGACCATCAATCTCAGCTTGGTCGCGAAGCTGTGCAATAGTGAAGTTGTGTGTACCGTTAGAGTTCTTGAACTTGTAAACGAGACCAACGTTGAGCTGGAAATCAGCATAGTTTGCATCGTAGCGAACGCCCTTCTTTGCGCCCTCAAGATTCCAAACAACAGCTGGCTCAACATAGAGCTGCCATGCTTTTGCAGAACCCAAGTTGAAAGCGAAGTCCAAACCTGCCTTAGAAGTCAAGAAATCTTTCTTGTCTGCAGAGTCCCATGTGTTAGCGTAGTAGCGTGAGCCATCTTCGCCACCGAATACGTGACCCCAACCAAGGCCGTAAACAGCGCTAAGCTCGAACAAACGTGGTTCACCTTTGTAACCACCGAACCAGTTGCTGAAGTTAACAGTTGCTATCAAAGAAGTGTTGATAGAGTTAACCAATGTATTTGTAACATTGCCGAACAAGTTGTTGTTTGTGCGGCCTGCATGGTGCAAATCGCTGAAGTAAACATTGCTTTCAGCTGCAAGACCAAATACAGGTGTGAAATAGCGACCTACACGGATGCCAGCGTTAGGCATAATGTCTTTTGCCCAAGTGTGGTTCTCTGTACCGAGCTGAGAAGGATGAATACCTGTAGCGAGACCACCGTTGATGCCGATGTACCAATTGTCAAAAGTCTTGGACTCAGTTACTGTCTGAGCTGTTGCAGATACTGCCAATGCAGCGGCAGCGCACAACGTAAAGATTTTCTTCATGTTCTTAATTGTTTTAATTAATATAATTTGGTTTTATGTAATATGCCTAAAATTCAAGGTGCAAAGTAAAGTAATTTCTATTAAACGTGCAAACTTTTATTGACAAAACTTGCTCGTTGTGGGAAAATGAGTGTAATTTAGCTCGTAAATTTGCTATATACATATTTTATATTTTATGTGTGAGTCTTTTTTATTGCTCTTTGTCTATGTTAGAATAGTTTTTGCTAATTTTGCACAAATGAAACGGATTATACTAATAACCGGCGGTCAACGCTCAGGGAAAAGTGTGTATGCAGAGAAAATGGCTCTTGCTCTTTCCGATAATCCAGTCTATGTGGCAACCGCTCATATTTGGGACGATGAGTTCAAAAAGAGGGTAGACAAACATAAAGCACGCCGTAAACAACGGTGGGAAAACATAGAGGAGGAATTGTTTTTGGGGTCTTTGGTTGTAAATGAAAGGGTAGTGCTTGTAGATTGTTTGACACTTTGGGCAACAAATTTCTTTTTTGCAGAAAATTATGCAGAGGATTTTGACCGAAAAGATCATGCCGTAAGGCAAGATAATGAGATTGATGTTGATCTTACGCTAGAAAAGATTAAGGCGGAATTCAAAAAATTCACTAATCAGAATGCAACATTTATTTTCGTGACTAATGAAATTGGCTGTGGAGGGGTGAGTAGTAATAATGTGCAGAGACGCTTTACAGATTTGCTTGGTAGCCTTAATCAATATGTTGCCCAAGAAGCAGATGAAGTATATTTTTTAGTTAGCGGTATACCTATTAAAATTAAATGAGTATAAGATGGAGTAGGAATGACTCTTTTTTTATATTGTTGTTTTATTATTTAAAAACAGATAAATCTTAAATTATACAATGATATCATTCAATATACAAGCTCCTAATGTTCAATTGCGACAAGCTGTTCAGGAAAAAATTGACAACTTAAACAAACCTAAACATTCTTTAGGCATTTTGGAAGACATTGCTATGCAGATATGTCTTGTTCAGCAGACATTGTCACCTTCTCTAGTTCATCCTTGCCATTTGTTGCTTGGTGGTGATCATGGCATAGAAAAAGAGGGTGTGAGTTGTTCACCTCGTGATGTTACTTGGCAACAAATGATTAACTTTACGAAAGGTGGGGGTGGTGTCAACATGTTTTGTAGACAACATGGCTTCAATTTGAAAATTGTAGACTTGGGTGTGGATCATGAGCTTAGTGACTTTCCTGAAATACGAAATATGAAAATAGCCAATGGAACTAAGAACTTTTTTTATGAGCCGGCTATGACTGAGGCGCAAATGTATAAAGCTTTATCTAATGGAGCTACGCTTGCAGAGGAGTGTATTGCAGAGGGGTGTAACATTTTGTGTATTGGAGAAATGGGAATAGCCAATACTTCTCCTTCAAGTGTATGGCTTCATATATTTGGTGGCGTGCCACTTGATGAATGTATCGGGGCAGGGTCTGGAATAAATGAAGAACAAATGCAGCATAAGCTAGAAGTGTTAAATCATTCGGTAGAACGTTTTTATCGCGATTTTCATAGTGAAGATACATTTGATGTGATACGTAATTTTGGCGGATTTGAAATGGTTGCAGCAATAGGAGCAATGTTGAAAGCTGCAGAAAAACAGATAATCATTCTGATTGACGGATTTATTATGTCGGCATGTCTTCTTGCGGCAAGTAAAATCGCTCCGGAAGTTTTGAAATATGCAATTTTCGGTCATTGTGGTGATGAACATGCTCACGCTACGATGTTAAAAATATTGGGAGGAAAGCCGCTTTTGAATTTAGGATTACGCTTAGGTGAAGGAACTGGAGCTTTGTGTGCTTATCCGATTATAGAGAGTAGTGTTAGGATGATTAACGAAATGAATAATTTTGAAAATGCAAATATCACTAAATACTTCTAAATGGTGGCAGAATGCTTGGGCGGCATTGATCTTTTTTACGCGTTTCCCCTTTTGGCGAATTTACCAACCTCCAAAGGTAGCATATAGGTCTGTTGTAGAATATTGGCCAATGGTCGGTTGGATAACAGGGGGTGTTATGGCCTTTGTTCTTTACTTCGGAGCAAAAGTAATGCCTTATAATATGGCGATATTGGCGGCAATGATAAGTCGTTTGCTTATTACAGGTGCATTGCATGAGGACGGACTAACAGACTTTATGGATGGATTTGGTGGAGGAGGGCATGATAGGCAACGTATACTAGATATCATGAAGGATTCACGAATAGGAACGTATGGGGTTTTAGGAATAATTTTCTATGAATTGTTGTTGTTCTTTTCTTTGGCTTCACTACCTCCAACATTGGCAGCCATCACGATATTTGCTGCTGATCCTTATGCAAAAATGATTGCTGGTCAAGTTATTCAATTTTTGCCTTATGCGAGAACAGAGGAACAGTCAAAAGCTAAAAATGTATATAGGCGTATGAATGTGCAGGCGGGAATAGGACTTGCTGTTCAAGGATTGTTGCCGTTATGCCTGTTCTTTTATTTTGTTGGTTCTGTGTTTGATTGGAATATTGTAGTTTTTGTTCCATGTGTTGTAATGTTTTTTTTGTATCGTATGATAATGAAACGGTTGCATGGTTATACAGGTGATTGTTGTGGTGCATTGTTTTTGCTTACAGAATTGTCTGTTTACATTGTTGTTGCAATCCTTTGGAATTTGGCATTGAAGTCTGCTGCATTGAAGGATATTGTGCTAGATTTCGACTTTTAGTAGGAATGATAGTGACTTGAAAAATAAATAAAAGGTTTATTACATTATAGCATGAAGGTTACGTTAGTGAGGCATACAAGTGTTGATGTGCCAAAAGGTGTCTGTTATGGTTGGTCTGATGTTCCTGTGGCAGAGTCTTTTCAAGAAGAGGCTGAACGAACGAAAAGACTTTTAGATGGCAGAAAATTTGATATGGTATTTTCTTCTCCACTTTCGAGGGCTAAGGTACTTGCAGAGTATTGTGGCTTTGCTGATTGTCAGACGGATGAAAGGCTTAAAGAATTGAACATGGGCGATTGGGAGATGAAAAAGTATGATGAGATTGAGGATGATAATTTGCAGAAGTGGTATGATGACTATATGCATCAACCTACAACTAATGGTGAGAGCTTTCCACAACTCTATTTGCGCGTTTCGTCGTTTCTTGATTGGTTAAAGATGCTGGCTTATGATAATGTAGCAATTTTTTCGCATTGTGGAGTTCTTATTTGTGCGGGAATCTATGCTGGCCTTTTTGACGAAAAAGATTGTTTTAAACATTCTGTTGGGTATGGAGAAATTGAGGAAATTGAAATCTAGTATGTAAGAGCTTGTTTAAAATGGTATAAAAATTTGTGCAATAATATAATAAGGTGGAAAGGTATTGTGGTATTGGTATCATTGCTTTGGTTGATAGCAGAAAGTTATAAATAGAGAATGTGTAAAGAAATATATTTTATAAACTATAAAGTCGAAAGGTAAAAACATGTTTAGGCAATTAGCGATTATCATTGGATGTCTTGCAGTAGGGGAATTTGTTGTCTGGTTGACAGGAGTAACAATACCGTCAAGTATCATTGGGATGTTGTTGTTGACTTTATTCCTTAAAATTAAAGTTATTCGATTAGAATGGGTTGAGGATATTTCAAATTTTCTAGTCAAAAATATGGGCTTTTTCTTCGTTCCGCCAGGTGTGGCACTTATGCTTTACTTCGATATAATACGAGCCGAAATATTGCCTATAGTATTGGCTACTGCTATAAGTACTATACTTGTGCTTGTTGTTACAGGATGGACACATATTGCTGCTAGAAAAATAGTTAATGCCTTAAATAAAAAAGTGAAAAGAGAAAAAGATAAGTGTTAAGGCTTTATATAATAAATGCGTGTTTTTTTTCTTTGCGTGAGAAATTTTATTAAAATTTATAGAATAAAGATAGGTTATAATGGATATTCACGAATACTTCAATAATGATTATTTTTTGTTGACACTTACATTTGGTGTTTATTTCTTGGCAAAATTAGTAAGAAAAGTTTTAAACTTGCCAATTTTTAATCCTATATTGGTGAGCATTGCTTTTATGATTTGTTTTTTGTCCGTGGCTGGTGTTGATTATGAAACGTATAAAATTAGTGGGTCAAAGATAGAGTTTTGGCTAAAACCTGCAGTTGTATCGTTAGGAGTACCTTTATATAAGCAGCTTAGTTCGATAAAGCATGAACTTATTCCTATTTTTATGTCACAGTTGGTTGGTTGTCTTGTTGGAATAGTGTCTGTTGTTATGTTGGCTCAATATTTTGGTGCATCTCATCGTGTCGTACTTTCTTTGGCAGCAAAGTCTGTAACAACACCGATAGCAATGGAAGTTACAAAAAGTGTTGGTGGTATTCCCTCGCTTACAGCTACAATAGTGGTGTTTGTGGGGATTTTTGGAGCTGTGACAGGATTTCGTATATTAAAATATGGTCATATTGGTATGCCATCATCACAAGGTATTTCTCTAGGAACAGCTTCACATGCCGTTGGAACATCTGCAGCAATGGAACATGGTATGGAGCATGGGGCTTATGCTTCGCTTGGCCTTACTTTAAATGGAATCTTTACTGCTATTTTAGCACCATATATTCTTCAATTACTAGGCTTATTGTAGTCTTAGTATTAGCTGATATCATATGGCTTTTCTTCCAACGTGTTGATTCATTCGGGGTGGGAGAAAAGCCGTATGATATTTTTATATTAACATTAGATTAACGATAATAGGTTTTTTATTTTAATGCATCTTTGTAAAATTAGAATATAAACTTACATTATTTGTTCGTTTTAAATGTTTGCAAGACTATATGTGTAGGACATTCTACGAACGGTTTATGTATTGTCTTATGGGCGTCTGTGAATAAAAATAGCTACAAATCACTCCTTACTAGTAGATTTGCAGCTATTAGACTTCTTAAATAATCTCTTTGTCTAAGACCTTATTTAGATATTTTTTTTGTGACTCCGGCGGGATTCAAACCCACAACCTTCTGATCCGTAGTCAGATGCT
>CAVIMN010000010.1:0-126794 GCA_963644035.1 bacterium
CGTCCACGTTGGCATCGGGCACATAAAGTCGAATGCCATAAGGGGCAGGGTAGAAAGAACTGGAAGATGCTGTTGGAGGAACTGAGGCTTTTAGCACCAAGTCCATATCATAAGAAGCAAAAGACAAGAGATAATCACCAACGCTCTCTATCGTGGAAGGGAGCGAAAGATAAGAAAGGGTGCTACAAGATGCAAAGGCACGTGAACCTAACTTCTTGACACCTTCTGGCACAATCAATAGCTCCAAACTCTTACATCCGTCAAATGCCGACTCTCCAATTTCTTCTACCACGGGTACATTGACTGCTTTAAGGGAAGAACAAGACTGGAACGCAGATTCGCCGAATGTCTTGATAGATGATGGCAACGTCACTTTCTCTAAACTTTGGCATCCATAGAACATCCTGGATATATCCAGCGTTCCGTTTGGAAGGGAAACTTCTTTTAGTGCACCACATCCCATAAACAACGAATTGCCTATTGAGGAAATTTTTGAAGGCATCGTTATTGATTGTAGGTTCATACAACTCATAAAGGCACGGTCGCCGATTGTTTGCATCTCGTTCGGCAAATTTATCGTTGCCAATGAATTGCAGTTACCAAAGGCACTTTCACCAATTTTCTCCAAAGTCTCGGGAATGACTACCGATGTCAAAAAAGACGAGTTCTCAAAAGCGTTGGCATTAATTTCTGTTATTGATGATGGCAATACAAATGATGTGCGTGTATTTGCAGACGAATATTTAACCAACGTAGTCAAAGTATAGTCATACAGCACGCCATTCTGAGTCTTATAATGGGTATTGGCATCAGATATCTCTATTTTTTCTAAAGAAGTACCGTCGAAAGCATTTGCCGATACCAACATGGTATTACTTGGTAGCACAATACTTCTTAGAGCACCACAATAGCAGAACATCTTGCTACCTACCACATTGTCGGAGGTAAACAATTCCTCCGGGTATCCCTCCGCATTATAATAGGTTGAATAAGCATCACCACCCGAAACAATAGTAGCTTCTGACAAATCCAGCTTCTCCACGTTACCCATTACATCTGCCCAACTTCCACATACTGCTTGTAGATAAACAATATCATTACCATTAAGCTTTCCTTGAATTTTCAGTCCTGTGAAAGTTTGCATCACGCTGTCACGTTGTGCCTGGTCTGTCCATGATTCCGCAGGAAAAACTTTGGAAAGCGTTCCTGCCTCAGACACAACAACCATTGTGTCCTTTGATTCAATGTTCGAGGCATATAATGCTAACGGACAAGTCAGCGCTAACATGATTGCAGCACCTCTCTTTTTCTTCTTAATCATACACTTTGATTTTTTTTTAATGTAACATTTTGGTGTCGTATTTTTTTTAGTGCCGATAAGATGGTTTGAAAGATAGTTGGTTTGCTTTCTTTTTGTCGGCTTGCACGCAAAAGTACGATAACCGAAGTGTATGTGCAAAGACTTTTATCTCAGTTGGGATATTCAAAGAGTGAATTGGGAGATTTGAAGAATGAATTTCCTTTCGATATACGGGGGAGAAAACAAAATGTGAAAATGTGGAGTGAGAGGGAGTCGGGGAAAGTGTTGATATACAGGGGGATGGGGAGAAAGGGTGAAAATGGGAAGGAAAAACGAAATGTTACATCGGGTTTACATGAGGGTTACATTTGGTAGGGATTTGAACGGCGTTTGAGGGGTGTGATGTTACATCGGGTATGATGCTGGCGGTCGTCGAGCTCGGAGGCGCGGAGTCGAACACCGGGGATGTCGATGTTGCCGACGGTGACGGTGCATGTGATGCCGTTGACGGCTTTTACGATGCCCTGCAGGATGGTTGCCTTTTGAGGCATGAGGGATGCGATGGAATCGCGTAGTTGTCGGTATTGGTCCATGGGGTTTATTTTTTTTAGGCATAATAGGCATAATGGGCTCAATAGGCCGGGGTAGGCTCAATGGGCATATTAGGCATGATGGGGTTGATTTTTTTTTGTCATAATTTTTGGTGGATTAATAATTGTTTGTATCTTTGCAGCAAGGTGACAATAACGATGATGGCAGCAGGTAGCCGAGCGGTCTTCGGAGCGCATATCGTGGTTCGATTCCTACCGTTATTGTCACCTTATTTTTATATATTTTCCTTCATCCAAATTATATTGTTGTGTTATTCCAGCCGTAACGAAAGTGTTTGCGACAAACTTGCTCCCATTGGCTTTGATTTTATGTTTTGGTTCGACAATGAACTTTTGCACCTTGCCGTTTTGGTGTGTAGCAAAAATTATATTCCTCTTGTCGGTATCGATGTACATGCTGCATGATGCGATGTTTTCGATAAAGAATTTCAACTTGTCAGGGCTTACCGCTTTCCCGTCGTTCTTTTTTGTATCCCTTAACGCGTGGCATATCCTTTCGTCGGAGATGAACACATCGGTAGAGGTCAGCTCAACCCCATGTTGTTTGAGGGCTGCCACTTCACCGGCGTTAAACGAGTAGAAACTGCATGCGGATTTTTTTGCCATCATGCTGTCCGCCACCGTTTCAACCAAAGCCTTTGCCCTCTCGACACCAGATTGTTTAATGGCTTGATTTATCTTGCTGCACTCGTAGCAGTGTTTCTTCTGGTTTTTGAATAGCGTAGCCAGCCTGTTTTTTGCGCCCTTGTTGAACGGGCATTTGTTGCAGGACTTGGGGAAGTAGGGGTGGTTGTCGGAGAAGGTGTGGTGGTCGATGCCGGGGTTGTTGTCGATGCCGGGCTGGGGTGCGGCTACTTTAGGCTCAATGGGCATATTAGGCTTATTGGGCTTGGTTGGTTCATTGGGCTTGGTGGTGATGTCGGAGGGACGTACGACGGGGTCGTTGTTCTGCTCGAGGGCGCACTTACAGTTCCAATGGTCGCCGGGGTGGTGGTGTCGCCAGAAGGGGTCGTCGACGGGTAGGTTGAGTCGTGCCACCCAGTAGGATCGGTGGTGCACCTCGGGGTCGGGCGCGGTGGTGGGTAGCCACCGGAGATTGGGCATGATGTCCTTGTTCGCCTCGAAGACTTGCCAGTCGGCAGCGTTGTGGGCGCGTATGACGGCGGTGTCGTACTCCGTCTGTAGCCATGCTCCGCACTGGTGTGAGGTGATGCCCTCGACGTCTCGGCGGAACTCAGCGAAAGACTTTAGGCGACCGTCGGGCGTGAGGAGCTTTGCGCCCACCTCCTGCTGTAGGGCATGCACCTTGAAGGCGGCAAAGACCTCGTTGGAGTGTCGGAGGGCAGAGAGGAACGCCTCGCTGTGGGAGGGGACGCTGCTCTGCATGAGCCCCTCGACGGTGGCGGAATTTATCTGCGTGAGAATCTCTCGCCAGATGCCCTGCTCCACCGACGACATGGTGTCGAAACCGGCATGCACCTTGCGGAGGAAGGTGTCGATGACGGAGAGGGAGATGTGGGCGGTGTTGGTGCTTTTAGGTTTTTTATGCAGAATGGGCAGAATAGGCTTTGGGAAATCTTCAATGGATTTATATACTAATGAAGGGCAATCAAGAAGTAAGATGCTTCACTTGATTGCCCTTCATGCACTGTTCAAACGTTATTATCTCACCCTCGTTTGACTAATAAAATGTCCGTTTCGTTTTTACTCTATTTTTCACATTTCGTTTTTGCAACAATACACATTTCGTTTTGCCCGATATAGATATACATATGGCTGAGACTTATGGTACATACTTTCCTCCCAACCAGTCAAGTACGCTTTGTCTTCTTGCTGCACTTACAGTCACCTCAATTTTTTCCATACCCGCCACGACTGTAACAAGAAGGCGTCCTTTGAAAAAACGGCTAACTTGCTTGATAGCATAGATGGAAGTAACAATATTCCTGCTTATCAATAAAAAATCGTTAGGATTTAAGTTGCCCATAACCTCACTCAAATTGGAAAATTCAGTCAGCTTACGCCTACCATCCAGCAAATAGGCATACACATACTTGTCCTCACTTAGGAAAAAAGCTATTTCGTTAACCAATACGGGGACGTAATTGTTACCATTGAAAGCAAGGATTCGGTTCTTGTATGTATTAAATTTCATGGCAAGACTTTGGTACAGCAAACTCTCCTCGTGAGGGTGGCAGACCATTTCGAACTTGACAATAGCTTTGTGGAGTTCCTCTTTTACAAGAGGCTTAAGTAGGTATTGTACGCTATTGATGGAAAAAGCCTGAATGGCATACTCGTCATAAGCAGTAGTAAAGATAACAGGAGTGTTAATCTTTACTTCTTTAAAGATTTCAAAACAATTGCCGTCAGCCAACTCTATGTCCATAAAAATCAAGTCCAGTCCATGAGAAGTTGAAAAATACTCAACGCTTTCTTCAATAGTCTCCGCTGTCATCTCTAATTGCCAGGCGGGGCGGAATGATTGTACCAAATCTTGTAATTGTCGTTGGGCGATACGTTCATCTTCTATGATTGCATACTTCATGTGGTTACCTTTTAAAAATTGCTAATAATGCTACTTGCAGGTTGTGGGCTAAAACGATGAAATGATTTCAGACGATGTATGGGATGCAAACAGAGAACAAATGCCCATCATTTTTAATAATCACTTTCTTTTTGTGTGAAGCATAAAGCTGCACCAAATAATCCAGTCCAAAATGAGTGGAAGAAATAGTTCTCTTCGGGCGGATAGTGTTTTCTACCCAAAGACACGATTCTCCGATTTTGACAAGAACAGTCATAGGCTGACGTCTAGATATAATATTATGCTTGCAGATGTTTTCTATCAGTAATTGCAAGGAATAAGGGACTACTTGATGTACACCAATGTTTTCCTCTCCCTTTATCTCAAATTTCAATTGGTCGTTATAGCGTGTCCTTAGTACAGAAACATAGCTTTCAAGAAATTCCATTTCCTTTGCAAGCAAGACTTTTTCGGAATGTTGTTCTTGTATCATATATCGGAATGTTTTGGAAAGCTCAATGGAAAATATCTTGGCACTGTCAACATCTTGGTCAAGCAACGAATTAAGTATGTTGAGGGAATTGAATAGGAAATGTGGATTTAGTCTTGCCTTCAATACATCATAACGGTATTGTAGCATTTGCTGTTTCATTTGGTTCGTTTCCAGCTCGTGCTTGCGATAGTTGTTAAAATAATATACTAGTTCTACGATTAGCCAGATGAACGTGTTGTTGAGGGTCGTTCCTGCCCAATCTACATAGGCATAATCTCCTCCAGTCATGATAAATAGGTACGCCAGATTGAAAAGAATAGCAAAAGCGTTTGATAACAATAATTCCAGTATAACCTTATATACTCTGTTCTTTACTTTCAAGAACCGAAATGTAAGCCAAACGTTGAAACTGGCAATGCAGTACACAGGTCCAAAGTTCAACAAGGTACTCAAGAAAAAACTATGCGCATCTGTATAAGGAAAAATGTCCCTATAAGCTATCCAATTATAAAAGGATTGGAACATAACATAATATGCTCCAACCACTAATGAATAGGATATAAATTGTTTTCTTTTATGCATATTTTACTTGCTTGCTTGTTTATCTTTTGGGAGCTTTCCTTGGATGTTTACCTAGCCCAATCAGGCTTTTATTACTATTTGTTTTCAGAAAGGCTTTCTTGCCTAATTTTTCTTATTACGGCGCATTCGGCATCAAAACGTGCTTTCACGGAGTCGCGTTTGGTGCGTATTGTGGTAAGAGCGGTGTAGTCTTCCTCGGTGGCAGTTCCTGCATTCCGACGTTCTTCTACCTCCTTTTCTTTTAATTTAAGTTGTTCGTCAAAAGTTTTCACAAGTTCATCGTGTGTTTTAACCATTGCTTGAAATTTAGCCTCAGTCGCAAGTCGGTAAATCTTCAAGGCTTTTTCCCTTTGGGTTATGGCCTTCGGATATGTACGGCGTAATGAATCAATGAGTTCAAGTGCTTTGTCGTGTTTCCCATCTCGCTCTGCAGCAGTAGCTTGCTCCAGTAAATTGGTAGCCCGCTCCATAGAATTGTTAGAACAAGATGTCACTGTAAGCATGACAACAACAAATATTGGTAAAGTCGCTTTCATATTGTTTCGAAACAGTATAATTTATTCCTTAGTTATAGCCAAATACATTCTTTGTGATAATCAATGTAAAAGGCTTGTATACAAAAGTCATGCTTTTTTTTCGCAAAACCAAAACATTACTGGAAAAAATTGTCCTTTTGAAATTTAATAACTAAATTTGCATGTCTTAGCGAGAATGTCCGCGAACGAAACATTATAATGCTCTAAGGCAAAAAACATAAAAACGCGAGGCTATCGAAGACTTCATTGGAGTGTTTCCAATGAAGCGCTATAAGCTTTGAAGAACAACGAAATATGACTTATACAATGAAGAGAATAGCTCTTATTACAGGCATTACGGGTCAAGACGGCTCGTTCCTGGCAGAATTTCTACTTAGTAAGGGATATGAGGTACATGGCACCATAAGACGTTCGTCGGTAGATTTCCGCGAACGCATTGCTCATCTTGAAGGACAACCTCATTTCCATCTTCACTATGCTGATATGGGCGACTCCATGAGTCTTATACAAGTTGTTGGTAAGGTTCGCCCAACGGAAATATATAACCTTGCAGCTCAGAGCCATGTTCAAGTAAGTTTCGATTCTCCGGAATTTACAGCAGATGTTGATGCAACAGGAGTTTTGCGAGTTCTTGAAGCTGTGCGCCAATGTGGCTTAGCTGAGACTTGTCGTATATATCAGGCTTCTACATCAGAACTTTACGGTAAGGTCGAAGAAGTTCCGCAGAATGAGCAGACACCATTTCATCCTTATTCACCATATGCTGTCGCCAAGTTATATGGGTATTGGATAGTGAAAGAGTATAGGGAAGCATATAATATGTTCTGTTGCTCAGGAATACTTTTCAATCATGAAAGTGAACGTCGTGGAGAAACTTTTGTTACGCGCAAAATAACGCTTGCCGCAGCTCGTATTGCTCAGGGTAAGCAAGATAAACTCTATCTCGGTAATTTGTCATCGTTGCGTGACTGGGGATATGCAAAGGATTATGTAGAATGTATGTGGCTTATACTTCAGAATGACAAACCAGAAGACTTTGTGATTGCTACAGGAGTGCAACATTCCGTACGCGACTTTTGCTATCTTGCCTTTAAACACGTTGGAATAGAACTTGAATTTCAGGGTGAAGGTGAAAACGAGAAAGGTATAGAAAAGAATACAGGTAGAGTGATAGTAGAGGTTTCTAAGGACTTCTATCGTCCTACAGACGTTGTAAATCTTTGGGGTGATCCTACTAAGGCCAAGGTGGAACTTGGATGGAATCCAGGTAAGACATCGTTTGAACAACTCGTGAAAATAATGGTGGATGCAGATATGGCAAAAGTTGCCGTTGAACGGGCTGGTGAAAAGGTAAAGACTAATTTGGCTGAATATCTTGAAAAAGGTATAGTAAAGTAGAATAACGAAACTTGTCGTAATCGTAGCCTTATCTTAAGAAAATAGAAAATGACACTTAACAAAGAAAGTAAAATATATATAGCTGGGCATCGCGGATTGGTAGGCTCAGCCATTTGGAAGAATCTTGAAAAAAGAGAGTATCACAATTTGATAGGGCGTTCTCATAAAGAACTTGATCTCACAGACCAAAATGCTGTGGAGCATTTTTTTGACGAAGAGCGTCCCGATGCAGTTGTGCTAGCAGCTGCCTTTGTTGGTGGGATTATGGCGAATTCGCTTTACCGTGCGGATTTTATTATGCAGAATCTGAAGATGCAATGCAATGTGATAAGTAATGCTTACTCACATGGCGTGAAAAAGTTGCTCTTCCTTGGTTCTACGTGTATATATCCTAAAAATGCACCTCAGCCTATGAGGGAGGATGCTCTTTTGACTTCGCCTTTGGAATATACCAACGAAGAATATGCCATAGCGAAGATTGCCGGACTTAAAATGTGCGAAAGCTATAATTTGCAGTATGGCACAAACTATATTGCGGTCATGCCTACAAATCTTTATGGACCGAACGACAATTTTCATCTTGAGAATAGCCATGTTATGCCGGCAATGATGCGCAAGATATATCTTGCAAAGCTTATTCATGAAGATAATTGGGAGGAGATTCGTTTAGACATGAGCAAACGACCTGTAAATCCAACAGATAAGCTTCGAGAGATTATTGGTGAAGGCAATGTTGATGGAAATAGCAGTGATGAACGTATACTCAAAACGTTGGCATTCTATGGGATAGAGGATAATAAAGTTACGCTTTGGGGGTCAGGTAGTCCGTTACGCGAGTTTCTTTGGAGTGAGGATATGGCTGATGCAAGTGTTCACATTTTGTTGAATGTTGATTTCTGTGATATCATAGGAATAGATAAATATTCATCAGTGTTCTATGGGGCGAAAACCGATGGAACGGTTGATAGAAACAATAGCGAGGGACGTGGCGGAGCATTGCCAGCCCTTGGTGAAATACGTAACTGTCATATAAATGTAGGAACAGGAAAGGAAGTTTCTATACGAGATGTTGCGGAAATGATTGTTGCGGAAATAGGATTTGACGGTGATATCCTTTGGGATATGACGAAGCCGGATGGGACAATGCGCAAGTTGACTGATGTAACAAAATTACATAGTTTGGGATGGCATCATTCCATTGAAATACAAGAGGGCATCCATCGCCTTTATAATTGGTATAAAGGAAACATTACGGTCAAATGTTGTTGACGTTGCGAAAGTTTAAATGAATGGGTTACAATATTTTTAAGGTCTAATTTAACGGCAAAGAAGAAGTATGTATTGGGCACAGGTAAATATGGGTGGGCTAAGGGCAAGCCAAAGGTTCGGTACTACGCATAGTAATGGGCTGGTTGTTGCGGCAACTCTTTTGGGAGATTTCGTAATAGCAATGCTCACATACTGGTTCTTTATTGCCAAGGTGCTAGGATTCTATTGGGACGAATTTCAGATGCACACCGCTTTTCTTGTAGGGGTAATTTATAGTGCATGTATCATAAACGGTGGAGTTATCGTCTACATACGTAATGTAAAACGCTTCCAAATCGTTACGCTTGTTGCACGTAATGTGCTTATATTTGCATTGTTGTCACTACCTATTATTAAGCTTGGGCATTTTCATTCTATGTATTACAAGGTGATACCGTTATTCCTGCTCACGCTTATTACAACGGTTTCGGTGTTTAGACTTTGTGTGCGCTGGGCGATAATGAGGCATAGCCGTTCAGCAAAATATGTAACAAAGGTGATATTCCTAGGCAGTAAGGAAAATAATCTTGCCCTTTACAAAGAGATGCGCTCCATATCATCGTTAGGGTATGAGGTGCTTGGGTATTTTGACGACAAACCAAATCCTAACTTTCCAAAGGAATGTGCATACCTTGGAACACCGGATTCTCTTGAGGAATATCTGAATGGGAGCAATGAAGTGCATGAATTGTTCTGTTGCTTGTCATCAGATCGTTCCGAAGAAATATTAAGAATTATGCGTTATTGCGACAAACATCTGATACATTTCTATAGTGTTCCGAATGTTTCCAATTATCTGCACCGTCGTGTATATTTCAATATGCTAGGAAATGTACCTTATCTAAGTCTTTACCGTGAGCCCCTTTCGCGACCGGAAAACAGGTTCCTGAAACGCATCTTTGATATTTGTGTATCGGCAGTTTTCCTTTGTACGCTATTCCCAATAATATTTATAATAGTGGCAATTGTAACTAAGGTAACAATGCCCGGGCCAATATTTTTCCGGCAAAAGAGAAACGGTCTTAACGGCGAAGAGTTTTACTGCTACAAATTCCGTAGTATGAAGGTCAATGCCGATGCAGACAAGTTGCAAGCAACAAAGGACGACCCAAGAAAGACAAAATGGGGAAACCTAATGCGAAAGACAAACATAGACGAATTGCCACAGTTTTGGAATGTATTGAAAGGTGATATGAGTGTTGTCGGTCCGCGGCCCCATATGCTCAAGCACACGGAAGAATATTCAAAACTAATAGATAAATATATGATACGCCATTATGTGAAGCCAGGAATAACAGGCTGGAGTCAGGTTACAGGCTTCCGTGGTGAAACGAAGGACTTGGCACAGATGGAAGGCCGAATAGAAGGTGACATATGGTATATTGAGCATTGGTCGCTTGGCCTAGACCTTTATATAATGTACCGTACCGTGGTTAATGTCCTACAGGGGGACAAAGAAGCCTATTAGACATATTGCGTATCATAGCAATCAATAACAACAACATGACATATAATATAACACCCCCTTCGAAACTTGATGTTCTTATAAATCTTCCAGCTTCAAAGAGCATTAGCAATAGGGCTTTGGTTATCTCAGCCCTTGCTGGTATGGATAAATTACCCGATAACTTGTCTGATTGTGACGATACGGAAGTTATTGTAAAAGCCTTAAAAGACCAGCCCTTGGTTATAGATATTAAGGCAGCAGGCACAGCCATGCGTTTTCTTACTGCCATGTTCGCAACAATTCCCGGAGAACATGTAATAACAGGAACAGCGCGTATGAAGCAACGACCTATACATGTTCTTGTTGATGCCCTGCGACGGTTAGGTGCCGACATCGTATATGAGGAGAACGAGGGGTTTCCCCCATTGCGGATAAAAGGTAAAGAATTAGACGGTGGATGGCTGGATATTCAAGGTAATGTCAGCTCTCAGTTTATTTCAGCCTTGCTTATGATTGGCCCGAACATGAAGCGCGGATTGAACCTTAAGCTTAACGGAGAGATAATCTCACGTCCATACGTTGATCTAACATTATGTACTATGCGCGATTTCGGAGCTGATGCGGAATGGAGTGACACGGATGTAATTGAGGTTAAGCCGCAACCGTACAAATCAACAGGATATTTTATAGAGAGTGATTGGAGCGCAGCATCATATTGGTATGAAACAATAGCTTTGAGTCGTGACCCAGAGGCAGAAGTCCGCCTCGGCGGACTTACCGATGGCTCGCTTCAAGGCGACTCGGTAGTTAAGTATCTTTTTAATATGCTTGGGGTCAAGACCGTGTTCAGTAGCCGTAAGCGTGGGATCCCAACAATAGTAACTTTGAAGAAGACAGGCCTAGTGTCAGCTCGTTTGGACTATGATTTTATAAATCAGCCAGATTTAGCGCAAACATTCGTTGTTACATGTGCAATGATGAATGTTCCTTTTCATTTTACAGGGCTTGCATCTCTTAGGATAAAGGAGACAGATCGTATAGAGGCACTTAAGTGTGAACTTAGAAAGCTTGGCTATGTGATAGATGATGGAGATGGGACAGAACTTATTTGGAATGGTGAACGTTGTGAACCCAATTTGGAGTCAGCCATAGATACGTATGAAGATCATCGCATGGCAATGGCATTCGCTCCAGCAGCCATAAAGACTCGCAAGTTGCTAATAAATAATCCCCATGTGGTAACTAAATCGTATCCTCACTTTTGGGAAGACCTTAAGAAGGCTGGTTTTCATATAGAGGAAGGGTAGATGACGGACAGATGATTATATATACACTTTCCTATAATACGAAAAACGTACAATAAAACGTGTTTTTCAACGTTTAGTCAGAGTGAAAGTATACAAAAACAGATTAACAACCACCATCATGGCATTCGTAGCAGCCGTGATAGTTATCGGGTGCTCGACGCAAAAAAATACGTCGACAAGCCGTTGGTGGCATTCCTTCAACGCACGTTATAATACGTATTATAATGGAACGTTGGCCTATATTGATGGCTCACTTGAGAAGGAAAACGGCAACAAAGATAATTTCACGGAGATGTTGCCTTTATATACCGTCGGAAATAAAAACAGTCGTGAACTTGGAAAAGGAAATTTTGACCGTGCAATAGAAAAATGTCAAAAGACAATAAAGCTTCATAGCATAAAGAAACGTCCCGAATGGAACAAGTCACGCAAGAAAACGGCAAAAGACATAGAGTGGCTTAACCGCCGAGAATATAACCCGTTCCTATGGAAGGCATGGCTGTTGATGGGGCGTTCGCAGTTTATGAAAGGCTCTTTTGATGAGGCTGCGTCCACTTTTTCTTATATGAGTCGTCTTTATGCCACCCAACCTGCCATTTATGGTAAAGCAAGGGCGTGGCTGGCAAGATGTTATACTGAGCAGGATTGGCTTTACGATGCGGAGGACGTTATAACGAAAATGCGCCGAGACTCCATAAACTGGAGAGCCAAGAAAGATTGGGACTACACTTATGCCGGGTATTACATAAAGTCAGGCCGTTATGCTGAGGCTATACCTTATCTCCGCAAGGTTATTCGTCATGAGGGTCGCCGTAAGCAACGTGCCCGCGAGTGGTATCTTATGGGGCAACTGCAGACCGCTATAGGAAATAAGCTAGAAGCTTATAAGGCTTATAGAAAGGTCGTGGCTCAAAATCCTCAGTATGAATTGGAATTCAATGCCCGTATAGCTATGACCGAAGTTATGGCAAGTGGCAAATGGAAGCAAATGGTAGGCAAACTGCGTCGTATGGCACGTAGCGATAATAACAAAGATTACCTTGATCAAGTATATTACGCAATCGGAAATATATACATGACGCAGAAAGACACTCTAAAAGCTATTGACGCATACGAGAAAGGCAATAAAAAATCTACACGCAATGGTATTGAAAAGGGTGTTTTGCTTCTCACTTTGGGCGATATTTATTGGGCAAAGGAGAATTTCAGCGACGCTCGGCGTTGCTATGGCGAGGCTATAGGGCTGTTAGACAAAGATCGTAAGGATTATGAACAATTGTCTAACCGCTCTAAAATACTTGATGAACTTGTTCCGCACACGGATGCTGTGCATCTGCAAGATTCCCTTCAGTCGTTGGCAAAGATGTCGGAGAAGGAACGTAATGAGGCAATAGACCGTGTGATAGATGCGCTAAAAAGGAAAGAAAAGGAGGAGCGGGACGCTCAATTGGAGGCAGAGGCTAGACAACAGCAAGCGGCAAACGGTGGCATGGCCAACAATAGAACAGACAATACTTCGACAACTACTACACAAACTAGCGGAACGTGGTATTTCTATAACCCAATGACAGTTAGTCAAGGAAAGTCCTCTTTTGAGAAGTTATGGGGAAAGCGAGAGAACGTAGACGATTGGCAGCGGACAAACAAAACCGTAGTGGCGCAAGTGCAAGGTGTAGAGGAAATGACCGATGCGGTAAGAGACTCCTTGGCAGCACTTGCCGAAGCAGAGGATTCTCTTAAGCAAATAGCCGATAGCGCACAAAACGACCCGCATAAACGCGAATACTATTTGGCTCAGATACCATTTACCCAAGAACAGGTAGATGCGAGCAACAAGATAATAATGGAAGGGCTGTACAATGCGGGTGTAATATTCAAAGATAAACTGGACAATCTGTTGCTCAGTGAAAAGGCTCTTCGCCGCCTTGCAGACGATTATCCATCGTATGAGCATATGGATAACGCTTATTATCACCTTTTCCTTTTATATAGTAGGATGAACAAGCGTGAAGTAGCAGGTCTCTGGCTGACAAAACTTAAACAGGGCTTCCCCGACAGTGAATGGACCACGTTGCTATCTGATCCTGATTTTGAGGAAAATTCACGTTATGGCGTTCATCTTGAGGACTCCCTGTATGCTTCTACATATAATGCTTTCAAGTTAGATAGGCTGAACGAAGTGAAAACAAATGCTGCTGTCTCGGCGCATCGTTTCCCTCTAGGGGCAAATCGCGACAAGTTTATATTCTTCAACGGAATGGCAAAGCTTAACAGTGGCGATGCCAAGGGATGTCTTGCCGATATGCAAACCGTTGTTGACAAATATCCTAAGAGTGAAGTAAGTAATTTGGCAGGCATGATTATAAACGGAGTAAAAGCCGGAAAGAAACTTCATGGTGGAAAATTCGATATTAGTGACGTGTGGGCACGCCGTAGTGTGGTGATGGCAGATAGCGACTCTATACAGGCAAAACAATTTACGGCAGAACGCAACGTAGACTTCTCCTTTATGATAGCATACCCGACCGATTCTGTAGATGGGAACCAACTGCTTTATGAACTGGCGAAATACAATTTTTCTAATTTCCTTGTCAGAAATTTTGAAATTGCAACAGAAGAGGTGGAGGGATTGGAACGAATGGTCGTTAGTGGCTTTAAAAACTATGATGAAGCATTGCAATATGCACGTCAACTTTACTCAAATGTGAGAATACGTCTGCTTACATCTAAATGCAGAACAATCATAATAAGTGATGCGAACAAGGAACTGCTTGGCACGCATTTTAGCTACAATGATTATGATAAGTTCTACGAAAAGCATTTTATACCGCTACGTATAAGTACAGTAAAACTGCTTACAGAGCCTGAAACAATAGAATATGAGAAGGTGAAGGAACCGGAAACTGTAGAACCAGACAAACTTGTAAATGGTGGCGTTATTGATGACGATACGTTCATGCAGATTGGCATTCCGGTATCCACTGACGAAAAGACAGGAAGTGGTGGCTCCGACATTCCTGCAGACAACAATACTTTCAGTCTTGAACCGCAGCAGGAAGACAACTCCGTGCAACAGGAAACATTTGATGTGACTCCTCTGCAACCGTCTTCTCAGGAGCAGTCACAAAGCGAGACTGACAATATGTTCTCACTGCCAGAAAAGCAAGATGTTCCTTCTGAAACAAAATCAGATGACTCTAAGACAACGGTGGAAATCTCCAAGGAAACTCCTACGCAACATCCTGCACAAGAAGTCAAAGCAGAAAGCAAGAGCGTTGTGACTCCTTCTCCAAAGAAGGTTGAACCAACTAATGTTGAGGCTCCACAGACGCAGGCACCAAAGGTGGAAAAGCCTAATGTTGAAGATAATGGCATTCATTTCAATGATGACATTGACGGGGATAACTATGATCTTGTGCCTGGCAACAATCAGCAGAAACAGCAGAACTTCAACCTTGAGGACGACTATTATGAACTTGACGGATTCTAAAACTTTAGTATGAATAATGGACTTCTCTTATGGGTGGACGACGAAATAGAACTGCTCCACGCCCACATAATATTCCTTGAAAAGAAAGGTTATGAGGTTGTTACCGTAAGCAATGGAACCGATGCCATAGACGAGTGTCGGCAACATAGTTTTGACCTCGTCCTTCTAGACGAGATGATGCCGGGTCTAAGCGGCTTGGAAACGCTTCAGAAAATAAAGGATATACTTCCAGCAACTCCAGTGGTTATGGTAACCAAAAGCGAAGAGGAAGATATTATGAACCAGGCTATTGGTTCAAAAATTGCCGATTATCTGATAAAGCCAGTTAACCCAAGTCAAATTCTCCTTACGCTGAAGAAAAACATACACCGCAAGGAAATTGTGACGGAGGTGACGCAGACAAGCTACAGGCAGAGTTTTATGGATATATCTGCAAAGATAGAGAACTGTCGTACCGCCGATGATTGGATGGATATCTATAGGCTTCTTGTGCATTGGGAACTGGAACTGAGCAGTGCCGACAGTAGTATGACAGAAATGCTCATGATGCAGAAAAGCGAGGCAAACAACTCTTTTGCAAAGTTCGTGAAGAACAATTATATGGATTGGGTAAATCCACGTAATCAGCAGTTGGCTTCCCGCCCGCTTATGAGTAACAATATTTTCAGCAGCAAGGTCTTCCCCCTGCTTGATGCAGGAGAAAAAGTGTTTGTCATAGTGGTAGACAATTTTCGTTACGACCAGTGGCGTGTCTTGTCTGGGGAACTTGGTGATATGTTTGATATAGAAGAATCTCTTTACATGAGCATATTGCCAACAGCCACACAGTACGCAAGGAATGCAATCTTTAGCGGACTTATGCCAGACCAGATAGCCAAGATGTTTCCGGAACTATGGGTAGACGAAGACGAAGACGAGGGGAAGAACCTTAACGAAGCTCCGCTGATACAGACACAACTAGACCGTTATCGTAGGAATGGCACGCATTTCTCATATCATAAGGTGAATGACTCTGTTGGAGCAGACAAATTGCTTCAACAGTTCACGCAGTTGCACGACAACGACCTCAATGTCGTTGTGATAAACTTCATAGATATGTTAAGCCACGCCCGTACTGAGTCGAAAATGGTGCGTGAACTGGCCAACAACGAGTCGGCTTACCGTAGCATAACTCTAAGTTGGTTTCGTCACACAGTCTTGTCTGAACTTTTCCGCCGTCTTGCCGACAGCGACTATACTGTACTCTTGACAACAGACCATGGGAGTATACGTGCCTCACGCCCTATAAAGATTGTGGGTGACCGCAATACCAATACTAATCTTCGCTACAAATTGGGCAAGAATCTTAATTACAACCCGAAAGAGGTCTTTGTTGTTAAGGAGCCACTGAAGGCACAGTTGCCATCGCCCAATCTTAGCACATCGTATGTCTTTGCAACAGGAGATACATTCTTCGCTTATCCTAATAACTATAACTATTATGTTTCTTATTATAAGGATACATTCCAGCATGGAGGAATATCTATGGAAGAAATGTTGATACCTTTGGTGAAACTAAAGAAGAAGAAAAGATGAAACAAAACATAAAAATCATGGGCACAGCTGGACTTCCCGATGCAGCAAAGCAGTTCGTTCAGCTTATGGGTGCCGGCAAGGTCTTTGCCTTCTATGGAAAGATGGGAGCAGGAAAGACAACGTTTATAAAAGCAGTATGCGAAGAGTTGGGAGTGGAAGATACTGTTACATCGCCAACTTTCGCAATAGTTAATGAATATCAGTCTGCAGCTTTAGACTATCCGATATATCATTTTGATTTCTATCGTATAAAGAAGTTGGAGGAAGTTTATGATATGGGATACGAAGACTACTTTTATGGTGGCGGTGTCAGCTTCATTGAATGGCCCGAACTCATAGAAGAACTCTTGCCGGAAGACGCTATTCGTGTAGAGATAAAGGAGGAGGAAGACGGTTCGCGTACAGTAATCTTATAGGGAACATTGCTGAATGTTAGAATAAAATCCTATGGATAGTGAAATACATAAGCAGGACGAATTCTTTATGCGCAAGGCTCTTGCTGAGGCAGAGCGTGCTTTCAATGAAGGGGAGATACCTGTTGGGGCGGTCGTCGTATGCCGTGGGCAGATAATTTCTCGAGCGCATAACCTAACGGAAACATTGACGGATGTTACTGCGCATGCAGAGATGCAGGCAATAACCTCTGCTGCAAATACGTTGGGCGGCAAATATCTGACAGACTGCACACTATATGTTACCGTAGAACCATGCCCAATGTGTGCAGGCGCTTTGGGCTGGGCACAGTTACGTAGGGTCGTTTATGGGGCAACCGACGAGAAACGGGGCTATCGCAAGTTTGCTCCGCTTGTTCTTCATCCGAAAGCCACCGTTACTTGCGGTGTCCTTGAAGCAGAGTGTCGTGAGCTGATGCAGAAATTCTTTAAGAATAGAAGATAATCGGCAACTAAAATAACATAAAAAGGCAAGTCCATTTTTAGTAGGGCTTGCCTTTTTATGTAGAATATTCTATGTCTGCTAACTTCCAATCAGTGAGATGTTACAGATTGGGTGGAAGAATTCTAGAGCAAAGTCTCGAATTTCTTCTGAATTGCAGATTTTGACTGCCCGCCAACGAGGCGATCTACCACTTCTCCGTTCTTTATGAAAAGCAGTGTCGGGATGTTACGGATGCCGAATTCCATAGCGATGTCATCGTTTTCCTCAACGTCGCATTTGCCAACGACAATTTTTCCGTCATATTCCTCTGCGAGTTCTGCCACTGCGGGAGCGATGGCACGGCATGGACCGCACCATGTAGCCCAAAAATCAACTACCAACGGCTTGTCGCCATTCTTCAAACTTTCAAAGTTCTCGGTTGTTATTGTTACTTCCATTTTTACTTTATTGTATTTCTTTTTTCGTTTCTTGTGCAAAGGTAGTTAAAATCAGTAGCAATGCAAAAATAATCAATTCTTTTTAGGTAGACACTTCCTGCCTGGCGTCAGTTGATACTGTATTCTATGGCTTCGCAGTCTTTAATGTATCTCATCAGGTCGGGAGTCACTTCAATGCTGTTCTTTTTGCAACGCATGACTATATTGCGCTGCTGGGGCAGGTTGTTGAGCTGCACGAACACCTCACATTTTCCTTCGTGCATGTCTAATATTGATTTTAGTTCAGTAACCATTTCTTCTGTAATCAGTTGCGAGTTGATATGCAATGTTATCTTTTTTATGGCATTCTCTTCGACATCGCTTAGGTATTGAACGTTGTTTATTGTGAAATCATAGAAATTTCCGTATTCCCTTTGTGTCATTTTTGCAGTGATGAAAACGGAGGCTCCCACAGTGAACATTCCCTTCCATTTTCCCCAAGGCTCGCCGAACAATGCCAATTCGCCAGCTCCAGTGAAGTCTTCTATTGTAATAAAGCCGCATGGCTTGTTGCCCTTCTTGGTAAATGCTTCTCGAATGTTGGTGACGATGCCGCCTATCGTTATTTCTGTCTTTTCTTTTAGCTTTTCTTTGTTTTCCAATTCCGGACATTTCGTGTTGCACATGTTGTCGAGGATTATGGTAAACTTGTCAAGAGGGTGCGCCGACAAATAAATGCCCACGAGGTCACGCTCGCGGTTCAGTCTTTCAATGTCGCTCCATGATTCACTTTCCGGTATTTTAGGTGTGGCTATTTCAACTTCTTCCAAGCCTCCGAAAAGGCTATTCTGCATTTCGCTTTTTGACGATTGATATTTCTGTCCATACCTAATCAGTGTGTCGAAGAAGCTTTCACCTTTTTCGTTTTGGGCAAAATAGCGTTCGCGCTTGATGCCGAAGCTATCGAATCCGCCACTTAACGCCATGCTTTCAAAGCATTTTCTGTTGCATGAACTTAGGTTTACGCGCTGCGCTACATCAAATATATCCTTGTAAGGACCGTTTTTCTCCCTTTCCGTAATAATTGACTCTGCCGCCGCAGCTCCCATTCCCTTTATGGCAGCAAGGCCGAAGCGTATGGCTCCGCCTTTGTTTACGCTGAACTTGTTGCGACTTTCGTTGATGTCTGGTCCGAGAGTCTTAATCTTCATAGATTTACACTCGTCCATGAGCTTCGTTATTTCCGTGATGTTCGCAAGGTTTCGGCTCATGTTGGCTGCCATATACTCGGCGGGATAGTGAGCTTTCAGATAAGCTGTTTGGTATGCTACCCACGAATAGCATGTGGCATGGCTCTTGTTGAATGCGTAACTGGCGAATTTCTCCCAGTCGCCCCATATCTTTCCAAGGATTTCCGGGTCATGTCCGTTTTTCTTTCCGCCCTCAATGAACATCGGTTTCATCTTGTCAACGATGTCTTTCTTCTTCTTTCCCATGGCCTTTCTCAGGGCATCGCTTTGTCCGCGAGTGAAGTTGGCGAGCTGGCGGGATAGCAACATCACCTGTTCTTGATAGACTGTGATGCCGTATGTGTCCTTCAAGTATTTCTCCATGCAGGGGATGTCATACTTGATTTCTTCCTTTCCGTTTTTGCGGGCGATGAAAGAGGGGATGTAGTCCATAGGTCCAGGACGATAGAGGGCGTTCATGGCAATGATATCTTCAAATGTCGTAGGATGCAGTTCGCGTAGGTATTTCTGCATTCCCGCGGATTCAAACTGGAATGTGCCAATTGTTCTGCCCTCGCTGTAGAGACGATACGTTTCTTCGTCATCGATTGGAATGGTGTCAAGGTCTATTTCCTCGCCAGTATGCAGCCGGATGTTTTCCACTGCCTCTTTGAGTATGGAAAGAGTCTTAAGGCCAAGGAAGTCCATTTTTATAAGACCAGTCTCTTCAATTACATGGCCGTCATATTGCGTGCAGAGCAGTTTGTGTCCCGGGTCAGCCTTGTCTTCGGCGGTAGACACAGGAACCCAATCGCTGATGGCGTCGCGGCAAATAATAGTTCCACAGGCATGAATACCAGTTCCGCGCACAGTTCCTTCAAGCATCTTGGCATAGGTGATAGTGTTCCTAAGCCGTTCGTCAGTTGAGGCCTCGGCGTCGCTTAGCTCTTTCACGCATTTTATGGCGTTCGGCAAGTTCATCTTCATGGCGTTGCCTTTGGAGTCGGTTAGTTTGTCGGGAATCTGCTTGCAGATGTGGTTGATTACAGACAACGGTACTTTCTCTACGCGTGCAACGTCCTTCAGAGCGTTCTTTGTGGCCATTGTTCCGTAAGTTATAATATGTGCCACTTTATCGTGTCCATACTTGTCCTCTACCCATTCCAACACTTTTCCTCGCCCATCATCATCAAAGTCGGTATCAATATCGGGCAGCGATATACGGTCGGGGTTAAGGAAACGCTCGAAAAGGAGGTCGTATTTCATCGGGTCAATCTTAGTGATTCCTAGGCAATATGCCACGACGGAACCTGCAGCAGAGCCACGTCCTGGCCCAACCATTACGCCCAATTCATCGCGTGCCGAGTTGATAAAGTCCTGCACAATAAGGAAGTATCCGGGAAATCCCATGGTTTTCATGATGTGCAGCTCGAATTTTATGCGTTCTGCCACTTCTTCAGACAGTGGATCACCGTATCTTACTTTTGCTCCGTCATAGGCAAGCTTTGCCAAATAGTCGGCCTCGAACTTTATTCTGTATAGCTTGTCAATGCCCCCCAACTTCTTTATCTTCTTGTCCGCCTCTTCCTTTGGTAAAGGATTCTCGCCGTTCTCGTCAGAAGTGAACTCGGCATAGAGCTGCTCAGGTGTGATGTTTCTTCGTGTGTCTTCCTCTGTTCCAAATTCTGAAGGTATGGGGAAGAACGGCATGATAGGGGCATGGTCAATAGAGTATGTTTCCACCTTGTCGAGAATCTCTATAGTGTTGGATAGAGACTCCGGGACATCGGCGAAGACCTCGTTCATTTCTTCACGCGTCTTGAACCATTCCTGTTTGGAATAGAGCATACGGTTTGGGTCATCAAGCTCTTTCCCCGTTGCAAGACACAGCAAATGGTCGTGAGCCTCGGCGTTGTCTTTGTCAACAAAATGTGCATCGTTGGTGCAGACTACCTTAATTCCGTATTCTTTTGCCAATTGCAGGATTGCACGGTTGGCTTTCTGCTGTAAAGGGAATGTTTCCCTGTTGGCGCGTATGTTCGGGTCTTTCACTTCATGTCTCTGAATTTCCAGATAGTAGTCGTTGCCGAACACCCGCTGATACCATTCTATCGCTTCCCTTGCCCCCGCGATATCGTCTTTAAGAATCTTTGCCGGAACTTCTCCAGCAATACATGCCGAACACACAATGAGGTCTTCGTGGTAACGTTCAAGGTCGGCTCTGTCTGTTCGTGGGCGCATGTAGAATCCATCAACCCACGCTCTTGACACGAGTTTTATAAGGTTCTTGTAGCCATTGTAGTTCTTTGCAAGTACAATGAGGTGGTATCCGCTCTTGTCGACCTTCGGTTCCGACCTGTCCTCCTTGCGGCGTCTTGCCACATACATCTCACATCCGAAGATAGGCTTGAACTCTGGTTTGCCTTCATCGCGTAGCTTTCCGTTGACTTTGTTGCAGTAGTTGAAAAGTTCTTTCACTCCGAACATGTCGCCGTGGTCGGTGATTGCCATTCCGCGCATACCGTTGGCAATGGCTTTGTCTACTAGTTTCTGTACGCTCGACTGGCCGTCAAGAATGCTGTAGTACGTGTGTACGTGGAGGTGTATGAAGTCTTGCATAGTGTATTGTTGTTATTTTTGCGTATGAATCTTGTGGATTCATTGCGCTTTTTGTCGCAGGAGTTTGAATAATTATGTGAAAACAGCCTCAAAGTTACGCTTTATCCATGAAATGGCAAAAGTTGGAAAGTAAAATTTGTACGGCTGACAAAAAAACGGTATCTTTGCAGATGCTTTAGATTTTGGCGGGTTTTTATCGCTGCTCGCCGTGGCATTTTGTAATCAAGCAAGAATACTATGGGTAAAAGAATAAAGAAACTTAAGAGCGTAAGAATACATAGGGAGGGGACAGATACGCTTCTCTACGGCTTTGTGCTCATTGCCGCCGTGGCAGCTATCCTTTGGCTCTATGTTGACTGCAAGGTAGCCTTTTGGTGCTTTGCCGCCGTGTTCGGCATACTTTACGCCATAGTGCTCAATTTCTTCCGTTGTCCTAAAAGATTTTTCGAGGGCGAAGCCGACAGAATTGTCGTTGCTCCCGCAGATGGAAGGGTGGTCGTTATTGAAGAAGTGGAGGAGAACACATATTTTCACGACCGTCGCCTTATGATAAGTATATTCATGAGTCTTTTCAACGTTCATGCCAATTGGTTTCCCGTTGACGGAAAGGTAAAGTTTGTCCATCACAAGAACGGCAACTTCCACAAGGCGTGGCTTCCCAAGGCAAGCGAGGAAAATGAGCACGCAGATGTGATGCTCGAGACGGATGACGGGCAGGAAATCCTGTGCCGACAGATTGCTGGAGCAGTGGCAAGGCGTATAGTAACTTATGCTAAACCGGACGAAGATTGCTACATTGACGAGCACATGGGGTTCATAAAGTTCGGCTCCAGGGTTGATGTCTTCTTGCCTTTGGGCACAGAAGTGTGCGTAAAGATGGGGCAGGCGACAACCGGCGACAAAACAGTCATCGCAAGGCTTAAATGAAAACCCCACGGGAAATGAAACGTAAACCATAGACTTATGACTCTAAGCCCACGGGCAAACGCATCATAACTCTATGGTTTTTCTATACAATCATATAAAGACATAAACTATGGCAAATTTTATCACAAGAAATATCCCTAATACGATAACATGTTGTAACCTTGTTTCGGGTTGCGTGGCAACGGTCTTTGCATTCTGTTCTTGCCCCGAAACGGCTTTGTTGTGGATTATAATAGGTGCCGTGTTTGATTTCTTCGACGGGATGAGCGCCCGGTTGCTTGGTGTTTCCTCGCCTATAGGCAAAGAGCTTGATTCGCTTGCCGACGACGTAACATTCGGCGTTGCACCTGCCACTATGGTGTTTACGCAAATGGGAGTTATGGATTATCCTGCTTCGCTAGAGCCATTGCGCGACATACTCCCGTTCTTTGCTTATGTCATGGCAGCATTTTCAGCTCTGCGATTGGCAAAGTTCAATCTTGATACCCGCCAGACCACTTCTTTCATAGGCTTGCCAACCCCAGCAAATGCTCTTTTTTGGGGGGCGTTGATAGTAGGAGGAAAAGATATTCTTGAGGCTTCTCCGATGAATATCCTTTTCGTTATGGCATTGATACTGCTTAGTTGTTGGCTGCTTGTGGCTGAGTTGCCGATGTTTGCACTGAAGTTCAAGCATTGGGGATGGAAAGGAAACGAGGTGAAATACATTTTCGTTCTTTCTTGCATTCCGCTGCTTTACTTCTTCCACCTCTCGGCATTCGCAATAATAATAGCATGGTATGTCATTTTGTCCGTCTATGTCAATCTAGCGACAAAGCGGAAAACGCCAGATGGCAGTGCTAAAGCCTAATGGCATTAAATTTGCTCTTGATTATATGAACGCCTACAGGTTGGGCAAATATTTCAGATACAGGTATTATAACCATTAGCAGAAAATAATTATGGCATATTTGTCACTTATTCTACTTGGCATTTTCCTATATTATCTAATAAAGGTAGGGATTCGTGTGTACGGGATGTACCGCAAAGTTCACGATGCTGCGAATTTTTTCCGTGACTTTAACGGTCAGAACAGCCACTATGGCAATACTTATGGCAGAGGGACAGACACCCAATCAGGCAACCGTAACGGTAGTGCCCGTTCGGGGCGTACCACTCCATCGGGTGATGTTATAGAAGACCGCCGTACGGAAGACGAGATAAACAGAAAAATTTTTACGCAGGAAGAGGGTGAATACGTGGATTATGAAGAAGTGAATTAGCAGCGTCTCCACTTTTGCCACATTGCATGCAATGTGGATTTTTTGTCGTTTGTTGTTGATTATAGTACAAAGTGAATGAACAAGCTTTGTAGAAAGGGTATTTATCGGTAATTTTACACCTAAAATCTGATAACATACAAACGATGAAACGAATTACAACTTTAGCGGCTTTTTTTATGGCCTTTGGCCTATTGGGTGCGACGGCGCAAGTTAACGATAACAGGTGCGGACTGGTAGGCTTTGCCAACTATGCCGATCTTAGAACGAACGGAACTACTGGCGGAGCACAAGGCGAAGTGGTTCGCGTAACAACCCGGGAACAACTGGCACAATATGCTGCCGGCTCTACACCTTATATAATAATAGTAGAGAACGACATCACAGGAAAAGGGAACATAGGTGAAGGAGCTGCGGGAGTAAAAGACTATATATCGTTGGGAAGCAACAAGACGATAATAGGAGCAGGCAGCGGAGTTACTCTCAATAAGCTTGGCTTTGATGCCAACGGACAGAAAAACATTATCCTGCGAAACCTGAAGATAACAAACTGTAACCCAGATGCTCTTGCCTTTCGCAATACTCACCATGTGTGGGTAGACCACTGCGACTTGTCAAGCTCTGCTGACGGGCTCTTGGATTTTACCGTGGGTTCAAGTTATCTGAGCGTTTCGTGGACAAAGTTTAGCAACCACGATAAAGTTTCAATCTGCAATTCTGGTACAAATCATTTTGAAGATAATGGGCGTGAACGTGCCACTTATCACCATTGTTGGTTCGACAATACCACTCAGCGCAATCCGCGTTTTGGCTATGGATTGGGGCATGTTTTCAACAATTACTATACGAAGAACAGCAGTTATTGCGTGGGATATCATACCCAGGCAAAGGTGGTGGTTGAGAATACTCTGTTTAGCAACACCAATACCCCGTTTAATCAGATGTACACATCTAACTCTTATGAAGCAAACTATGCCGATGTGTTGAGTCGTGGCAACAAGTTTCAGAGCGTGAGCGGCAACACAAAAGATACGGGAGTAGGTTTCGATATAGAACGATACTACGGATATTCCAACTCTTTGGATGCAGCTGCTGATATGGAAACTCTGTCGTCTTTAATCGGACTTGCCGATGATCTTGAACACGACCTCATACCTTTCCCTGGCAATGAAGCAATAGGTGTTACACAAGACATGAAGCTTCAGTGCGGTGCTATTAGCGGTGCTGTGAAGTATGACTATTATATTGCAGAAGAAAACTCCTCGGCTTCAAACTTTGTAGCATATGATAATGCAACCACAGTCCTTAAGCCATCAACCAAATATGCATGGTATGCGGTAGTGAGCACCTCTGACAAGACATACACCAGCAGCGTGTTCCATTTCACCACGGCAGCCAATAACGCGAACACTCCTACGCCATACGATGGTGAACAACATGCAAAACTGCGTGAAGCCCTACGCGACAAAAGTCCACTTACGCCCGCTCGCTTGCAATGGCGTCCGGCACTTGAGGCACAATCCTACAAGGTATATCTTGCCGAAGGCGCATCCGTAGGTGAAGACAATCTGATTGGCGAGACTACATCTACAGAAATCACTCCCGCTTCGCTTAAATATGGTGAGCAATATTCTTGGCGTGTTGATGCTATTGCGGCAGACGGAACAGTGACAACGGGTGATGTATGGACCTTTGTTTCCGATAAAACGCCCTTCGCTCTTGGCAAGACAGAAATGGAGAAATCAGTGCGTAACGGATATGCTTACCTAGAGAAAGGTTCTGAATACCGCTCCTATTCAGGTGACTATGCCGTTGTGGGAGAGGCTGGTCCGGGAAGCATGAGTCTTGTTTGGAGTGGAGATGAAGGCGACTACGACATAACAACGACTTATTTCGATTGGCAGTCAAAGACTAAATACAAAGGTTCTTTCACTCTCTACGTGAACGAAGAGAAGAAAGACACGTGGCTTTCGCAGAGCGATGGCAGCAATATGATAGACCATAAGTCTACCGCCGTTTCGCTATGCCCTGGCGATGAACTCCGTCTTGAGTTCTATACTGATGATAAGATGCGTCTGCGTACCGATTGTATAAGTGTCGCAAAATCAGAAGTCAACGGAATACATGATGTTGAGGCTGACCATAACAACAAGACCTTGCGCGTTTATACCATTGACGGGCGCTATGTGGGTTCATCGGTTGACGGCCTGCCATCGGGAATATATGTGGTAAACGGAAAGAAAATTGCGCTTTGACGAACAACGTTTAAAAGCAAATAACTAGCGGCTTTGTTTGCGAGGGTAACATAAAATGCCTATTTTCGCAGAGCAAAGCCGCTTTTTCGTGGTCTTTATTCTAATATTGTGAATATGCAAAAACTGTTCTTCCTGATTCTTTTCCTTGTGTTGCGTACTCTCGCAGACGCAGTTCCGCTATGCCGCGTGCAACGTTACGATGAAAACGATGGTCTTGCCCAATGGCATGTTACGCAGATGTTGCAAGACCGGCAAGGCATGATGTGGTTTTCCACGTGGAACGGGTTGTGCCGTTTTGACGGTTACGGTTTTCAAACTTTCAAGGGGCGTGTGGGAGACGGTGGGGATATATCCACAGACCGTATAAGAAACATCTGGCTTATTGGCGATGGAAATATAGGATGCCGAGTAGATGAAGACATTTTCCGCTTCAACTTGAAAACGTACCGCTTTGAACCTGCTGCCCTGAAACAGAACTTGCGTCATGCAACTTCCGTTAAAGAAGGGAAACCTTATGTATATACAGATGCACAAGGCACGATTTGGACTGTTTATCATGACGGAACGCTTACATACAAAATGGCAGGAGAAGCAGAAAGACCATATGATGTTCTGCCAAAGATGGAAGATGTGCATCTCTGCTTGCCAGACAGACAGGGACAACTTTGGGTTGTGTCTACTTATTCGGTTTATAAACTAACATTTCCCCCTCAGAATGTGCGGATAATGCACAATGACGGAGCAGAACTCAAGGCAATTGCTTTTGATGGCCGCGGACGTTGCTGGACGGCTTCAAAGGAAAACAAGATGGTAATGGTGTATGGTATTGACGGAAGAGTTGTGGGCTATTTATCTCCAAACGGTACATTGTCAACGGGAAAGACAACATTCGGACACTCCGTATATGCCATTTACAAAAGTAATGGCGGCACGATATGGCTTGGATGCAAGCCAGGCGGACTCTTTCGCCTTAAGGAATTGCCGGGTGGAAATGGATATAAGATGGATAAAATCCCAGGGATGGACAACAATGGAATCTACGACATTAAGGAAGACAGATGGGGGCGTCTTTGGCTGGCAACCCTCGGTGGGGGCATAAGCTGTGTCGTAAACCCTAATGCTCCGCATCCTGCAGTTGTCAATCCCCAAAACGGGTTTATTGGATATCCCAAAGTTAAGGCTCAAAAGGTGAGGATGCTTCATATAACTCAAGACAACATACTGTTGGCTGCCACAACAGAGGGCCTGTTAGTGGCACGCTTGACATCAGGAAACGATTTTGGAACGATGTCCTTCCGTCTACATTCGCGCGAGAAAGGGCGCGCAGATGCGTTGAGTTGCAGCGCAACGATGAATATATGTGAGGACTTCTATCATCGCATATATATAAGTACTGAGAGTGGAGGAGTGAACCGAATAGAAAATGCAAACCTACTTGCTTCCAAACTCTCGTTCCGTCATTACGGCAAAGACAGTGGAATGCCGACAGATGTGGCGCTTTCTGTCGTACCTTTCGACAAGAGTCAACTTATGGTAGTGAGCAGTAACCAGTTCGTATTGCTCAACCCTGACAATGGTTTATGTGTTCCTTTCGGGCGTAGTTTCTTCCAATCGGAATGTCGTTTCTCTGAAGCTTTACCGAAAAGGCTGCCGGATGGTAGGTGGTTGTTAGGACTTCAAGACGGAATGCTCTGTGTTAATGGAGAGAAACTGCGCAAGAGTGCCTTCGTTCCCGATATTGCCTTTACGGGTTTGAGTATTCAGGGTGAGCACAGTGACTTGCCGGTTAACGCTCTTGATACGCTTGTTCTTGGCAAGAGGCAGCGTAGTATGACGCTTATGTTCGCTGCTCTAGACTATTCTCCTGACGCAGATTTGCGTTATGCCTTCCGGCTTGAAGGAAAAAGTGGAAGTGATAGTGTATGGAACAATGTAGGTCATGACCATTCAGTCACTCTTCTTGACATGGCTCCAGGTACATATACCTTGCATATTCGCTCAACTAATGCAGATGGAGTATGGGTGGAAAATGGGCGGAAGCTGACAATTGTCGTTACTCCGATGTTCTCAGAAACGACTACAGCCCGTGTGCTTCTTGTTATTATTCTCCTCGTTGTATCGGGTGGACTTCTATATACAGCGGCATATATACGGCGAATCCGTCGCCAGCGCCGCGAGGCTCTTGAGGCATATCTGGCACTCCTAGGAACAAATTCCGACAAAGGTGAAAAAACAGTAGTGGAGACACAAACTGCTGCCACTCATTTGAATGGGGAAGATGATGCACTTATGCGCAAGGTCTCGCTCTTTGTGGAAGAGCATATCTCAGATGCAGGCATCGGAGTGGGCGACATGGCAGAAGCGGCAGCAGTTAGTCGTTCTGGTTTGCAACGCAAGATGAAACAGATACTGGGAGTTACACCTCTTGATTTTCTGCGTGAGGCACGTATAAAGCATGCCTGTCGGTTGTTGTCTACAACGCAAATGTCTGTGAGTGAAGTGGCATATAGCTGCGGTTTCTCCGATCCCAAATACTTTAGTCGCTGCTTCAAGGCATCTGTAGGGAAGAGCCCCTCGGAATACAAAGCCACATAACCTTATTTTATTGTCGTTTCATAAACTGTTTCCGGGTCTGCGTTTTTGAAGTCCATATCGCGGTAGGCTGACGGAATGTCCTCCATGTCGAGTGTTATCTCCCGCTCGACAGGTCGTCCAGGGTCAAGTGTTGAATGTGAAAAGAGCCAGTCGTACGTTTTTCTCATGTAGAAAAATCGTGCTGGCGTGCCATGGTTGCCCCCTTGAAGCCAAGTGTATCTTAGGCGTGATGCGTTGCCTGTTTCCTCAAGGTCGTTTACAACGGATTTAGACATGCTTATTGGCACGGCTCTATCCGCCGTTCCGTGTATAATCCATAACGGCAATTTTCCGAGCGGCGTGCGGTCTTTTACTGAGCATCCACCGCACATGGCAAGGGCAGCGGCAACCTTGTCGGGATATGTTGCGGCAAAGTCAAGTGTGCCGTAACCTCCAAGGCTCATTCCCATCACGTAGACGCGAGTAGAATCGCATTTGTAGTTACGTTTTGTCCACTCAAGTACATCGTTAATCTTCTTGGGACTCCATGCTCCTCCCGGATTTTGCGGCACAACAACCAAGGCGTCCACTTGGCGTCCCTTTACTATTGCGTCAAGTGGGCCGTAGCGTCTTACACGGTTCAAGTTTCTTCCGCAAAGACTCTGTCCGTGAAGAAATATTATTACGGGAGTTTCTTCAAGCGTATAGTAGTATTCCGTAGGGGTATATACCCAGAAATCGTAACCTCCGGGAATGGAATCTTTTACCGGGCGAATGAAATCGTATTGTGCTCTAGCTTGGAGGGAAAGGATAATAAGTGCAAGAGCAATGATAGTTTTGCGTATAAAGTTTCTCATTGTGGTATGGTTCGTTTTAGCATTGAGCGTTCCTTGACGTATCTTGTTTATTATTATAACGTGCAAACAGTAGTTTTTATTGTCGTAAGCCCCTTAGTAAATATGTGGGAAATAATGCTTTTAAGTAGATTTGCTCAAAAAAGACACCCCATTTGACGCGTTTTTATACCCTTCTGCTGGTATTATCTGCCTAATTTTGCAACCGTAAAAACCGAGAACGGCAAGAATACTAACCTATTAACTAACAATCTAAAAAAATGAACCTACGATTTATTGCAGCTACGACCTTGGCTGCGTGCGCAACATTCTTTGCGGATGCGCGCAAGATACACACTATCGGTGATTCAACGATGGCTACGTATAGTGAAAGCACCACGGTGACAAGAGGGTGGGGGCAGATGTTCCAACAATTTTTTAAGGGCGACATTACGGTAAACAACCGGGCTAAGAGTGGTGCCAGCAGCAAAAGCTTCTATGAGGAAAGCGCATATTGGCAATCAGTCAAGAAGCAGATTGAACCAGGCGACTATGTTATAATCTCTTTTGCCCACAACGATGAGAAGAACAATGGTTGTGATGGTGATTCCCTAAAGGCGTATTATACTGCCAATGGGGACGCTACTACTGCCGCATCTTTGGATTATCGTGGAACAACACCTTCGGGAACATACAAAGCATATCTCCGAAAATATATAAGCGAAACGCGTGCTCTTGGTGCTACACCAATACTTATGGGAGCAATCTGCCGTAAGTATTTCACAGGTTCTACCATACGTCGAAACGGAAGGCACGACCTTGGCGACAGCTTTGACATACTTGTAGACGGAACATACAAAAAAGGACAGAAAGTTTCAGAAGATAATCATTCAATGGACTATCCCTATCAGATGAAACTTGTGGCAGAAGAGCAAGGAGTGCCATATCTTGACCTAACTACAGCAACGAAAGAACTATATGAAAGTTATGGTGATGCCAAGGCAAACGAACTGCTTTTCGACGGAAACGGCTCAACTCATACGTCGGCGATGGGGGCAACGCTCATTGCACGCCTGGCTGCCCAACTCATGCAGAAAGCGGGAATACTAACGGAATACATCAATCTTACGAGTGAACTCAGCGTAAGTCCTACTGCAATAGACTTAGGCAAGGCTTATAAGGGGCAGACAACAATGCGTGAACTGCAGATTTCCGGCTTCGATCTTACACCTTCCGTGGGCACAGTGAATATATCTGTAAGCAAAGGACTAATGGTTTCGGTAGACGGAACGGCTTTCAGTCAGCAAGCTTCACTAGAGTATAAAGAAGGAAACGTTATAGGTACAGTGCAGGTGCGTTATGAATTTCAACAGACGGGTGTTGTGGATGAATCTGTAACCATTTCGTGTGGCGACAAAACGCTAAGCGTTCCCGTAACGGGCGAGTGCGTGAAGCTTGCCGATGGCGCAACGGCTATTGCTTATTGGCGTTTGGAAAAAGATGACCAATGCACGGTTACCGGACCAATAAACCCTGTTGGCGAGAGCTATAGCGAGATGGTTCTGCAAAAATATTCTAATCCCAATGCCAATACCACATGGCCAGACTATACAGGATTCACGGCCGACCGAAAGGTGCAGCGCAATGTTATTGCCGGAGAAAAGTGGCCCGCAGGTGAGATTGACGAGGTTTCTACACGTTGGATAGAGTTTGCTGTTGAACCGGCAAAGGGAACTACATTGAATGTAGACTCGATAGGAATGTTTGTATGTGGCTGTGGAGGCAATGGCATGCGTTGCAAAATATATTACTCAAAAGAAGCTGACTTTGCCAATGCGGTGAACATTGCGGATTTCTCTTCAAGTATGGTTGCAAACAACATGATGGCAGTAAGCGCACAGCCTGTTCTCACAGTAGAGGAGGGAGAAACGTTGCGCATAAGAATATATCCTTGGTATAATGGGGCTGCAACTGGAAAAACTCTTTGCGTGAGTGATGTGACAGTGCATGGAGTGGCTACAGACAATACCACAGGGGTGAAAACCATAACCTCTTCGGAAGCATGTCCTACCACCTATTATAATATATGTGGAATGCGGCAGACAACTCTTCACGATGGGCTTAACATCATTGTGGAGAACGGCAAGGCCATTAAAGTAATGAAGCGTTAATCTTAGTTGGAAGATTAGTCTTTTTTCAAATCCTTACAAATAAAAGAAATATCCTCAGAAAGCGGTGGAGTCCGTACGGCTTCCCAACAGTCAAAAGGTTGGTGTAGATGCGGCGGACTCCCTTTCTTCTAAATATAGGGTAGCGCGACTTGGCGGAAAATCCGTTAAAACGCGTTATAAGGAAAGCTAAAAACCTAAAAATAGATAGTAATGAAAAACAAGGAATCAATTTTGACATTGGTTGTATGTATGTTTGCATGGCTATGTGTCTCCTCTGTAAATGCAGCAGATGAACTGAATGTTACAGGGGCTACCATTTCATGGCCGTTTGACAGCGGCTTAGACAACACTACAACCGCAACGGTGTCCGTACCAGAAGCTATTTCTACCACAAGTTTCTCCTTGGGGGAGAAAATCGGTTTCAATGGAGTGCAGAACAAACTCTCCAAGATGCGTCCTACGGAAAAGATAAATAATGCGGCAGATGAGAACTGTAAGGTTACTTTCTCTGTGAATCCCAAGAAAGGTATTAAGCTGACACCTTCAAAACTTGCCTTTAATTCGCAAAAGTTTGGCACTAGTGGCGGAACACTCGACGTTTATGCCATTTGTGGAGACAAGAACGTGCAGCTTCTCAAAGGCTTTAATCCTGATCGTAACAGCGTTACATCACAGGAATGTGACCTTTCGGCACTTGGAACAGTCGACGACAAGGTAGAAATAGTATTCTTTATCTATAACCTTGCCGCAAACAAGGATTTGGGACTTGGCGGAATTACGATAACAACCGACGTTAATGGTACCCCCATTTCAGTGCCAGTTTATACTCTTTCGGTTACACAAGCAGATCCTGAGGCAGGCACGTTAAACGTAAACCCTGCAGGGACGCAGTTTGACGAGGGTACACAAGTAACTGTGAGCACGACAGAAAACTTTGGCTATCACTTCCAGGCTTGGGTAGATGATGCAGGGACAACAGTTTCAACTCTTAACCCTTATGCCTTTGAAATCAATGCTAACACATCTCTGACTGCGACATATACAAAGAACAACGTATATGCACTCAATCTAAAACTTGAGGGCGGAGCAAATGCAAACCTTGTGCAGTTTTCGCCAGATGGCAACATCGTAGACGGAACCCACTATTATGAGGAAGGGACTGACGTTAAACTGACTGCGTTAAACAACCGTATTCTTACTTTTACAAACTGGGAAGACAATACGACTCAGATGGAACGTGAGGTGAATATGGACGGCGAAAAGAATTTGACCGCAACGTTCTCTTCTTCAGACTATATCGTAGGATGGGATCTCTACGATGAAAATCCTTCGCAGGAGCGCGCTGCAGATTATAAGGCAGAGAGTGACAATGCGGGTCTTCTCTCTCTTCACAATGCGGAAGGCAAGACTACCAGTTGGCTCGCCTGTGGTGCGGCTAAAGGAGGGCAGAACGGGAAATATGCAGCCCGCGTGTGGAAAAACCTTACCGATAAATATTATTTTGAAATCAGCTTCTCCTCAATAGGATATTCTAATCTTAAGCTCTCGGCAGCAGTGGGCGATGATTACAATGCCTATAGCGTAATCAATGCAGAATATTCCGTAGATGGAATAAATTATACATCATTCGGGACGTTTAATCTGCCTGCTAGGGCTTGGGATTCACAAGAATTTTCACTCCCAGAAGAAGCGAATGGGCAGAAACTCTTGCGCATACGTTTCATGCCAGACTACACTTCTTCGCTCATTGGCGTGACAAGTGATTATGATGGCTTGGCCGTAGCAGAAATATTCGTGCTTGCCGACAAAAATGCAGCGGACGACAAAGATGCTCCGATACTCCTTTCTTCGATACCAGAGGATAACGGAACGGGGGCTTCTTCTACAGGCTCTGTGATATTGACTTTCAACGAAAAGGTTGTCGCAGACGAGGGGTCATCGGCTACGCTCAACGGCGAAACATTATTGCCGACGGTGAGTGGAAAGACAGTAGTCTATCAGTATAGCGGTCTGAAATACTCAACAAAATATACGTTCAGTCTGCCTGCAGGTGCAATTCTAGACAGAAGCGGGAACGCTTTCGGCGGTACAACAGTTAATTTCACAACAATGGAACGTAAACAGCCAGACTCACGTGTTTATGATGCTGTTGTTGCACAAGACGGTACGGGAGATTATACTACAGTGCAGGCGGCAATAGATGCAGCTCCGACAAACCGCGTGAAGCCTTGGCTCATCTTTATAAAGGAAGGCACATATAAAGAGCATGTAGACCTGCCGGCAACAAAACCATATCTGTATTTTATTGGTCAGGGACGCGACAAGGTGTTTATTAGTGACAACAAGCTTTGTGGTGGTGACAATGCGTTGCCTGTCAGTACAGGAGCAACATTTGTGGCACATTCAAACAATCTCTTCTTTGAAGGTGTAAGCTTTGTCAATTCTTACGGCTATGAAAAGAAGGCAGGACCTCAGGCTCTTGCTTTGAATACAGAGGGCGACCGTATCGCTTTCAACAAAGTTGGAATGTATAGTTATCAGGATACTTGGATAACAACTAGCAAAGCAAATTATCGTCACTATGTGAAGAACTCGTTCATTGAAGGCGCTGTTGATTTTATTTATAACAGTGGTAATGTCTATTTTGACGGGGATACGATAAATATTGTGCGTACCGACGGCGGATACATCGTTGCCCCAAGTCATCCAAAGGATACAAAATGGGGATATGTCTTTATGAACAACGTGATAACAGCCCCCGGCGATCCCACCAAAACTTCTGTGTGGTTGGGCAGACCTTGGCACAATTATCCGAAGACTGTGTTCATAAACACTAAGGCAGAAGTGACAATACCGGCGACAGGCTGGTATGAAACAATGGGAGGACTGCCAGATATTTGGGCAGACTATAACACTGTTGACATTAACGGCAATCCCGTAGACCTCTCTCACCGCCGCGACACATATTATATTGAAGACAAAACTACTGGTGAACGCACTTACGGTACGGCAAAAAATTATCTTACAGATGAGGAAGCGGCACAGTACACTGTTAAGAACGTTATGTCTGGCGATGACAATTGGCAGCCTGAGTTGCTTTGTGAGGCTTGCGAAAAGCCACAACCTAAGATAAAAGCCGGTAAAATAACATGGGATGCAGTGCCTTATGCCATCTGCTATGTTATAACCAAGAACGGCCAAGTTGAAGGTTTCACCACAGCAACATCATGTGACTATGCTGAAGGTGCAGAATATTTCATACAGGCAGCCAACGAATATGGCGGCTTGAGCGAAGCAGGAAAGGCAGTGACGGATTCAACAGACGGTATAGATGCAAAGTATGCAGATGAAGGTTTCTTGCCAACAGCAATATATAGAGCAGACGGTCAGCGTTTGGAAAAACCGGTAAAAGGCTTGAATATCATGACAGACTGTGAGACTGCACGAAAGATACTCGTAAGATAAAAACTTGTTTTTACTGTATATTCGGCATACATTCTACCCCCTTGAGGGGAGTAATGTATGCCGCTTTTTTGTTTGTATTTTGAGATTTAACCTATAAAAAATGATAAACGATGTCGCTCTTGTTGCTAGTTGCCATGATATAACCCATTGATTCCAAATTAAATAAGCCTATTCTCTATTCCTAGTTCTATGGATTAAGTATTTTTTTATATTTCAAAAAAATGTTTACTTTTGCAAAAAGATAATCTATTACCGCTTGAATTGCATCTGAAGGAAACTACTGACCGTGTGTATAAAGGTATGAAATCTGCATACGAACCTATAATATAGAGCACAAACCTTAAATCTAAAAATAAGAAAAGGCAAATATTTCAAACTTAAGAAAAGGTCGTGGATTTTTATCTGCCAGAGTGCCTAAATAGATAGAATGCCGTGAAAAGAAAGAATAAATGGCGTAGTCAATATACATGAGTATAATACATTAATGAATCTAATAACAAAACAACTGTTAGTCTATGAAGAAAGAGAAGAACTTGGCCACCTTGAGTGGGTGGAGTAATAGTTTCTTGATGAAACTGTGCCTTTTGTGCTGTTTCATCGGAATTTCAGCGTTTGCAAATGCACAGCAGAAGGTCACGGGAAAGGTGGTAGATGCTAACGGACAGCCGATTATTGGTGCAAGTGTTGTAGTTAAAGGAACTACAAATGGCGTGATAACCGATATCGATGGTAATTTCTCGTTCACAACCGACGACAATGCTACTCTTGAAATCACTTATGTGGGTTACAAATCCCGCACAGCCAAGGTTAATGGCCGTCCGCTGAACATCACTCTCAGCGAGGATACGGAAATGCTTGACGAAGTCGTTGCCGTTGGTTACGGTACGGTAAAGAAGCGCGACCTTACGGGTGCTGTCAGTGCTATCGGAGCAGACAAGCTTAAAGAGCGTTCTTTCGGTAATGCGTTGCAGTCAATGGCAGGTCAGGTCTCTGGCGTTCAGATCACTCAGTCGCAGGGTGCTCCAGGTATGGCTCCTACAATCAAAGTGCGTGGTGCTACCTCTATCAACGCAGGAACAACGCCTTTGTATGTTATCGACGGCGTACCTCTCGAGGATGACACAAACTCTGGAAGTGGAGCCAACGGCGGTAGCCTGCAATACTCAAACCATAACCCGATGAACGACATAAATCCCAATGACATCGAGTCTATTGAGGTGCTGAAAGATGCGGCGTCGGCAGCTATTTATGGTTCGCGTGGTGCCAATGGCGTTGTGCTTATCACTACAAAACAAGGTAAAGCTGGCCGTACCAAGGTGGACGTTTCATACGAACTCGGCATATCTCATGTTAACCGCAAGATAGACATGATGGATGCAAAGCAGTGGATGAGATATGAAACAGCAGCTCGCGAGAACCAGTGGGCTACGGACTACGCAAAGAACCCATCGCTCAATCGTAACAGTAAGCCCGCATCTTATGTTGTTCCAACGGAATTTTCTGATCCTGAATGGCTGGAGCGTATAGGCAACGGTACAGATTGGCAAGACGTACTCTACCGTACAGGTATCAGCCACAACGTGCAGGCATCTGTTTCGGGCGGTAGCGAAAAGACACAGTTCATGGTTTCTCTTGGATATCTTAACCAAAAAGGGGTGGTTATAACCAACGACTATAACCGTTTGTCAGCGCGTTCAAACATAAACCACAAGATAAACAACCGTTTGAGTGTTGGTGTTAAGATGAATCTTACGCGCACATCAGATTCTCCTCAAGGTCTTGCAGGTAAATCCGACGTTGTCAGCCTTGCATGCCAGAGCGATCCAATATTCCCGCTCTATGTTGAGACAGGCTCTCTCGGCTTCAAGGACCCATCTTCTATATGGAACACATTTGTTAAATACGGCTTCCAGCTTTGGCATCCGTACTCTCTTACCAAAGAGGCATCAAAGAAAACAAAGACAACCACAGCCCTTGCATCAGCATTCGCAGAGTACAAGATCATTGATGGCTTGACATTCAAGACACAGGCAGGCTTGAACACATCAGATGCGCACAACGAATATTACTGGAACGAAGGACAGAAGTGGGGATACTCAGGTTGGGTAAATGCAACAGGTACGTTTGCAACTCGTCGTGTTGACAACTGGATTTGGGAAAACACCCTAAACTATATCAAGACTATCAACGAAGACCATAGCATTACTGCCCTTCTTGGCTATTCAATGCAGGATCAGGTAACGTCATTCTCAACAATGACTGGTACAGGCTTCCCCAATGATATGGTTCACACGCTGAATGCAAGTACAACGCAGAAAGGCTCAACAATCAAATCAGAATGGGCGCTCATCTCATATCTCGTACGTGCTACATACGCATATAAAGGAAAATATCTGGCAAGTGCTTCTGTACGTGCCGACGGTTGCTCTCGTTTCGGTTCCAACAACCGCTGGGGTTACTTCCCATCAGTGTCTGCTGCATGGCGTATCTCTGAGGAAAACTTCATGAAGTCTACTCGCAGCTGGCTCGACAACTTGAAGATTCGTGCAAGCTATGGTGTCACTGGTAACAACCAGATTGACGATTATGCTTCAATCGGTCTGCTTTCAACATCACAGTATGCCGTTTCTGGTAAACTAACCAACGGACTCTATGTCAGCACTCTGCCTTCAAAAGACCTTAAGTGGGAGAAAACGGGGCAGTATGACTTCGGTCTTGATGCAAATCTCTTTGGCAGTCGCTTGAATATCGGCTTCGACTACTACTATTCAAAGACAACCGATATGCTTCTCAAGGTTCCTGTTCCTGTACTCACCGGCTTTACAGAATCGCAGATGAACATTGGTTCGGTGCGTAACCTTGGTTTCGAATTGAATATCAACTCGGTTAACATCCGCAACAAGGACTTTATGTGGACAACCGACTTCAATATTTCTGCAAACCGCAACAAGGTGCTTAAGCTTGGCAACAACAATGCTCCTATCGAGGTGAACACTAACTCGGCAATTTCCCGCACAGAGGTGGGACAGCCCGTGGGTAACTATTACGGATACAAAGTTATCGGTGTTTACAGCACAGCGGAAATCAACGATCCTACCGTTGCAAAATACAGCGGCGCTGAGCCTGGAGACCCGAAGGTGCTTGATGTTGACGGAAACGGAACGATTGATGCAAAAGACCGCACAATCCTCGGTAACTATCAGCCAGACTTTACATGGGGCTTGACCAATAATTTCTCTTACAAGGGAATAGAACTCTCGTTCATGCTCACAGGAACTCACGGAAATGAGATAATGAACCAAAACGCTCGCTTCCTCGGTTTCTACAACGGAGCGCGCAACCTCTATGCAAGTCGCAGCAACTTCTGGGTAAGCGATGCTGAACCAGGCGACGGAATGACCCCGAAACCACGTACATCACCTAACACAATCGAAGCAAGTTCTTCCTCAATGTGGGTTGAAGACGGTTCGTTCGTTCGTATCAAGAACATACGTCTTGGTTACAACTTCCCGAAGAGCGTGGTGAAACATTTGGGTATGACATCACTTAAGCTTTATGTAAACATGGAAAACGTTTACGTCTTCTCAGATTACTCCAACTACGACCCCGAAGGTTCTACCTTCCAGACAGGCTACCGCGTGGGCTACGACTACGGAGCTTATCCTAATCCATTTACCTGTACCTTCGGAATCAACGTAGGGTTCTAGAATCGGGATATAAAAGACAATGTTTTCAATGATAAACAACAACGTTTAAAATACAGAACAAGATGAAAAAACTATCATATTTCATAGCCGCTGTGCTGGCATTCTCAACAGTGGGATGCAGCGACTTCCTTGACTTGTCGCCAATATCAAACGCCAACGAAAACGGATTCTACAAGACAAAGAGCGACATGGAAACGGCTCTCGTTTCTGCCTATGCCACACTTTACGACATTTGGGGACCGGAAGGCTTGCCCTCTCTCTATGGGGAGCTGATGTCAGACAACGTATACAATACAAATACAGCCGGCTCTGTGGCAGACTACAATGCCTTTGACAACCATACGAACATGGTGACAACCAACACGCTCGTTGAGGGATATTGGGAAAAATACTATTCGTCAATATTCAAAATCAACAATATCATCTCAAAAGGTGCAGGGGTGCAGGGCGTAGAACAGTATATTGCCGAGGCTAAATTCTTGCGCGCTCTCTACTATTTCGATATGGTTCGCGCATGGGGCGACGTGCCACTCGTAACAAAACCCGTAAGCGTTAGCGAGTCTTACGGTTATGCACGCACACCAAAGGCAGAGGTATACGAGCAGATTATTGCCGACCTGAAGGACGCAGCTAGTGTGCTTCCTGAAAAATCGGGCGAACGTTTCGTAGGAGCAGCAACAAGCGATGCAGCCAATGTACTGCTTGGAAAGGTTTACTTGACCCTTGGCGACAAGGCCAATGCCACAACATATCTGCAGAAAGAATATGGCAAGTTCTCACTGGAAAGCGACTATGCTAACCTTTGGAGCCTAAACTACAAGAACGGAACAGAGTCTATTTTTGAACTTCAGTTCGCAGAAACTACTTCTTCCAGCCAGCCTTACAGTAAGTATTGGGCTATGTTCACTCCGCTGGATAACCGTACCATAACAGCATGGGGTGCGGGCATGAACCAGGTTTCCGACGATTTGTGGAACGCTTATGAGGCAAATGACCCTCGTCGTGACCTCTCTATTGCTGACGGTTACGAGACTGCAAAGGGAGAACATGTGGCTACACGCTACTGCATCAAGTGGAGAGACACAGAAGCTCCTGTGAATAGCTTGCGAGAATTGGCACGCAACAATTTCATGATCCTGCGCTACGCTGATGTATTGCTTATGCTTACAGAGGCTACGGGCGACGTGAAGTACTTGAATGAAGTGCGCGACCGTGTAGGACTGCCCCATTATGGTGCAGCAGGCTATCCTGCAGAGTATAACACCGTGACGCTGGCTCTTCAGCATGAATACCAGGTTGAACTCGGAATGGAGTTCCAACGTTGGTTCGTCCTTCAGCGTCTTGGCACAGCAGCCGATGTTATGCGCAACTGTGGAAAGCATGTAACAGATCCTATTTACCTGTTGCCGATACCAGAAAAGGTGGTTACTCAGAACCCAGACGTGATAAAGCAGAACGACCGCTACGTGAAGTAATGTGACTTTAACAACGATATGAAAAAAGAAAAGCCGCAATGGAAACAAATCCTTGCGGCTTTTCTTTTTTTTGCCCGCGGGCTTTCATGCCTAACCCCACGGCGTTTTTTTAATAACTTGCGGGGTTTGTGCGTTTTTACGAATTATTGTATTAACTTTGTGGGCAAAATCAAATCACAACTATGGCTACAATAGACATTAAGGACAAAACCTTTGAGACACTGATTCCGGAAGAAGAAATTTTGAAACGCGTAAAATCCGTTGCCGACCGCATTAGCAGTGACCTTAAAGGCAAAAGACCATTGTTGCTCGGTGTGCTCAATGGCTCGTTCATCTTTGCCGCCGACCTTATGCGCATGCTTTCGATTGAAAGCGAAATCTCCTTTGTCAAGATGTCGTCTTACGAGGGCACATCGTCTACGGGCAAAGTGAAAAAACTTGTCGGACTGCAGGAAAATATAGAAGGACGAACCGTTGTCATTGTTGAAGACATTGTTGATACCGGTCTTACGATGGAACAGATGATTGCATATCTTAAGGAATTCAACCCCGCAGAAATACACATCTGCACCTTGTTGCTCAAGCCCGAGAACTTGGAGCGCAAGCTTGACATTGAATATGTTGCCATGGAAATTCCAAATGACTTCATTGTGGGCTACGGACTTGACTATGATGGACTCGGACGCAACCTCCGCGACATATATGTGGTGAAGGAATAAGGAAACACGGGCGGCTATGATTTACGCCAATGTGAAAGGATAGAAAGAAACAAATTACAAACAAAAACAAATGAAGAATATTGTTATTTTCGGTGCGCCCGGCTCTGGCAAGGGTACACAGAGCGATTTGATGATCGAAAAATACGGGCTGGGACATATCTCTACGGGAGATGTGCTTCGCAACGAAATCAAAAACGAAACAGAACTTGGCAAGACAGCAAAATCCTTTATAGACAAAGGACAACTAATCCCAGATGACCTTATGGTCAATATTTTGGCTAGCGTTTATGATGCTTTCGGAAAAGAGCACGAGGGTGTTATCTTTGACGGATTCCCACGTACGATACCTCAAGCAGAGGCGCTGAAAAGCATGCTTGACGAGCGCGGACACAAGATCGCAGCCATGATTGAACTTGATGTGCCTGAGGACGAACTGATGACACGCCTCGTTAAGCGCGGTAAGGAAAGCGGTCGTTCTGATGACAACGAGGAGACTATAAAGAAGCGTCTTGACGTTTATCATAACCAGACGGCACCTCTTATCGAATGGTATGAGAAGGAAGGCATACACCATCATATTGACGGTTTGGGAGAACTGGACCGCATCTTCGGTGATATCTGTGGCGTTATAGAAAGTCTGTAAACAAATTATATTGCGGAAGGCGTGAAGAATAAACGTATCCGCAGGGAAAGAAAAATCCCAAGCAGCTTGGCTCTTTATATGAAGAAGCAGGCAAGGCTTGGGATTTTTGTATTGGTTATTGTTCTTTTAGCATTATTCCCGTGAAGATTCTTCCCGATTGTGGTCCGAGTCTCCGTGCAGAGAAATAATCTTCAGTGTTGTTGTATGTGCATATTCCGCAGTTCTGTATGGCGTTTTCTGCCATTCCGCACGATAGCATCAGTTGGCGGTTACATTCGGCAAGGTCAATATGCCACCTTAACTCAGGCAGTCCGTCGCAAGTCCGCAAGGGATTTCCTGTCTTGTTGTCAATGCGTGGCATGCGTTTGCTTACCAACGGCATGTTGAACTTGGCGTTTTCAAATTCAGCATACACCTCGTCGCCAACTTCGAAAGCCTCGAGTGATATTCCCGGACCGATAACTGCTTTCAATGCCGCAGGCTTTGTGCCGTAAGACGTGTGCATTGCCATTATCGCTTTCATGATAATCCCGGCAACCGTTCCGCGCCATCCTGCATGCACCGCACAAATAGCGCGGTTTTCAGGGTCATAAAGGAGAATAGGCATGCAGTCTGCAGTGGAAACTCCGATGCATATGCCTGCCTCTTTAGTCATTACTGCGTCAACACCCTCCAAGACCATCTTGCGGATGTCCCCGGGAAGTGAAAAGAAATCCGGGGCAATCATCCTTATTTCAGTGTCGTGGGTTTGGTGCGGCATTACGATGTTCTCCTCTTCCACGCCAAGCGTTTCTGCAAGGGCATGGCGATTAGCTGAAACATCTTCAAGACTGTCTCCGCAATATGGGTTGATGTTGAATTCCCCATAGTTGCTTTTGCTTGAACCTCCGTGGCGAGTGGTGCTGAACGCCGTGATGCCGGGTGCTATGTCATAGAGTGTCAGTTTAGGATGCGCGGTCATTCTTTGGTATCCTCCACTTCGTATTCAAAGTCATCGATGTCTTCAATGTCTTCCACCTCTTCCTCGTCCACAAAAGTTATCTCGTCTTCACCTTCAGAGCGTAGCTCTTCGGGCAGAGTGCTTAGGTCTTTGTCGCGGTGCACGAGCGTGTCTTCCGCCATGATGTCGGTCAGTTTGTTGCTTTCGCTGTTCAGTTCTTTCCACAAAATGTCTTTCAGCTCATTTATTCCCTGTCCGGTAATTGATGAGATGAACACAACAGGCAGATCGGAAGGCAATGTTTCCTTGAGCATATCAATGAGTTCCTCGTCAAGCAGGTCGCATTTCGTTACGGCCAGTACGCGGTGCTTGTCGAGCATCTCTGGGTTGAAGTTGGTAAGCTCGTTGAGCAGTATCTCATATTCCTTCTTTATGTCATCGGTATCTCCCGGCACCATGAAGAGTAGCAGCGAGTTGCGCTCAATGTGGCGCAGGAAACGTAGTCCGAGGCCTTTCCCTTCGCTAGCCCCTTCTATTATTCCCGGAATGTCGGCCATGACGAATGATTTCCTGTCATGGTATTCCACGATGCCCAGCGACGGTTCAAGTGTTGTGAACGGGTAGTTGGCAATCTTGGGGCGTGCGCTTGATACAGCCGATAGCAGTGTGCTCTTTCCCGCATTTGGGAATCCCACGAGGCCAACATCGGCCAAAAGTTTAAGCTCCATTATAATTGTCATCTCCTGCATCGGCTCTCCAGGTTGCGCATATCGCGGCGCTTGATTTGTGGCAGAGCGGAACTGGAAATTTCCTAGTCCTCCGCGCCCGCCTTTTAGCAACATGACTTCTTGTCCGTCGTGCATCACATCGCAGATATACTTTCCTGTTTCGGCATCGTATACAACAGTTCCGCATGGCACATCCACATAAACGTCTTTGCCGTCAGTGCCGTGACATTTGTCGCGCCCGCCGTTTCCGCCGTGTTCCGCCTTGATGTGGCGTTGATATTTAAGGTGGAGCAGTGTCCAGTAGTTGTGGTTTCCACGTAGTATTATGCTTCCACCCTTTCCGCCGTCTCCGCCGTCAGGTCCTCCGTTCGGCTGGTATTTCACATGGCGCAGGTGCATTGAACCTTTTCCGCCCTTGCCAGAGCGACAATAAATTTTTACGTAATCAACGAAATTCGATTCTGCCATTATCTGTTTTCCTTTATTTTATTTTTTCTAATGCTTTTTCCATGCGTTCCATTACAACGGTTGACAAGACGACTTTGCCGTCAGGTCCGACGAGAGTCATAGAGGGAATCCACTGCACGCCGAACTGTTTTGCCACGTCTGACTCGCGCATGCGTTTCATCTCGCTCACCTGACGCCATTTCATCCCGTTGTCCGTAACGCATTTTGTCCACTTGTCGTGGTCCGTATCAAATGAAACTCCAATGAATACTACCTTCTCCCCGAATTTTTCGTATAGGGCTTTTACTGCCGGAATGTCCTTGCGGCAATCGGGACACCATGAGGCCCAGAAGTCAAGCAAGACATATTTTCCGCGAAATTCCGAGAGTTGTATGCGGTAATTGTTTATCATGGGCAGGATAAAGTCGGGAGCATCGACTCCGGCTTTCAGAAGTTTCTGTGCATAAAGCGAGTCCAGATCTTTATTTTCCTCTGCGGCAGACTGTGCATTTGCCGTGAACGTTGCAATGAATATCATCGCAGCTAGAAGTATTGCTTTTCTGATTTTCATGTTGTTTGTTTTTAGATGTTTTCTTTTGTTATCTTGAGTATTTTGTCGCAATATTTAACTATTGCGGGACGATGTGTTATGAAGATTACCGTATGCCTGTGGCCTTCCAATATGTTCTTCAGCAACATGCGTTCTGTTTCCGGGTCAAGTGCGCTTGTAGCCTCGTCGAAAAGCATTACGCTTCCCTTTCTTAGCAGAGCGCGTGCTATGGCAATGCGCTGGGCTTGCCCCTCGCTCAGTCCGCCCCCCGCCTCGGCACAGTTGGTTGAAAGTCCGTTGGGCAGTTGCATTACGAAGTCGGCACATGCCATTCGGAGCGCTCCTTTCATTTCTTCCTCAGAGGCATCCGGACATCCCATGAGCAGATTGTCGCGTATTGTGCCGCTAAGCAACGTGTTACCTTGTGGAACATAGATTATGTTGCAACGCGTGTCGGGCATTACTTCCACACATTTTTCATTGTTGTAGATGAGCACTCGCCCCTCTGTCGGCTTCATGAGGGCAAGAATCAAGCGTATGAGTGTTGTTTTTCCTGCCCCTGTTTCGCCAAGCACTGCGGTGCATGTATTGGGTTCGAAGTCGAACGACAGGTCGTGCAGCGTGTCTGTGTCGCTGTCGTCGTATCTGTAGCTGACATGTTCCAGCCTTATTCCAACGCCAAATGCGTCATTGTTGTCATCAGCCGTGTTTGACAAGCCTGAAAACTGGATAGCTTTCCCCTCAGAAAGGTTCATTGGCTTACCTTGAACTTCAAGGGGAGTTTCTTCAAGTTCCATAAGTCGCTCGGCTGCAGTGAACACGGAAACGAATGCGGGAATGACCTTTGTAAGATTTCTCGCCGGTCCTTGAATCTTGGATACCAGCTGAAGGAATGCCGTCATGCCACCGAACGACAACGTTCCGTTATACATTCTTAATGCGCTCCAAAGGAATGCGATGAGATAGCCGAGTGAAAATCCGAAATTCAGGATGAAATTTGACAGAAGGGAGAACTTTGTGCGTTTTATCACGTTTTGGCGCAGTTCGCTTTGCACCTCTTCAAGCTTGTCAACCATAGCTTGGTCGCGTTCAAGTGTCTTTATCAACATGCGGTGTTGTATCGTTTCCTGCAAAACACTCTGCACAAGACTGTCGCAATCCCTTACCTTTCGGGTGAATTTCCGCATATATCGTACGTAGAACCTGCTAGTAAGGATGAAAATGGGCAGCATTGCAACTATGGTCACAGCAAGTAATGTGTCCATAGAAAAGAGATAGAAGAAGGAACCGATGAAGAGTGTAAACACGGAGAGCGTGTTCGGAATAGTTTCCGTGAGAAACGTTACTACATTGCTTACGTCAGATTCAAGACGGTTCAGCACATCGCCACTGTGTCGCTTTTCTTTACCGTGCCATTCCGAAAGAAGAATACGGCTCAGCATGCGTTGTTGCATGCGGTTTTGTGCCTTTATTCCCAAAATGTTCCTTACCCAGATGCTTATAATGCTTGTGGCAAAGCTGCATAGCGTCAGTATTCCCATGAAAGCCACGGCCAAATACAAAGAACCGCTTGTGGTGTGGGATGCTACATCTATAGCATGTTGCACGGCCCATACGGCCATAAGGCTCAGAGCCACGTCAAGTAATCCGATAGAGGCATTCATCGCAGCCTGAAGTCGGTTTCCGCGCCATGCTTTCCACAACCATTTGAGTATTTCCCAAACGGAGTAATGGTATTCTGGTGTGTTGAAAAATCTATTGAGTTTCATCCTTTTTGCTATGTCCTTGTCGTGGCAGGCTTGCGTTTCTGATACTTGGCATTAACTTCTCGGAAGAAGGCTATTCGTGCCGTCCTTGGCTACGGGTATCTATTCCCCACATCATTTTTTCGCGCAGGGTGGAAAAGTAAGTCCTTCCGGCTGGCTTCACAATGTGTATGTCGTATGGCGAGCGGCGTATCGTCAGCGTCTGGCTTTCTTCCAGCTTTGCCGAACGTCCGTCGGCAGCAACGAGAAAGTTGTGGCTTCGGCTTTCAACCTGAAGTGTAATCACGGCGGTGTCAGCCATAACTATAGGCCTTACGTTAAGACTATGCGGTGCAACGGGCGTCATGCACATAGTTCCCGTGTGTGGTACGATGATTGGTCCGCCGTTAGACAGGGAATATGCCGTAGAGCCTGTTGGAGTGCTGACGATAAGCCCGTCGGCATGGTATGTTACTACGTATTCTCCATTGATGCAGGCGCGGATGGAGATCATAGATGCATTGTCTTGTTTCAGTACTGCAATTTCGTTTAAGGCACATTCATGTATCTTATTGCCTTCAGGTGATGTTATTTCAGCTTCAACCATGGCAAGGTTGTCAACGATATAGTTCTCGTTGTAGATACTATTGAGCAAGCTTTCGAAATTTTCAATGCTTACTGTGGCAAGGAACCCCAAGCGTCCCATGTTTATCCCGATGATTGGTGTCTCTTGACTACCCACGTTATATGCCGAGCGTAGAAGCGTGCCGTCTCCGCCCATGGAAATGATGAAATCAGCAGTGAGGCAGTTTCCTTCAAACACTTTGATACCGTTGACGTCAATTCCGTGGCCTACGGATAGAAAGTCGTAGTATTCCTTTTCCATCCAAACCTCTGCCATTCTGCTTCGCAGCGACGACAGAATCATATTGATACCGTTAGACTTCTTAACTTGGTAAATATTGCCGAAAATGGCAAATCTTAGTTTCCTCAACGACATATAAGAGTTTTTAATCTTTATGAAGCGTATTTATTCGGCCATTGCAAATGTTTTTGTAACTTTGCGCTAATAAAAAATTTCTGCAAATATACGCATTTTTGCCAAATGGCATATATGGAGTTATTAACAAATTGATTTGACATGACTAAATTAAGTGTAAACATCAACAAAGTTGCCACCTTGCGTAATGCCCGCGGCGGAAACAATCCCGATGTGGAGAGAGTGGCTGCAGACTGTCAGCTATTCGGGGCGCAAGGCATTACCGTTCATCCGCGTCCAGACGAACGACACATAAGATACAGTGATGTTAGGGAGATAAAGCCGCTTATAACAACGGAATTCAATATAGAAGGGAATCCGATAGATAAGTATATTGACCTTGTTCTTGAGGTGAAACCTACGCAAGTCACGCTTGTTCCAGACGGGGATGCACAACTAACCAGTAATCATGGGTGGGACACGCTTCAGAACAAGACGTTCCTAACGGAAGTGACAGGGCGGTTTAAGGAAGCAGGCATACGCACAAGCATCTTTGTAGACGCGTCGGCTGAAATGGTAGAAGGGGCAAAGGAATGCGGAGCAGACCGCGTGGAACTTTACACCGAGCCTTATGCTTCAGGTTATGCTTCCGATCGTGATGAAGCGATAAAGCCTTTTGTTGAAGCTGCAGTGGCTGCCCGTGAGCTAGGTCTCGGACTTAATGCCGGGCATGACCTAAGTTTACAGAATCTTTCTTTCTATCACAAAATGATTCCATGGACGGATGAAGTCAGCATTGGGCATGCTTTGATAAGTGACGCCTTGTATATAGGACTGAAAAACGCAATTGAAGCATATCTTAAGTGCTTGGAATAAGTAAAAAATCTCAGTAATGGCACGGTTCTACAGGTATAAGCGCACTGATACGGAAGATGTTGAAACGATTGTACCCGTTGACGTGTTCAAGAGAACACTCAATGAAATAATAAAACAACAGAAGAATATGAAAAAAGTTTATATGTTTCTTGCCAACGGTTCTGAAGAGATAGAATCTTTAATCCCCGTTGACGTGTTCCGTCGTGGCGGAGTTGAAGTAAAGACCGTGAGCATCACAGGCACAGAATATGTGGAAATGTCTCATGGTGTCCTGTTGAAAGCCGACATGAAATTTGAGGATGCAGATTTTTCTGATGCAGATTTGCTTATGCTTCCTGGCGGTTTACCCGGGGCTACAAACCTTAACGATCATGACGGAGTGAGAAATGCACTGAAAGAGCATTACTCTCAAGGCAAGCTTGTGGCGGCAATTTGTGCAGCACCGCTTGTGTTTGGTAGTTTAGGTATCGTGAAAGGCAAGCGTGCTACGTGCTATCCCGGTTTTGAGAAATATCTTGACGGGGCAGAATATACCCATGAACTTTGTACGGTCGACGGGAACGTGGTGACGGGTGAAGGACCCGCGGCAACATTCCCGTATGCTTATACCCTGCTTGCTATGCTTACGTCTGAAGAAACAGCAAGTCAAGTGGCAGAGGGCATGATGTACAAACATCTGATGTCGAGTAAATAAAGCTAAAAGCATGGCGCATGATGAGTGGTTCTGACGAATACGTGATAATTGTGGCCGGTGGGAAAGGACTACGCATGGGGGGCGACATCCCCAAACAGTTCTTGCCTATAGCAGGCTTGCCCGTCCTTATGCATACGATAAGGCGTTTCTTGGCTTACAACAGGCAGATAAAAGTAATACTTGTTCTGCCGGTTAACCAGCAAGACTATTGGCGCAAATTGTGTCGCGATTATTCATTTTATGAGCCACATCTCGTGGCTGATGGCGGAGAGACGCGTTTCCATTCTGTAAAGAACGGCTTGGAACTTGTGCCAAGCGGCGCATGTGGCATAGTGGCAGTCCATGATGGCGTTAGGCCTTTCGCGTCTGTTCTGACTATAGACCGATGCTTTGAGGAAGCAAGGAGAAGCGGCGCGGCTGTGCCCGTAGTGCCCGTAGTGGAAACATTGCGGCATCTGAAGAGTGGAGAGAACGGCAATTCAGAAACTGTTCCGCGTGGAGATTACCGACTTGTGCAGACTCCTCAGACCTTTTCTGTGTCTCTTTTGAAAGAGGCATATAGCCAGCCTTACACTGATTTCTTTACTGATGATGCCTCCGTCGTGGAAAGTTTGGGCCGCAAAGTCTCTCTAGTTGAAGGAAACCGGGAGAACATAAAACTGACAACTCCTATTGACTTGGCTGTAGCAGAAACGCTTGTGGCACATAACAAGGCTTGACAACAATACGACAATAACGCTATGCTTGACATTCTTGACCAAGACATACAATTTCTCCCCGGTGTGGGGCCGAAGAAAAAAGACATACTCCAGAAAGAGTTGGGTATAGCTTCTATATCAGACTTGCTGGAGTATTACCCTTATAAGTATGTGGATCGCAGCAAGATATATAGCATAAGCGAACTTCATGCCGATATGCCTTTCGTTCAAATCTGCGGGCGTATATTGAGTTTCGAAGAGTTTGACGGAGGGGCGCGCAAGAAACGTCTCGTTGCCCACTTCTCCGACGGAACAGGCGTGGTGGATCTTGTCTGGTTCTCAGGCGTAAAATATGCCATTCAGCAATACAAAGTAAATATCGACTATGTGGTATTCGGTAAGCCAACTGTGTTTAGTGGCAGATACCAATTTGCCCATCCTGATATAGACAAAGCGACCGACTTGCAGCTTTCCTCTATGGGTATGCAGCCTTACTACGTGACAACAGAAAAAATGAAGAAGGCTGGACTGACGTCACGCTCTATAGAGAAAATAACGAAGTCAACGCTTGAGAGAATGGTCTCGCCATTGGAAGAAACACTTCCGCCTTTCATCGCTAATCGTTTACGTTTGGTTTCGCGTGACACAGCCGTGAGAAACGTGCATTATCCCAAGAACTCATCTGATTTGACGGCCGCACGTTTCAGGTTGAAGTTTGAGGAACTTTTCTACGTTCAGCTCAATATCCTTCGTTATGCTTCAGACCAGCGAAAGAAATACCGCGGATACATTTTCCGTCATATAGGGGATAACTTTAATGGCTTCTACCATGAGCATCTGCCTTTCTCGCTAACGGATGCTCAAAAGCGTGTTTTAAAGGAAATTCGCAGCGACCTTGGCAGCGGTAGGCAAATGAATCGTCTTCTGCAAGGCGACGTGGGTAGCGGGAAAACCCTCGTGGCTCTTATGACGATGCTTATAGCACTCGACAACGGGTTTCAGGCATGCATTATGGCTCCAACGGAAATTCTGGCAGAGCAGCATCTAGATACAATACGCAAATTCCTTGGAAACATGCCAATATGCGTAGAGTTGCTTACTGGAATGGTAAAGGGAAAACGGCGTGCGGCCGTACTTGAAGGCTTGGAAAACGGAAACGTAAACATCCTTGTCGGCACTCATGCTGTAATTGAAGACACGGTGCGTTTCAACAGACTTGGGCTGGCTGTCGTAGACGAACAGCATAGGTTTGGCGTGGCCCAGCGTGCCAAGTTGTGGAACAAGAGCCAATATCCGCCGCATGTGCTCGTTATGACGGCAACGCCCATTCCGCGCACATTGGCAATGACAATTTATGGTGACCTTGACGTAAGTGTAATCGATCAGTTGCCGCCGGGACGAAAGCCGATACAAACCATACATAAGTACAACAATCAGACAACTAGCCTATACAACGGTATACGGCAACAGATACATCTGGGGCGCCAGGTCTATGTAGTCTTTCCTCTTATTAAGGAAAGCGAGAAGCTTGACATACAAAACCTTGAAGAAGGTTATGGCGTGCTGACGGAAGTGTTTCCCGAGTTCAAGCTCAGTAAGGTGCATGGAAAGATGAAACCCGTAGAGAAGGAAGCCGAAATGCAAAAGTTTGTGAGCGGGGAAACGCAGATACTCGTTGCGACCACGGTTATAGAAGTCGGGGTGAACGTGCCCAATGCCTCGGTGATGGTCATCCTTAATGCCGAACGGTTTGGACTGTCGCAGCTGCACCAATTGAGAGGTAGGGTGGGGCGTGGAGCAAGCCAATCATACTGTATTCTTGTTACAAAGCCACAGCTTAGTCAGGAAACGCGCAAGCGAATCAATATCATGTGTGAGACAAACGATGGCTTTCAGATAGCGGAAGCCGACTTGAAACTCCGCGGCCCTGGTGATTTGGAAGGGACGCAGCAGAGTGGTATGGCTTTCGATTTGAAAATAGCCGACATAGCCCGGGACGGACAAATTGTGCAGCTAGCGCGTGAAGAGGCTCAAGTTATCATTGACGGAGACCCCAACTGCGACAAGCCGGAAAACAGAATGTTGTGGCAGAGGCTAGCTGCATTGCGGAAGAACAACATCAACTGGTCGGCAATATCCTAAGGCATAATCAAAATATGTTAAACACTTAGCACTGCTAAGTGCGCTTCCTTCTTGTTGGAAGCCCATTGGTTTTCAACTGTAACCCCACGGTGTTATGGTTGAAAGTAAGCATGCTTTTGATTGTATCGCCGCGCCGTTGCGTATGACAGGAGGAAACGTCTTGTCATAACGCTTAATACGCATGGAAAACAACTATGCGCATATATAAAAGGCTCCCATGTCTAGCTTGCTTAAAATCTTGCCGAAAACAACAATAATGTTTAGCTTTGAAACACGCTTTGTGTGGTGAAAATGCTTAAAGGCAGTTGCTCAGAAATGTAAACGCCTGATATGGTAATTTGTTAAAGCCGACAAAAAAGCGTTAACTCGCGTACTATATTTAAATATTTTTACTATCTTTGCAACGTATTTGTAATCATCATGGCTGACATTTTGTTTTTACGGGTTGGTTTTTCCGTAAAATTCAGTGTCATGATGGTTGACCTTGAATTACTAGGATGGTGCATGGCAAACAAAACTTTGCAGGCATTAGGCCAATAAAGACAATTTTATGCATTTGAAGAAAACGATAAAAACACTCGCAATAACGGCAATTATGGCATTGGCAACAGTGCCGGCAGCAGCGCAAGACTTGCTCGCCCGCCAAGCTCCCGTAGATAAAAAGATGAAAGCGGTTGACACTCTTGCCCTCCGCAATCTTATACAACAAGAACAGGCCGTTTCGCCTTCAGCGCAACTATACAAAGACTGGAATAACCGTTACGCTCACCGTGCATCTGAGCTTCCAGATTCTTTCAATATCAATCTGAAACATTTTTGTATGCCGACTACAAGCCGGATAGTAACCTCTAATTTCGGAAGCCGTTGGGGGCGCATGCATAAGGGACTTGACATAAAAGTTTATATCGGCGACACCATTCGTGCTGCTTTCGACGGCAAAGTGCGTATCGTTAGGTATGAGTCTGGAGGCTATGGAAACTACGTCGTAATACGTCACCATAACGGTCTTGAGACAATTTACGGACACATGTCTAAACACCTGGTTGAGGAAAACGCAACAGTGCACGCCGGCGATCCTATCGGATTGGGAGGAAACACTGGTCGAAGCACTGGCTCTCACCTGCATTTCGAAACGCGTCTTTGCGGTGTTGCGCTTAATCCCGCACTTATGTTTGACTTCCGCAATCAGGATGTTACGGGCGACAACTATTTCTTCCGCCGAGATTCATACAATAAAGAGTCTCTCGTGGCAACTCGTCTGCGTGGCAAAAACGATGACACAGCCTCTGTCGATGAAGCCAATGTGGGTAATAGCAATACAGAAAGCGAGGATGTGCGTTACCACAAGGTGGCAAAAGGAGAAACACTCTCAAGTATAGCACGCAAACGTGGCACAACAATAGAACAAATCTGTAAACTTAACCACATAAAAAGCAACATGCGTGTTAAGCCAGGACAGATTCTCAGATATTCATGATGGCGTTAGCCTTAGGGAATACCGAGAATTGAAATTAAGAAAAAGAAAAGTCATAGCAAAGTCATAAAAAGCGAGGGCTGCAAGCGAGAAATCCTTGTAGCCCTCGTCTCTTTTTTGCTGTGCGACATTTTGCCGTTAGACAATAAATCTATATTTTTGCATATAAAAGACGACATACGCAAATGAGAGTGCTTATTGTAAATACAAGCGAGAACACGGGGGGCGCAGCAGTTGCCGCAAACCGCCTAATGGAAGCCCTCAATAACAATGGGGTTAAAGCCAAGATGCTGGTGCGCGACAAACAGACCGACAGTATTACCGTTGCTGCCTTGCCGAATACATGGCGTCTGCAATGGCATTTTCTTTGGGAGCGTTTCGTGGTGTATTTTCATCTTCGTTTCAATAGGAACAACTTGTTTCAGATAGACATTGCCAATGTTGGCAGTGACATAACTTCCACACGTGAGTTCAAGGAAGCGGATGTAATACATCTGAACTGGATAAACCAAGGAATGCTCTCACTGCATACTATACGCAAAATCATTGACAGTCATAAGCCTGTGGTATGGACAATGCACGACCTTTGGCCGGCTTCGTCTATTTGTCACTATGCCCGTTCATGTCGTGGCTTTGAAGACCATTGCGGTAACTGCGGACTGTTGCCTAATGGTGGCTCGCGCAACGATCTTTCCGCAAGGGTATGGAAAAGGAAAAAAGCTGCTTATGGCAATTCGAGCGTGCTGTTTGTTACGTGCAGCAAGTGGCTTGCAGGGCAGGCCAAGAAGAGCGGTCTGCTTGTAGGGCAGAAAATAATAAGTATTCCCAATACGATAGATACAAGAGTGTTCTGCCCAATGAACCGCGAAACGGCGCGTCTTGCCGCAGGGCTTCCGCTTGACAAAGACTTGATACTGTTTGTTTCGCAGCGCGTAACCGACAAACGCAAGGGGATGGACTACTTTATACATGCGATAAACAAGCTTGTTGAACAGTATCCGGAAATGAAAGAAACAACGGGCATTGCCATTCTCGGCGGACAAGCAGAGGAATTGGCAGAACTCTTGCCCTTGCCCTCATATCCGCTCGGCTACGTTAACGATGAGCGAAAGATTGCAAATGTATATAGCTCGGCAGACCTGTTTGTACTCCCGTCGCTTGAAGACAACCTTCCCAATACCATAATGGAGGCAATGGCGTGTGGAGTGCCATGTGTAGGTTTCAATACAGGAGGCATCCCGGAAATGATAGACCATCAGCGCAACGGATATGTTGCGGAATATAAGAATGTGGACGACTTGGCTAAGGGAATGGCTTGGGTAATGCTTGAAGCAGACCGTAAAACGCTTGCTGACGAGGCTATTAAAAAAGTGACTTCCACTTATTCGCAACATGTCGTGGCAATGAAATATATTGAGGCATACAATCAGGCAATGGCTCTTAAACGATACAAGCTATGAAGAAAATATCGCTCGTAACAATTACTTACAATGCTTCCAGTGTGCTTGCTCCAACTCTAGAAAGCGTGTTGTCGCAGACGTATCCTGCAATTGAGCATATTATTGTGGATGGTGCTTCGACAGACAACACAGTTGCCATGGCGAAAGACTATCTCGAGCGGTCGCTCATTGCCGGGAATACCCATGAGGTGCGATTGCTTGTTGAGCCAGACAACGGCATTTATGATGCCATGAATAAAGGTTTGCAGATGGCCACCGGGCAGTATGTCTGTTTTCTGAATGCGGGAGATGCCTTGCCTTCAGCAGACACAATTGAGCAAATTGTGAAGCGAGCACGACTTAACGATACAAAGAGCGAAAAGAACCTGCCTGCCGTTATATATGGCAATACAGACATCGTTGATGCAGAAAGGAACTTCGTTTCCCATCGTCGCTTGCAACCACCCGAATCTTTGTCCTGGCGTTCATTCAAAAGCGGGATGCTTGTATGTCATCAAGCTTTTTATGCACGTATAGACTTGGCAAAGCATACGCCATATGATACAAATTACCGCTACTCCGCTGATTTTGATTGGTGTATCCGCATAATGAAAAAGGCGCAGGAAGAGGGGAGCTGTATGCTTAACTGCGGGATTGTTGTTGCAGATTATTTAAAGGAGGGAGAAACCACGCGCCATCATAGGGCTTCGCTGATGGAACGCTTACACATAATGTCGCGTCATTATGGTCGTCTAACGGCGTTTGCGATGCATCTGTGGTTCGTAGTTAGGGCAGTCTGCAAGCGCTGAAATCAGTTTCGCCGATTGTTTATGTTTTAATAACAGATTTTCTTTCCACATTGTAGACAAAAAGTTTAATTTTGCAGCGAATTGAAGGTCTCAGGCTTGTTCTGGGAAATGAATTTGAATAGAACATAAGTATAACATGGTTCGGTATTTTATGCCTATGCCATAAATATCAATTGTAAAGCAATGAAAAAGTCAATTATCGCAGCCGCAATTATGGCTGCTCTTTGTTTCGCCACAAACGTAAATGCGCAGACAGAACAGCAGAAGAAATGTGACGGTAAGGTGCAGTGTGACAAGGCAAAGTCTTCTTGCCCCAACGCTGGTAAATGTTGCAAGGCTAAGGCTACAGCAAATGTAGATGCTGCAACTTCAGCAACAGCTCAGGCTGCAACTTCTGTAACGACAAGTTGTTGCAAGGCGAAATCTTCAAAGAAAAAAGCAAAGGCGCAGAAAAACTGCTGCAAGAAGGCACAGAAAGCAGCGAAGACTACAGCTACTTGCGACAAATGTGAGAAGAAATAATTCTGATTGTTATTCTCAATAAAACGATATGCCCCGGCTCACTCATTTGTGTGTCGGGGCTTTGCTTATGTTATTGTGTGTAGATTCGATATCTTTGGCAATGTGTTTTGCTTCATTTTTTCAGTCAAGATACAAAAAAAGGAGTACCGCTGTACTCCAACCTTGTTAACCTTAAATCTAATACTATGAAAAACACGTTGCAAAGGTATTGGATATTCAATAAAGTTGCAAGTGTTTCTCCATAGAATGTGTGCTTGATTTTGTTTTTCTTGACATTTATCAAGAATTGTAAATATATTTCTTTCGCATTGTTGCCTGTGTCCGTCACTCAATTTACTCTTTGGACATTAAGACGACACCTTCTTGTTTCAATCCGTCCATCATGACGTGAAGCGGTTGCTTAAAGCGTACGCAGCGTACGAATGCTGTTTCTAACGTGGCTGGCATCGCGTCAAGAATTTCCTTACGCATAAAGCCCATCCCTTTGTTCTCGTCAATAGTGAAGTATCCAACGCCGAAACTCGTCAGATTTTGGAAGAAATGTGTGCCTTGGCTAGGGTCTACGCTATAGTTCTTCAGCGTGGTCTCTACTATGACCTTTGCGGCACTGATGTGCGACCACTTTACTGGAACTCCAAGCCAAGGGTCGCTTGAACCCCATCGCCCTGGACCTATAAGCATGTAGCTTCTGCCATCTTCCATGTATTTCCGGTTTATGTGTTCTATCTCGTTGGCAATGGCAGGGTTGTTGGCTGCGGTGAATTTATCGTCAGTCTTTATGTAAAGCACATCCGTAATGTCGTCTCCGATGCCATGTCCCAAGGAGTTGTTAGAACGTAACAGGCAGTATTCGTCCGGAATGGAAGAGATGTCTTCTTCAAGCATTTGCTTGCTGTCCACAATTGGGCGTATCTGCAAAAGGTAGAACTCGCCGGTGTGGTCGTTGTTCAGCGTGCATGCAAACTCTATTTCCACAGGTCGTTTCATACTTTCTGCCCCATGTTTCATGGCCAGCTTGAGGATGTCGGTCAGCGGGAACACCCCTTGGCGCAATACTCCGCAGAAACTGATAATTTTGCGCCCACCTTCGTATATACCCTCGCGGATAATCTGGTCGTTGGGGTCGTATGTTGAGGCTATGAAGTTGAGAGAGCCATCTTGTTCGGCTTGTTTTACTTTAAGTTTAAGGATATTAAAGCCGTCGTCAACCTTAAAGTCTTCGCCAACATGCTTCATGTCTAGAGCGTAGAAGTGGGTTTGCGTTTGCCTAAGTGCTATTTCCATATCGCTTGTCTGCAACACTTGGTTCGGATGGTAAGGGCTTACGCGCAGTGTCTGCCCGCCGTCAACGATATATTTACCCAATCCTAGCGCGAGGCTTGCTATTCCTTCTTCTGATTTCTCATATCCCAAGGGGTAATAGTTTATAGAACGCAACACTCCGCTGAAGTTTGGATAGTAGTGGTCGCCGTATTGCTTGCCAACAACCTCTTGGAGTATAACGGCCATCTTCTCTTGGTCGATGACGTTGCTGGTGGCTGTCATGTAGGCTTTGGAGTCTTTGAAATATACCGAGGCGTATACGCTCTTTATTGCAGCCGCAAGCATGTGCAGCATCTGCTGCTTGTCTTCCAGATAAGGTATCATGTAAGTGGAATAAATCCCGGCGAAAGGTTGATAGTGCGAGTCTTCAAGAAGACTGCTTGAGCGTATGGCGATAGGACAACGGGTGGCTTCGAAGAATGTCATGAAGTCATCGATGAACTGATCAGGCAGTTGGGCTTTCAGGAAAGCTTGCAGAATTTCTTCATCGGGAGCATCACTCAGTCCTATTTGATACAGATTGTTGTTGTCCATAAACTGGTCGAACACATCTGTGCAGAGGACTACGGTTTTGGGAATAGACACTTTAACACCTTCAAAGTCATTGAACTCTGGGTGCATCTTTATGATATGGTCAAGGAAAGCCAGTCCGCGACCTTTACCTCCCAATGATCCATCGCCGATACGGGCGAAGTGGCTGTAGGCATCGAACTGCTCTCTGCGGAACAAGGCCACGGTGCCCACGTTCTTCATATGGCGGTATTGCACAATGGCATCAAAGATAATCTGTCTGTGGGCATCTACGTCCTTTAGCTTTTCCAACGTGATTGTTCTAAGAAATTCCGATACGGGGAATATAGCTCTCGCGCAGAGCCAACGGCTCATGTGGTTTCGCGAGATGTGATAGAGCATGGACTCGTTTGGAATGCTGAAGATGTTGTCTTGTAGCTCCTTCAGATTATGTATGCGTTTTATTTCTTCGTGTGTCTTTGGGTCGCGGAAGATGAAGTCGCCGAAGCCCATGTGGTTGGCCAAGGTGTTGCGCAAGTCTATGTTCATCTTCTTTGAATTCTTGTCGATGAAGCGTAGCCCGAGGCGTTTTGCCTTCTCCTCGTTCTCGCTTTCGCTGCTCTCCAGAATGAGAGGGAGAAAAGGATTGAGACGTTTGAATTCGGAAAGGAGTTTTAAACCGGCTTCAGAATCCTTTTCGCCCCCTTTGGGAAATCGGCAATCGCTGATTACACCAAGAATGTTTTCGGGGTAGCTTACATAGTATTGCATCGCTTCTTCGTATGTTCGCGCCAATACAACTTTTGGTCTGCCGCGCATTCGCAGTGTTGCCGAATGTGGATTCAGTGCTTCCGTGGCGAAGCTTTGACTTTGCTGAAGTATGTAGTTATAGAGATTGGGCAGTATTGACGAGTAGAACCGTATGCTGTCTTCAACGAGAAGAATCATTTGCACGCCGGCTTCCTCAATGTCATGCTCAAGGTTCATCTTGTCTTCGATGAGCTTTATTATGGAAAGAATTAGGTTTGTGTTTCCTAACCAGCAGAAGACATACTCAAATATCGAAAGATCCTCGTTCACCATTCTTCGCGTTATGCCGTGCGAGAAGGGTGTCAGCACAACGCATGGTATGTCGGGAAACTCCTGTTTTACAGCACGTGCTACGGTGAAAGCATCGTTATCGGCATTTCCTGGCATGCAGATTACAAGGTCTATGCTTGTCGTAGTCAGCACTTCCGATGCTTCGCGTGTGGTGCTTACCTGTGTGAATGTTGGAGGGTATCTCAGTCCAAGTTCGGTATATTCATTGAATATCTTCTCGTCTACGCGTCCGTCATCTTCGAGCATAAAGGCATCGTAAGGGTTGGCGATAATCAAGACATTGAAGATTCGGTGGGTCATCAGATTCTTGAATGACACGTCCTTTAGGTAGAATTTATTCCACTGCTGCGGGGGCTGTTCTTTCATAGCGTAGCTAATTAGTTGTATTATGCAAAGATACTTTTTTTGTTCTTATGTGGCAAGTTTTGCTTAATCATTTAAATGAACCGTGAGAAGTGCTTCTTTTGTGATGTAATATAGAGCGTGAGTGCAAAGCATTCCCAAAGAGGCATGTTTAAGGCTTCCGTTTTTGATTTTGTCTATTAAAGGTATAGATTTAATTTAGCCGTGCAATAAACCGCAAGCTAATAATAAAAACAACCGTAAAAAATATCTTTAGCGTTGCCATTCGTAGTTCAACAAAGTTATAAGATGCAGCTTTACGTGTTGTTAGTCTCTCGTGTTATTCTTACATTTTATTCTGTTCAATATGGCTTTTAAAAGCATCTTTTAGTTAAAAATAATAAAAGCGATGTAATTTAAGTAATCTATATTTCATTCTTTAAACGAAAGAGAGTAATTTTGCAATAGAAAAGATAACCAATAGACAAGTCTTATGAATGTTGAGTGGCAAAACTCTATATTATTAAGTTTGTTGAAAGGAAAGGTCTTTCTATAGTTGGTTTGTTCTTTGAGCCTGAATTTTAGCAGACATTGCTATACTTGGCAGATAAAATATCTGCTGGAAATTTTGGGCAAACAGAATATATGAATTTATTGACTTACATATTTATATAGTTAAAACCTAGAGAGGTTAAGAAGATATTAGAATCTTTTTTATGAAGCGCGGCTTCTTACGGGCTTTTGGTCGTAAGGTAAAAGTCTAAAAACCGATGTGAATCGATGCTTCGTTACTTATGTAATTAGCGACATAAGGTTAAATAGCTTTAGTGGAAGTCTGGCATGCGTGAGCATTTCAGACTTTTTTCATGGTGCTAATCTGAACAATAGAAAAATTATGCAGGTTCAAAGTAAATTCAAAATTATGAATTTACATCACACATCAGAAGGTTTCGCATAGCACTGCCATGCCCCTCCGGTTATGTTTAATAATGTTTTTCTCATTTGGAAATGATGCATGAAAGCAATATGCATAGGGACATAAATCTGTATTGGGCATCCTTATGATGGAAAGAATGTAGAAAAATTTATTTCCACGATGGCTTTAAATTCGTAAAGCCCTTTTGCGGAATAAGTTCCTCGAAATCTATCTCGGGAATTTCTTGTTTGCTATCATTGCGGTATGGGAACGGGCGTTCTTCCTTCCAATGTTCTACGCTAACCATGGAAACTCCGGCCCTTATAATGTCCAGTTCTTTTGCTGCTGCAAGCGAAAGATCTATGATGCGGCGGGCATGGCGTCTGCAACGATCGGTAACTTTAACAATTACATGCTTGCCGTTTTTCAAGTTTGTTACCTTGAGCATTGTGCCTAAAGGGAAAGAGGCATGAGCACAAGTCATGCTGTCACGATGGTATTTCTCGCCGTTGCTCATTCGGCGCCCGTGCACTTTTTTAGAATAATAGGAGGCCATCCCCTTCTGCTGAGCGTGCAGAAGGGAACAGCCTGCTATTATTGTTGATATGATTAAAATGGTTATTTTCCGGATCATACGATACCTTGTGCCATCATAGCATTGGCAACTTTCATGAAACCGGCAATGTTTGCACCCTTAACATAGTTGATGTAACCGTCGGCTTCCGTGCCGTATTTTACACATTGGTCATAGATGTCACTCATTATCTGGTGTAATCTTTGGTCAACTTCGGCTTCTGTCCAGCCTAAATGTATTGCATTTTGTGTCATTTCAAGGCCAGATGTTGCAACACCGCCAGCATTTACTGCCTTTCCTGGAGCGAAAAGTTGCTTTGCCTCAATGAATTTGTCAACAGCTTCAGCTGTACAACCCATATTTGAAACTTCAGCGACGCAAAGTGTCTTGTTTGCAAGAAGTTTGTCGGCGTCTTCTGCTCCAAGCTCGTTCTGTGTGGCACAAGGAAGGGCGATGTCGCACTTCACTTCCCATGGCTTCTTGCCTGGAACGAATGTTGCTTCAGGATATTCCTCAGCGTATGGTGCGCAAATATCGTTGCCGCTGGCGCGCAATTCAAGCAGATAGTCAATCTTTTTGCCTGTAATACCTGTTGGATCGTATATATATCCATCAGGACCGGAGATAGTTACAACTTTTGCGCCCAATTCTGTTGCTTTTGTTATTGCGCCCCATGCCACGTTTCCGAAGCCGCTCACTGCAACAATCTTGTCTTTCATATCGTAGCCGTGGGTGTTCATCATCTCGTTAACGAAATATAGAGCACCGAATCCTGTTGCTTCAGGACGAATCTTCGAACCGCCATATTCAAGACCCTTTCCTGTTAGCACACCTTCCCAACGGTGGGTAAGTTTTTTGTACATGCCAAATAGATAGCCAATTTCGCGTCCGCCAACTCCGATGTCACCAGCAGGCACGTCTTCATTGGGGCCTATATTGCGATAAAGTTCGGTCATGAAAGCTTGGCAGAAGCGCATTACTTCAGCATCGCTCTTTCCGCGGATTGAGAAATCAGAGCCACCTTTTGCTCCACCCATAGGTAGGGTAGTGAGTGCGTTCTTGAATGTCTGCTCGAAGCCAAGGAATTTCAAGATAGAGAGGTTTACAGATGGGTGGAAACGCAAACCGCCTTTATACGGACCTATGGCGCTGTTGAACTGTACTCGATAGCCAATGTTAACGTGAACTTCCCCGTTGTCATCAGTCCAAGGCACACGGAATGTTACGATGCGTTCCGGTTCAACAAGCCTTTCTATAATTTTTGCCTTTTCAAATTCAGGATGCTGGTTGTAAACGTCCTGTATGGAGATTAGCACTTCTCTTACTGCCTGTAAAAACTCAAGCTCGCCTGGATGCTTCTGCTCCAGCTGCTGCATAATCTTCTCCACTTCCATAGTAATAATCTTTTTAAGGGTTATATTGTTTATTTTGTCATTATGCTTGTTAACACGTGGCAAATATAGGTGTTTTGCGTTTAGCTACCAAGTGAAAACGGATTTATTTTATATTAAAGGTTGCAATTTGTTAAACCGATACCCTGTCGTGATGTTTTGTCTTTGTGGAGTCTTATTTGTGGGTGGCGATATTGAATTCTTTATATTCTGATGTTTTGCCTGTAGTCGTTTGGCGTACGATAACGGAAAAGCAGGCTGTGCCTTCCTTCAGCTTGTTGTCTGCTTTTACCATTGCCGTATAGCGAATACCTTTGCCCGGGGCAATACGTTCCACTATTATGGGTTCTGAAACGTAGATGTGCTTATTGCCCGTTGTTTCCTTAACCATTGGCTGTATGTTATACATCGGCTCTGCGGTGTTGTTGTATACTTCCATGGTTATTTTTGCCAACTCTCCACGGCGGAGCGAGAAATTGTTGTCAATATCCTTGAACACTACGTTGCGTATCTCCAAATCCGCTTTGCCTAAGGTTCTTGTTGTGTCAGCAAAGGCCGTTCTGCTATTGGATGTTCCTGCAGCATCTAGTGATTGTCCGTCTCTCGGAGCTTTGCCAAAGTCAATGATGTCATTGCCACTATTGCTTGGGTCAAAACCGCTACTAGCTTCATTTGCAGTGGCATCTGTTGCATTCTGATTTCCATTCCCGTAGTAGTTCATGCCGCTGTCATAGTTGCTATCTGGAATTTCGCGGGCTTTTGAATGTGCATAAGTGGTTTGGGCACTCTCCGACCTTGATTTGTCGGCAGCATTTCCTATGACAGAACCTGCCACTGCGCCTCCAGCCATGCCAACAATCGTGCCGATGTCACCACCGCGAGGGCCTCCGCTTATGAAACCGATTGCTTCTCCCAAGATACTTCCAAGTTGGGCTCCCATAAATCCGCCCGATACGGCACCGCTATTTGCCGAGCCGCAGCTTGAGAGAAGTAGTGTTGCGCTCATTGTCGCAGCAAGGTATTTTCTTGTTCTGTTTTTCATATTTGTCCTGTTTGTATTGTTCTTACATTATTTATATATACATTATTCTTTTGTGAAAACGTGCGTACTTTCGCTTTCGTTAAAGTATACTTTTATAAAAGCAAAGATATGAATTATAATTGCACGTGCCAAGTTAATTGCTCCTTTTAAACATATTTTAATTTGCGCCCTTCTATTTGTTGTACCATCCTCCGATTACGTTTGTTCGTTATGCCGATTGGGTGTATTGTGTCCCGAATCTCGTTTTTTTACGCTACCTTTGCATCCATATTTTACTTCATTTAGCATATGTATGAACAGAAGAACGTTAATTATATCAGCACCTATAGCATATTTTTTACTTGCAACAACGATGTGTTGCTCGCCGTCGTCTAACAAGAGTAGCGACAAGGAAGATGTTGCCGACCGCGAGATGACGGAAGCTCTTACTGAGATGGAAAAACCGGATGCTGAGTATGTGCGTCCCAAACTGAAGTTTGAAGATCTTGATGCCGCAATGGCTTATCTGGATACATGTGCCGACCACAATCTCTATGCGCAAGGTATATTATATAAGGTGGCGAAAGACTCGCTTGAATATTGCCAGCGATTACTTAATTCCCGTCATGAACATTTCATAGTTGTCGACAAAGGGGAAATGCGCGTGAAACTTTACGACCGCTATGGGCGGCTGAAGCGGTCATTCCGTTGTGCTTTGGGACGGAATTTCGGGAACAAACATTCACAAGGCGACTGCCGTACTCCCGAGGGTTATTTTCATGCGGGGAAAGTTTATGACAGTGCAGACTGGCATTACACGGACGAAAATGGGAAACGCAGTGAAAATCCTGGCCAATACGGTCCGCGTTTTATGCGTATCATAACTCCGGGCTTCAGTTCCATCGGCATTCATGGCACAGACGCCCCCTGGTCTGTGGGCAAGCGGCGTAGCCACGGATGTATACGACTGAAGAATGAACATATTCTAGAACTTGTGGAGTTTGTAGAGCGCGGTATGCCAGTAATCATACTTCCAGGCTTAAAAGACCGTGCCGTCAATGAGCGTGAGGCATTACCTGTGCCGGCTGATTCCATAAGTGTAAGTTCTGCTGTTCAATCTGCCACTTCCGATTCTATAAGTCATAATAAAGACTCATTGCATACGGCGCACCAATTCTCTGCAGAGTCTTGATGACGATAAAAACTAACAATAAATCAAAGCCGCCCGACTTGCATGTTACGCAAGCCGGGCGGCTTTTAATTTATAAGTTCAATGTATGTATAGCTTCAGCGTTTCTTATTTTGAAACTTTAAAGCTCTTAGTGTTGCCGTTTGCCTCGCGTACGGTAACAATGTATGTACCCTTTGCAAGGTTAGACATGCTGTTTCCAACAACTGCGCCACCGATGGTGCGAACTGTTACGTTAGCGTCAGCAGGGATGTTCTGCAGACTATTGATACCGTCAACAACGATATTTACAGTTGTTTCTACAGCTTCTGATTCCAAACCATTGTAGACAGCCACAAGTTTCACTGTGTGTGTGCCTTCGTAAGTTGCAGGAACAACATCACATTCGTCGGTTGCCTTAGGTTCTGTATAGGAAACAGTCTTTGCCAATTCGCCGTCAAGATAAACTTGAATGTCAAGCTTCTTTGTTTCACTTATAGCGAGATCATTTCCTTCTGCATCCTTAGTCGGGTTCGTCCAAACTACGTGTATAGACTTATCTGTGTCAACAGCAGTTGCAGTGAGGTCAGTTGCTGCAGCAGGAGCCGCAGGTGTAATGTCGCTGATAGAGAACTTCATCAAATATCCGTATGCGTTTTCACCGTTATTATCCTGGATGTGCAGTGCAACATAGTACTTGCCATCTTCAGGAACGGTAAATGTGTAAACAGAGTCGTTGAGAGTACTTTCGTATTCTGTGTGCAATGGGATAGTAGCGAACTCAGAGTAAGAACTAGAAAGCTTCTTGTTTGTTCCAAGCTCAAGGGTGAGCTTTGTTGTGCCAGCTTCAAGAGCCGTTCTGTTCACGGTTGCTGTAACCTTAACACCGTATGTCTTGCCCGCTTTCAGTTCGAATGCTGGAGCAACGGCATAATCGTTAGCGTCAGTATACCAGTCGCTGTTGAATCCAACTGCAGGGTGAGTTTCTCCAATTTGCGACCAATTCTCGTCGTATTCAGTATATCCCCATGTGCTCCAACGCCATGTGCTAGATATGGTACCGCTGCGGTCGAGCATTGTCCATGCTGTAGATGGGTCGACAGCCTCTTCATAGCCCCATTCGTTCTCGGCTTTTTCATACTGTGTGAAGTCGATTTCGTAAGGCAATGCCACAGGTGTGTCTTCAACATCAGCTGCTTCCTCAATAGAGAATGAGAAGAAGTTCAGGTCAAGCTCGTTTCCTTCAGACCAAGTCTGGACTTTTACACCGAAGTAGTAAATGCCGTCCTTTGCAATTTCAACAGTGTATACAGAATCCTTTGCTTCGAATTCAGTCGGGATAGAGTAGTTGTAGTCCAATGATGAAGGATATTGCTCAGAGCGATCCTTAGTGTAAACGTATTGCACAGCCATGGTGTTCTCTTTAGGAGCGCGCACCTTGTAAGAAACCTTGTATGTCTTGCCTTCCTTCAAATTGAAAGCTGGTGAATAGAAGCAAGCGTTTAAGCTGTTCACAGCATCGGTGGTGATGCGCACACTTGGGTGAGGATCGCCAACATTGTTGCCGTCAGTGTCTTTCTCTTGATAGCCTGTTGCATCCCATGCCCACTTGTTTGCAGTGCTGCTCTCCGTGTTGTTGTATGATTTCCATGTGCCAACGTTTTCTGCAGAGAAGGTTATGCTGTAAGGAACTTCCAATGTATCTTCAGGAAGCACCACTTCGTCTATTGCAAAGTTGAAGATTGCAGCCTGTGATTTCTGCCACTCGCTTAGTGTTGTTGCGCTCTCAGGCGATTTTCCAAGTATACCTACGTAGTATGCGCCTGTTGCGGGAACGGTGAATGTTGCGTCTTCAGAACGGGTAGCGTCGTAAGTTGTGGCTGAAGTTATTGTTCCTACCTCTTTATAGTCGGTAGCGTCAGTCTTGGAAGTTCCGTAAACGAAGGAGAGAAGCATGTTGCTGTCTTCCGTGCGGAGCATAGTATTGGCAGAAACCTTGTAGGTCTTGCCTGCTTCAAGTGTGATGGCTGGAGAAACGAAGTAGTCGTTTGCTGCTGCAGCATAGTCGCCTGTGAATGCAGCGCCCGCTACATTAGTTCCTTCATCATAGTTATAATATGCGTATTCGTTGTACTGCCATGAGTAAATGTCCTTTTCTGTTGAGTTGTCTATGGCAGTCCATGTTGAAGTCTTGTCCATAGAATCGAATGTAATGCTGTAGGGAACAGCAACAGTCTCTTCTATTGGCTCATCGCCACCGGCAGTCTTCTCGCTGATACCGAAGCTGAAAACGTAGTTGTAAGCGTACGACTTGTAGCTTTCGCTCTCGGTGTCGTTCTGCTTCATGTGGTATGCGAAGTAGTAGATGCCGTCAGCTTCCGGGGTAACATCGTATGAGTTTTCATACTGTGTGCCGGAATTTTCCATCGTTATGTCTGAAATCTTGGTGAATGCAGAAGCGTCTGTGCTGCTCTTGCCATATTCTATTGAGAGAGCTGCATTGTGGTCAACTTCATACATCTGGCCACTGTTTGTCTTCACAGTGTAAGTCTTGCCTGCTTCAAGCTTGAATGCTGGAGATACATAGTAGTCGTCTGCCACACCTTTGTCCTGCACGATGCAATAGCTTGGAATTGCTGACCATGCTCCGTTCAGGCAGAATCCATCGTTGCCCCAGTCGTTGTTGAATGCCCATGTCGTGCCTGGAGTTTCACTATTGTCTATAGTTGTCCAAACATCGTTGGTGCTGTTGAATGTAATTTCGTAGGGAAGAGCTGTCGGAGTAACGTCAACACCGTCGGTTGTCTCCTCAATGCTGAAATAGTCGAGGGCAATCTTGTGGTTTGTTGTTGTCGTTGTCGTAGCGAGATAAGCAAGGCGGTAGTTGCCACTTTCCTTCACTGTGAACACGTGGTCGTCAGTCTTGTCGGCATCATAGTTGTATTGCATGTCGATGTCGGCAATTTTGCTGAATGTGGAAGCATCTGTTATAGATGTTCCCAATGTGAGGGCAAGGTTGAAGTCGCTTGGGTCGTTGTTCTTCCATGCACGTGTCTTAACTTTGTAGTTCTTGCCTGCTTCGAGAGTGAACTCTGGAGAGATGTAATAGTCGTTCCAGGTGTAGTCACCATCGTAGGTGTTTACGATGCCGTAGTGTGTGGTACTAGTTGCGTAGTCGTAGAAATCGCCCCATGCCCAAGTGCGGTATGCAGTGGTGCTGGCATCAAGTGCAGTCCAGAATTTCGGGGTTGTCTCGAAAGTCGTGGAGTAGGGCAGTTCTACCGGTGCGTCGCCGCCTAATGATTCAACAGAAGCACCTGTCAGGAAGAACTGGTTTGTTGCGTCATTCTCTGAGCCTTTGGAATATGCGTATAGCGAGAAATAATATGTTCCGTCCTCAGTCGGAGCATATTCTACCGTTGCTGTGCTAACATAACTGGTGCCGTTATAATCCATGTAGCCATAATAGTAAGAATGGAGGTTGCCAGAAATGTCTGCTGAAATCTCTTCGTTTGCCGACATGTCAGTGGCACTCTTTCCTATCTGTGCGGCCAAAAGTGCATAACCCTTATATTGTCCGGTGACAGAGAAGGAGTATCGCTTGCCTTTCTTCAGCTCAAACCCCGGAGAAACAAGGTAATCACTATGTGGAGCTATAGTGTCTCCTGCTAAAACGACCAGGTTTTTATACGCTCCATCGCTTGCGCTATAAAGTCCTCGGGCGTAATTCCATGTGACGCCTGTTGTCGTACTCTTGTCGATTGCGGTCCAGTTGTTGAGACCTTCCTTGAAATCAACGGAATACGGCAAAGCAGTTTGTGCCCATCCCGTTGAAGCGCCCAATATGGCGAGAAGGAAAAGGCTCATTGCTCTTTGTAACGTTTTTCTCATAAATAATAGTTTAAAAAATTAATGTATATGTTGTTTCTGTTTTCCTCTGGCTTCCTTAGAGCGAATGTTATAACATTTGTTTCTGCAAATGATGTGTTTGGGGGTTAAAAACCTGCGAATAGTAACGCACAAACTACTTGTCTTATAGCGTTAAAGGCTCGCTTCCGACATTTAAACGGCTACTTTTATGTATGAACTACCGTATTGTTATGCGGTATGTTTGCAAAAGTAATAAAAAATGCTTAATTCTAAAATTTTTGAAATGTTTTTCTGAATAAAAAATACCTATTTGTCGGGAAAAAGACAAATAGGTATTAAAATGGGTAATGCAGACACTTAATGTCTATTCCTTACTTTCATCACTCTTGGGGCCACCTTTCCGTCAATGCGTATAAGGAAGATTGGTTCCTTAATGTCGGAGAGATTTGTTGTTGTTGACGTGATTTTGCGTACGGATAGCTGGCGGCCTGCAGTATTGTAGACTTTAAGTAGCGAGCCTATGGCTTTTTCACCCACGTGCAACGTTGCACTGGCAGAATCGTAGCTCATAGCCACGCTCGTGTTGAGGCTGTTAACGGAATTTACGTGGTAGCCGTCTTCCAACGTTTCGCCCATCAGACTGTTGAGGTATACCTCAAGGGCTGTATAGCCTTGGGCGTTTACTAGATTTTGGTCAGCCACACTTGGGTTCAAGCCATGAGCTTTTTCCCAATCGTCGGGCATGCCGTCACCGTCGGTGTCTGTCGGCACTGTGTAGTCGGTGGAATAGGCAACAAAACCTTCACAGTCGTTTTCTGTATCAATGATGCCCTTGTTCGCACCGATGGTGCTGCCGCCGTATTTGTTCTCTCCCGTGCGGGCTTCTTCAACAATGCGCTTCTCTATGACGTCACGGTTTACTGTTCCTGCTGTATTTAATACATTCTTGTAAGCCTCTTCGCCCGTAAGAATATCGTAAACCATATACATCTCGGGGTCGTATGTGCCAACGTTGCCTGCAGCGGAATACTTATAATAGTTGTGTTCCGGCACTATGCGCTGGTCTACCCGTATGTCGCTGAGTGAATATGTCTCTGCTGTCATGGCTTTCCAGTTGTCGGCAGTACGCTCCGCATCGCCTTCTATCACGTTTCCGCTGACGAACCATTTTGCTGGGCCCCATGATGTTGCCCCGGTGCGTGCGTAACTTGAGTTCACAAGCACGATGCCAGACTTGTTGCTTGCCGGCCCAGGCTTGTAATAGTTGCCGATAAAGTTACATTCGTGTGCGGAGTTCATGCCGTTGTATGAGCTGATGGCTGCCGTATTCTCGCCTCCATAGCATCCGCCACTGCCGCCGAAGTTGTAGTTTACGTTGTTGATATATTCAAGGAACACCACGTAGTCTTCGCCTCGTGCACCATTGATGCGTGGCGAGCGCGACTTGTTGTCGGCAAGAAGGTTGCGGCAGTAGGTTGCAGGTGAGCCGCCCCACTGGGTGCCATAGCCGCGTGCTCCTTTCTTATGCCCCGCATTGTAGAGACCCTCATGCACAATACTGTTTTGGATAGTTAGGAAATGGCAGTCCTGAGTGTTGATGTTCTCCTCCACGGACCAGCCGAAAACGCAGTGGTCGAAGATGTAGTTGTTGCAGTTTTCTGCGCCGATGGCTTGGTCTTGCAGCACCTCTCCGTTCACGTCGGCATGGCCGGAGCGGAAGCGCACGTTGCGCACGATGAAGTTTTGTGAGCCACCGAAGTTTATCTTGTTATGGCTTATGAGTATGCCGTCGCCCGGTGCTGTTTGTCCGGCAAGCGTCCAGTCGGCACGGTTCACGCGCAGCTGGCTCGTTAGCTTTATGTCTCCGCTAACGGCGAACACTATTGTTATTGGCTCGCCTGCATGCTGCTGGAATGCCCAACGCAGTGTGCCGGCAGAGCCGTCGTCGGCAAGCGACGTTACTTTCACTACTTTTCCTCCGCGTCCTCCGCTGGTATATTTCCCGAAGCCCTCAGCTGTGGGAAAGGCCTTGAGGCGCAATGCTTCGTTGGCATTTACCGTTTTTGACACGACACCCTTTTTCGAGACAGATGCTATGCTATATGTTGCATTGTCGTCGGCAGCTTTTGCAAGTGTGCGTTCGGTGGTGAACTTCATGAATGTCCCGTCTTTATAAATGAGATATGCAGCAGCGTTGTCATCGCTTTCCCATGTAATCTCTGTTGGAGTAACCACGAAATTCATCGGAGCTGCTGCGCCGAGAAGAATCTTCTTGTAGTCGAATGGCACGTCGCTGAACTTTCCGAACATGTATTCCGGGTTCATGTAGGCTTCAACCTCCGCATCGGTAGCTTGGCAGGAGAAAGAAGCACGTTTTGAAGTGTCAATGGTTTTCCCGTCATTGTCCACGCTCTTGTATTCATAGAGCGATGACTTGTTTTCCGAACCGCCCCAGGCTGCCCATCCTGCAGGCTTTATTACGTTCCCGAGGTTGCAGTTGATGAACATCGAACCGCTTGTTTCCTGCCAAGGGCGTCCAAGATAATAACTGTTGTCTGCCACGCCTTCGCCTGCCGTTACAGTGCAGTTGCGGAAAAATAGCCCAGGATAGAAGGTGCTTTGGCTAAGTAGCGGGTTCATGACTCTTGTCATAGGCATGCTGCTGTTGCCGGGAGCAGTGATATACTGTCCGCCCTTCAACACACGTAGCGTGCAGTTGTCAAACCATTCCAGTCCGCCATCGTAGATAAAGTCCGTGCCGCCTTCTATCGTGCAGTTGGTGAAATATCCGCGTGAGCCTGAATTTGCTTTGTATGTGTCCTGGAAACCACTCAGTAGGCAGTTGTTGAAGATGTGTGCATCCCCATTGGTATACAGAGCTTCAGCCTGGCCTACGTTGCCACTGGTGTTGCGAACGGTAATGTTCTGTGCGTAGAAACGACTGGTGAAGACGTTGAGTGCAGCGCAGTCTGTGTAGTCTTTGTCACCGTTGCCGCGGCTGACGCTGGAGGTCAGTATGGTTGTTTCCTTGTTTTCGCCGATAAGTGAGAAATATTTGTTCTTGGTACTCTTGTAACCTGCATGGATATTCTCATCGTATACGCCGGGACGGATGTATATTATGCCGCGCGCTCCTTCAGGTATGGCGTTTATAGCATCTTGCACCTTAGAGTAGTCGCCGCTGCCGTCTTGTGAAACGGTGCTAATGATAACGGTAGCGTTGTCGTCGGGAGCGGGCGTTGTTTTGTCGTCGCCACTGCCTCCACCGTCAAAGTCGGTGAGTTTTCCAACGTTGCCCACGGGGTTTTCTTTGGCATACCGCGCGTCTTCATTTGTAAGCCCGCGGCCAAAAATCTGTATCTTATGGACTCTTGGTGCCTGTTGCTGGTCGTATGGAGTAATTGACTTGGTGAATGGGCATTTGCCGTCGCTGCCCACTTGCACGGGATTGCTCAGGTCCTCACCGTCCCATACGCGCCAACGTATGGATACGTCGTTGGCGTCAATCGTGTTCTCCATGAAATAGCCTTGGTCAGAGAACACTGTGTAGCCAGCTTTGTGCTTGTCTGAACCCATCCACACGAGGGGTTGCCAATCGCCGTCGCCCACTTTGTAATCGCATTTTATGCCGCGCCCCCATGAAGTAGACGACCATGACCATTGAATGGTGTGGACATAAGGTAAATGGTCTATTTCCATCCATCCGTGTTGCGAGACTTTGTTGCCCGTACTGTCAGTGATTGCCGCGTCTCGGCACATCTGCACGAAACCAGCCTCGCCGTATGTTGGACGGTTTTCAGCATCGTATGTGATGTTATCCTCAAGGTGTGTGGTGTGTCCGGCTACGGTCCAGTTGTTGTATGTCGCGGCACTGTTTCCAGTATAGTTCTGCCCGAGGTAATACTGGCGGCAAAAGGCTGCCGTTGCCCCCGCGAACCCGTTGGCAGATTTCTTGGTCGCAAATGTACAGTTGTGGAAGAGTACCGGATATTGCACTTCCGTGCCTCCGTTGGCATTGACGTTTATTACGGCATTGACATAGCCTCCGGTCGAGAAGTCCGGACAGTCTACACCCGTTTCGCCCTTCCATGTGTCGGGCCACGTGTCGTCGCTGAAGTTTATGTCGATGATTTTCGGGTATGTGGAAGAGTTGCTCCATTGGACAACCACCGCTTTAGGGTCCAGACTCCCTTCAATCTCGGCATGTGTCGCTTGCAGTGTCAGCAATGTTGCTGCCGCAAGTCCTAAGCATTTCAGTTTGTTTGGCATATAAGTTTGTTAGTTAGTTGAACGTTTGTTTTGTAAAGTTAATCTTTTTGTTGTGGGGAAACAAAACTCCCGACAGGTGTTTAGTCTGCCGGGAGCTATAGTTCATTCGTATATACCCTTATTTATAATAAAGGTATAGGCGGATTTGCTGAGCATTTTCTTATTTCATGATCTTTGCTGAAGTGCCATCGCTATACTTAACGATGTTCAAGCCTTTCTGCATACCATTGAGTTGTGCACCGGCAACGCTGTAAACAGAAACGATAGTCTTAGCGCTTGCATTGTTAACAGTGTTGATTCCGTCAGCATCTCCGCTAGGAACGAATTTGATCTGGTGAATGCAAAGGTTCTTGTTGCCGCCAGCGAGCAGAGCATAGTCGTGGCCAGGAGCGATAGCAGCTTCTACATATGCAGGAGCATTCTTTACAGTTCCGTTTTCACCGTCGTTGCGGAAGTTGTTCTTTGCAAGCATTTCTCCGAAGTTGTCGTTGTCCTTCTCTTCGTCTGTAGCCAGCTTATAGATACCAATCTCACGGCTGTTGTCACCAGCGTAAGCGCCGAAGCTCAGCGTACCTGCCTTTTTAGGAGTAACGCTTACGATGCCTTGGTTGCTAGCCTTGCAGTCTGCGATGTCCTGAATGGTAATGTCGTCAGCCCAATTGTTCTGGCCGAGAGTAGAACCAGCGTTAATATAGCCTGTATAAGCAGGGAATTCCTCTTTTATCTGAGAGATTTTACCTCCTGAAGTATAAACGGGAGTCTTATCAACTGCAGCCTTGATAACAAGGTCTTCATTCTCGAACATTACTGTTTCTGCGGGGAGTGCTGCGCCAATGCTCCAAGCGTCAGCAACCCACTGTGCGTCGAATGCAGCAGTAATCTCGTCTTGAGTCATTGTAACTGCGTAAGTGTTGTCACCTACAGAAGAGAGAATGTAAGGTGTGCTTGCTGTTTCTTGAGCTGAAATGTTAGCAACGGCCATGAGAAGGGCTGCTGCAGAGAGTAGAATTTTCTTCATAATTTAAAAGTTTTGAGTTATTGTTATGTTATTAGTCTTCAAATGCTATTCCTTTTCTTAAAGGTATGTTGACACCCTTTAGTAAGAAAAAGACGGAATGTCATTAGTATTGTAACCATGACACTCCGTCTTTTTTTTACATTATCTAAGATAATCTTATATTACTCGGATTTTACGTATGGGTTATATCCTGGGTTCTGTCCGAATTCCTCGGCGTTTTCAAGTTTGTCGAGGTAGGTGTTTGGTATAGGACGCAGGGCGTGGTATTCCTCCATGCAGTCATCGCCAATCATACTCGGGTTGCGACCGCGGATGATAGAAGCGAACTTGTTCTGCGGACTATACACGCGCTTAATGTCAAACCAGCGAAGCCATTCTCCGCAAAGTTCGCGAGCGCGTTCGTCAATAATCCAGTCTACAGTCATATCAGATGCCGTTACCTGTGCTTCGCTTAGGCTATGGCCTGCTTTCACTACGCGGGCATTGCGGATCTCTTGGTTTATGATTTGTGCCGCTGCGGCTTGGTTGCCAAGACCAATGTAACATTCGGCAGCAATGAGAGGCATTTCAGCGTAACGCATAACAGGAACATCGGCATAGCTTGCCTGTTGACTTGCGTCTTTGTTCACTATGAGGATGGTGCCGTTTACATCTCCATCCCAAATGCGGTACTTTGTGAAGCGTGGGAACGATGACGCTACATACTGTGTGGTGTTTACCGTGTCTGTAACGTAGTAACGCAATGGCGCACCACCATAGCTGTTGACATTCTCCGTTTCGTAGAGCTTGTCGATGTCTATGGTTATGTAGTTGCGGTTCGCCTCGTCAGAAATGTGTTTCTTTGTGAAGTAGAACAAAGTGTCGCCGGGGGCAGACTTCTTTCCTACGATTTCTGGCATCTTATAATAGTTTTTTGCCTGGTCTTCCTTCCAAGTGTATTTGTATTTAGACGGGTTCAAGAATGCTTCCTGGAAGTCTGCGTCATAACGTGCGTCCCAATCTTCCCAAAGGTTCATGAAATAATATGTAGGCATAAGTCTTTCTGAACCGTCTTTGGGATAGTCGTAACTTGTAGTCGTTGTCGTTATGCCGCCGCGACCGTTGAACTTCGGTGAGAAGTATGAGTGTAGACGGTTCGGTTTCGAGTCGGCATTGAGCGTTGAATTCGAAGAGAATGTGCAAACCCACAGGAATTCGGTGTTGGTCTTGTTGTTCTTTGCTTGCCAAATCTCATCGTACGTGTCGTAAAGCTTAATGCCGTAAGCCGACTTGTTGTTGATTACGTCGAGTGAAGCGTCAAGTGCTTTCTGATAGAAAGCCTTTTGCTCATCACTTCCCGCAGTCTCATACTGGGCACGTGTAAGGAGAACGCGTGCAAGAAGCGCCTTTGCGGCTTTCTTTGTAGAGCGTCCTACTTCGCCATTATATGGAGTTATAGGCAGTTCCTCGGCTGCTTTCTCTGCATCGGGAATGATAACTTCATCGTAAATCTTCTTGCGGTCGGTGCGGTGGGCCGTGAATACGGCTTCGGTAGTCTCGTCAAGACGAAGCTCAATGTCGCCGAAAAACTCTACCAACCACCAGTAGCAGTATGAACGCATGAAGCGGGCTTCGCCGTCGAAGTCAGCCTTTTGCTGTGCGGTAAGAACGTTGTTCTTATCCAAACGGTTTATGATTGTGTTGCAGATGTTGACGTTGTCGTAAACACGACACCATGCGTTATGGATCTGTCCGCGGTCGCCTTGCAGGTCAACGCAACGGGTCAGCTGTTTTCCGTATTCGTAACTGTTGCCGATATTCTGCCAGATGTCTGCCGAACCTTCCATATATAGCACGGGGTCTTCGCGGCCGTAGAATTTCCATCTGAAGTTGTAGTACATCTGGTTTACGAGGTTTTCCATACCTGTTTCGGTAACAAACACCTCGTCAGCGCCCTCTCCGCTTGGGTTATACTCGTCGAGAGAGCATGAAGTCAGTCCCAGTGTCGAGCCGCCGAGCAACGCTGCTATGATAAATTTATTGTATTTCTTCATTTTGTTTCCTATTAGTATTTTGAAGGTGTATAGGCATTAAGCCACTCCTTTTTTTAGAAATTGACATTGAGACCCACGGTCACGCTGCGCTGATTGCCTTCCGGATCATAATGTTTCTGCCAGTCGTTCTTCACGAAATAGAGAGGATCGTTAACAGTTGCATAGATACGCACGTTATTGAGGCCGATTGATTTAAGGGCTTTGCGTGGCAGAGTATATCCGAGTGATATTCTCTTGAGCTTGATGAAGGAGTTATCACAGTAAGAAAGGCTCTGATAGCCTATGTAATCATAAAGGTTACGTCCTTTATAGAGCTTAGGCAAAGATCCACCCTCGTTAGTTTCTTTAACCCAGTAGTCGAAGTTTGAGTATATTCCACCGTTAGAAGGAGAATAGTTGGCAACTTTGCTTGCGCCCCACTGTCCCCAACGTGCGTAGAAGTATATAGTAAGATCCCAGTTCTTGTAGCGGAAGTCGTTGTTGAAGCCGGCAAACCAGTCTGGTGAGGTAGAGCCTACGTAGTCAACGTCGTTTGTTTGGTCGATTACGTGGTCGCCGTTAAGATCGGCAACCTTGATGTCTCCAGCCTCAAAGCGCTTGGTCTTGGCAGCATCCTTGTAGTAAGCAGTTTCGTCAGTCCAAGAATTAACTTCGTCTGTGGTGTAAATGCCTAGATACTTAAAGGTTTTGTATGAACTGATAGGGTGTCCTACCATGTAAGTCTGTGTCTCCTTGTTCGTACCAATCTGCAGTTCTGTCAATCCGCCGTAGAGTTTGTCAATCTTTTCACGGTTAGCAGAGAATGTAAGTGTGGAGTTCCATGTGAAATCCTTTGTAGCAATGTTGCGGCTGTTGATAGAAAGTTCAACACCCGTGTTCTTTACCTCTCCAATGTTCATTACTGTTGCATACTTTCCGTCTTGTCCAGCAGACGTTGGCAACGAGCGCTGAAGCATAAGGTCGGTGGTTTTCTGCAAATACCAGTCGAACGTAACGTTTAGGCGGCTGTTGAAGAATACTGCGTCAAAGCCAAGGTCGAACGTAGTGGAGCGTTCCCACTTAGTAGTCTTGTTCGCAATTTTGTAGTAGTCGTTGTCAACAACACCAAGGAGGTAGCGGTTAGCTTGTGTGTCTTGGAAACCGAAGCCCCAGTTCGCAAATGTTATACCGCTTTGTGTGGCGTATGCTGATATGTTCGAGTTTCCGGCAACACCATAAGTGGCGCGCAGTTTCAAGTCGTCAAGCCAAGACTTTGTGTTCTTCATCCAAGGTTCGTCAGAGATGCGCCATGCAAAAGCTGCTGAAGGGAACCATTCCCATTTGTATCCCGGTGCGAGCTTTGATGAACCGTCGCGGCGTATAGAACCAGTAAACAGGTAACGTCCTTTCCAATCATACTGCACACGTGCTGCATAAGAGAAGTTCTGTGCCTGTGTATAGGAACTTGCGTGAGCGAGTGCTGCTTCGCCACCATCATTTGAAGCAAGATTCCACCAAAGGTTGCTTGCCAATGTCTGTCCGTAGGATGTGGCGTTGAGGTCGTCTTTGATAGACTTGTTCCATGTGGTGAGGAGAGTAATGGCAAGATTGTGGTCTTCTGGCAAAATTTTCTTGAAGTTGTATGTCAGCACATTGTTCCATTCAACATATGTTCCAGAGGACTTGTCCATGTAAGCCTTGCTTCTGTTTGTTCCTGACTCAACGAAAGCCGAGTTCTCACTGTCTTGGTAATTACCCGTAGATGAGTTGGTCAGGTGTGCGTTGAGCTGGGTACGGAATGTAAGTCCCTCAATAGGATGTATGTCAAGGTAGCCGTTTGCAACCACATTTGTTGAGTAACTTTCAGCGCTATAGCGGTCGTAGTTCTCGGTATCGATGAGGGGGTTAACATAGTCGCCCGTTGCCAACGGGTATTTCACGAGTTCAGATCCGATAACATAGTTCCCGGTGCTAGCATCGTAGCTTCCGTATGGTGAACCGAGTTCCAGTCCTGTTGTCTTAGCCTTTGAGTAAGGTGAAGCATCGGAGCGTGTGTGGGCGAGTTGGAAAGTAACGCCTGCGCTCATCCATTTTAGGAACTTGTGGTCGATATTTGCACGCAGATTGTATCTGTCAGTGCCGCTGCTTCTCTTCCATTTGTTGCCATCGTTGGCATAACCCACGGAGAAACGAGCCTGAGTCTTTTCTGTACCACCAGAGAGTGTCACAGTATGCTTAGTGCTCCACGTGGTCTTCTTCTGCAAAAGGTTCTCGTAGTCGGTCCATGCTCCAGCCCTGTAAGCAGCATAGGCTTCGGTGCTGGCAAAGAGAGACTCGTCGTCTGCAGCAGAAGTCCATAGCCCTGCATTTACAGCAGCCAGCTTACGCGTATTGTAATAGTCTTGCGGTGTACGGTAAGAGGCGCGGTCTGCGCGGAATGCTGCGGTGACGTATCCGTCATACGATACTTGCATTTTGCCAGCCTCAGGTTTCTTAGTCGTAATGATAATAACACCGTTTGCTCCCTGCGAACCATAGATGGCTGTAGAGGAGGCATCTTTCAATACGTCAACGGACTCAATGTCGTTCGGGTTAAGGTCGCTCATGCTTCCGCCCTGAACACCGTCGATGATTACGAGGGGGGAGTTACCTGCCGAAATGGAGCGGTTACCACGAATACGCAGGTCGCTACCATTGATGTCGAGGCCGGAGATACGTCCTTGCATGGCTGAAGCAACGCTTGTCGTAGGAGTCTGCAGAATAACGTCAGACTTTACGGAAGCAACCGAACCGGTAACGTCACGTTTCTTCACGGTACCGAAACCGATAACTACGACATCGTCTAGCTGGTTTGCTTCGGGCACCATTTTAATTGAAGCTGGTGTGCCTGGAGTTACTGTGACTTTCTGTGTTTTGTAGCCAATGTATGAAATCTCAATTGTAGTTTTTCCAGATACATTGTGCAGGGAGAAGTTTCCGTCAAGGTCGGTTATCGTACCGTTCTTTGTTTGTCCCAAAGGTATTACGGTGACGCCAATCATAGGCTCTCCTGTTTCGTCAACGATGTTGCCCTTCACTACGCCACTCTGCTGCACGGCTTGCGGTGCAGGTGCTGCCTTTCCAGCTTCTGTGGCATTGGCTGTTGCCGGCAAAAGCATGGCTGATGACATGGCAAGTGTGATGGACATCGTTTTCAAGCTGGAGCTTGAATTATACATCTTTCTTGTCTTCATAAAAATAGATTTTGTGAATAAATATAACATCTTGTAATGTTTAAGACGCTATGGCTTAATGTTTGTAACCATATATTAACGTTTTTCACTTAGCGTCAAGCGGGTATAGGTTGTTTATACCTATTATATTATATAAGGTGAAAGCGGGCTGCATAAGCTGATACCAGCTGTGCAACCCGCTTTCGCTATTGGTTAGTATGGCAATTACTTGCTTTCTGTAGTCTTGATATTTACGTTTTCCTGCTTGATGTTCTTGCAGTATTTGAATTCAGCCGGCTTGTTTGCCGTTATGTCAATGTTCTTAAGGTTGATGTTTGTAACGGGCATTTCTGGCAGTCCGTTGAAGAACATTGCGCGGTTTGCGTTGCGGCAAACAACATCTTCGATGTATATGTTTCGGAAACAAGGCGTTGTTTCGTCTACAGGCATGGGCTTTATTTCCTGTGCTTGGTTCTTTCCTGCTGCCTGTGCCTCGGCTGCCGACAAGCCACCGTAGTAGAGATTGAAGATAACTGCCTCAGTTGGAATGTCGAACATAGAGATATTCTTTATCCAAATGTTCTCAACAACGCCGCCTCTGCCGCGCTTGCTCTTGAAGCGCAGGCCTACGTCCGTACCCAAGAACTGGCAGTTGCTTACGCTTATGTTCTTCACTCCGCCGCTCATCTCGGAGCCTACAACGAAGCCGCCGTGTCCTTTAAACACAGTGCAACCGTCAACAATTACGTTTTCGCACGGGCGGTTTCTCTTTCTTCCGTCGGCATCCTTTCCGCTCTTTATGCAAATGCCGTCGTCGCCCACGTCGAAGCGAGAGTTTACGATGAGGGCATTGCGACAAGACTCAAGGTCAAGTCCGTCTCCGTTTTGGGCAAAGCTCGGGTTTCTCACTTCAACATTTTCAATAAGCACGTTCTCGCACATCAGCGGATGCACGTTCCATGCCGGAGAGTTTTGGAATGTAACACCATCTAGCCACACGTTTTTGCAGCTAACGATGCTTATCATAACAGGACGCAGGAACACTTTAATGCTGTCCCACTGCTCTTCGCTCAAGTTTCCCATGGGCACATTCATGTCAGCCATGAGATATCCTTTCTTTGCGCCTTCAGTAGGAATCCAAAAGTCTTCGCGTATGTAAGCTCCGCCCTTTGCTGTAAATTCTTTCCATTGTGCGGCAGTAACCTTTTGCTTCTTTAGTGGACGCCAAAACTGCCCGTTGCCGTCGATTACTCCCTGTCCGGTGATGGCGACATTCTCTTGTCCTTCAGCCGAAACGGGCGACTGGCAGCGACGTGTGTCAAGGCCTTCGAATACAGATTTCACTATGGGATAGAGATCATAGTCGGGCGAGAAGAGCAGAATCGCGCCTTTTTCAAGGTGAAGATTTATGTTACTCTTCAGCTTAATCGGCCCGGTAAACCAGACACCCTGCGGCACGATAACCTTTCCGCCGCCCTTTGCTGCCAGCTTGTCTATGGTCTGTTGGATGGCTTGGGTGCAGAGTGTGGTACCGTCGCCCACAGCTCCGTTATCCCGTATGTTAGCTTGGCGGTCAGGGAAAGCCGGGCGTGAAACTTTCTGCATCTTGAACGGCAGATTTTGGTACAGTTCTGAGTAGGGATAGTCTTGGGCTTTTGCGTTTGTTGCCGTCAACCCAAGGATGATGGCTGCGATGAATAGAAATTTGCGCATAGAATTAAGGGTTATTGATTTGTTCCTTTTTGATTGATTCCTAAGAGTTATTATGCAAAGACAATGCATCACGAAAGCTATGTAGCCCTATTTTAATGTCATAGCCAATGCCTATCTTATGCAAAGATACGAAAAAATAATTAAAGCTCCGTGCTTTTCTCTTGTTCAACCGTAGGAAACTGTTTATTTGCCCACGGCGTTATATTTATTTGCCCGTGGGGTTCTGTCCGTTTGCCCGTGGGGTTAATGTTGAAATCCTGCCGCTTTTATCCGATTTTCTTGCTTTTCCCCATCATGGATAGGCGGTGACTAGCGGTTGTGGATAGTACAAAGAAACATGTTTTTGCGTCATTATAACGATGACAGATGCCCCGATGTAGCAGTCTGCCCGGCTAAGAAGATATCAAACCCTTTATATTATAAAATGAAAAATACTAAAAGACTCTTTTCTTTAATCCTTGTGTCAATCATCACTATGTGCGCAATGGCGCAGAAACCCTGGGACAACGGACCGCTCAAGGTGTCGGCAAACCACCGCTATCTGCAGCACGAAAACGGCAAACCCTTCTTCTGGCTTGGCGAAACAGGCTGGCTCTTGCCGCAGAAACTTGACCGCAGTGAGGTGAACTACTATCTTGAGTGCTGCCAAAAGGCAGGATACAATGTTGTGCAGGTGCAGACTATGAATGGTGTGCCAGCCACAAACCTCTATGGTGCAAGCTCTTTGCCTGACGGATTCAACTTCAAAAATGTTGAGAAAGACAAATCAACCACCAGTTATTGGGGGAATATGGACTACGTTATAAAGCAGGCAGAACAGCGTGGCATATACATTGGAATGGTTTGCGTGTGGGGCGGACTTGTTAAGGCCGGTCTCATGAACGTGGAGCAAGCCAAGGCTTACGGACGTTTCTTAGCCAACCGCTACAAAAATTCTCCAAACATCGTGTGGATAATCGGCGGGGATATACGCGGTGACGTGAAGCCCGAGGTATGGACAGCCCTTGCCACAACAATTAAATCCATAGACAAGAACCACCTTATGACCTTTCATCCATTCGGGCGCACCATGTCGGCAACATGGTGGAACGATGCCGAATGGCTAGACTTCAACATGTTTCAGAGCGGACACCGCCGTTACGGACAAAAGAAAGGCGACGGCGACACGTCGGTAAGTCCCAATACGGAAGAAGACAACTGGCGCTATGCCCAGCAGAGTCTTGCAATGAAACCATTGAAACCCGTGATAGATGGTGAGCCTAGCTATGAGGGGATACCGCAAGGACTCCATGACCCGAAGCAACCATTGTGGCAGGCATGCGATGTGCGCCGCTATGCTTACTGGGCCGTGTTCAGCGGATGTTTCGGCCATACCTACGGCAATAACGCCATAATGCAGTTCCACAGACCAGGAAACGGGGGCGGCTACGGATGCACAAAGCCCTGGTATGATGCCCTTTCAGACCCGGGTTTCCAGCAGATGCGCCATCTGAAGGAACTCATGCTCCTGTTCCCCTTCGACAACAGAGTGCCAGACCAGAGCATCATTCTCGGGGGCGAAGGATTCCGTTACGACCGTCTTACGGCAACGCGCGGCACGGACTATATGCTTGTCTATAACTATAGCGCACGCCCCATGCAGGTGGACCTGACGAAGATTAGCGGCAATAAGAAAAAAGCGTGGTGGTTCAATCCCTCTGACGGCACGTTCAAATATATTGGTGAGGTAGACAATTCGCGCACCAACTTCCAGTATGACGCTCCATACCAGCAGGGGTATGACCGCGTGCTCGTGGTGGTGGACGCAGATAAAGACTATATAAAACAATAAAACCTATGAAGAAGGCAATCCTATCCCTACTCGTCGCAATCATTTTCCTCCCAAAAGCCGCTATGGCGCAGCTTCCGGAAAGGACAAAAGAGAATGTTGAGCATTATAAAGACATTTGCAAGCGAAACATCTACAAGGAGATGCACGGCATGTACCGCAAGGCAGGCGGGGCGTTGAAATACCCTTTCCTCGCCCCAGGCAGCAGTCAATATCTTGATATGCTTTGGGATTGGGATTCATGGCTCAGCGATGTTGCGCTACGCCAGATACTTCTCGACAAAGGAACGCCCAAAGACAGTACGGAGGCTCTGACATACGAGCAGGGATGCGTGCTCAATGCACTCAGTTACGGCGGCATGGACGGTTGGATTCCTATCTGGATTGAACGAAACGCACCCACTCGTGAAGAGATGCTAAAGAAACGCAACCCCTGGAAGAGCAACATGCACAAGCCGACCATAGCCCAACATGCGGCACTCATAACGCGATATATGAACGGAGACGCCGAATGGTTGCGTGAAAGCTTCTACTATCTGCAGGCTTTCGAGGCGAAATACATGAACTGGCACCGCCACAAAGCCACAGGACTCCTATACTGGGAGACCGACGAGGCAATAGGAGTGGACAACGATCCCAGTACGTTCTATCGGCCAGCGGAAAGCTCCGGGTCGATATTCCTCAACGCTCTCATGTATAAAGAGTTGCTTGCGATGGAATATCTTGCCCGTTGCCTGAAAATGGACGGCATAGCCGATGGCTATAAGGCAGACGCAGAACAACTTCTGCGCAGCGTTAGGGAACACTGCTGGGACAGACGTGACGGTTTCTACTACAGTGTTGACCTGAATCTCCTGCCTGTTCAGAAGCCAGACATAAAAGGACTTAATCCCGGAGACCTTTATCTTCATGTAGGGCAACCGCGGAACTACGATTGTCTTATACAGCGTTTCGATGTGTGGAGCGGCTTCATGGCAATGTGGGCAGGCATTGCAACGCCAGAGCAGGCGCGCCAAATGGTGGAACGACACTACCGCGACACAACATCTTTCAATGCCCCAGCAGGAGTGAGGACGCTCTCACCTCTCGAAAAGATGTACAATCTCAAAGCTAGCGGCAACCCGTCTTCATGGCAAGGTCCCGTGTGGATAAACGTAAACTACCTCGTGTTTCGCGGACTGCTTAACTATGGCTACACCGAAGACGCGCGCCAGTTGACAGAAAAGACAGTGCTCTTGCTCGGAAGGGACTTTGAACGTTTTGGCGCACTCCACGAATACTACATACCAGAAAGCGGAGAACCCGTGCTGAACAAGGGGTTCCAGAACTGGAACTTTCTCGTGATAAACATGATAGCGTGGCTTGAAGGAAGGAAAATGGCTGAGTGATGATGCTTTAGAACGCAGCTAAAGCTCACCGGTGAGGCGGCCCCAAACGGGAAAAAACACCGGCGCAAACAAAAAACGCCGTGCCCCTTCGTCATGCAAAGCGAGAATTTCGTATTTTTGCATATATGAAAATACTAACAAGCGAACAGATACGCGAGCTCGACAAATACACAATAAAAAACGAGCCGATAGAATCAATAAACCTTATGGAGCGGGCAGCAAAAGCGTTGACGCGCGCCATAACACAAGTGTGGGGCACGACTGTGAAAGTTGTCGTGTTTGCCGGTCCCGGCAACAACGGGGGAGATGCTCTAGCCGTGGCAAGAATGATGGGAGAACAGGGCTACAACGTAAAGACATATCTCTTCAACGTGACAGGAAAGCTCTCGGCAGACTGCATAAAAAACAAGGAACGTCTTGCGAATGTAGCCTCTCAAGAGAATTTCATAGAAGTGATTGACGAGTTCGACCCGCCAACACTTGATAAGACGACGCTGCTTATTGACGGACTTTTCGGCTCGGGCTTAAGCAAACCCCTCTCTGGTGGATTTGCCTCGCTAGTGAATTACATCAACCAGTCGCCTTGCAAAGTGGCAAGTATCGACGTCCCTTCAGGGCTTATGACCGAAGATAACTCGCGCAACAGCCGTTCAAGCATAGTGCATGCCGACGTCACATTCACTCTGCAGCACCGCAAATTGGCTTTCCTCTTTGCCGAAAACCAGGCGTTTGTGGGAAAGTTGCGAGTCTTAGACATAAGGCTCAGTTCTGAATGTCTGGACAAATTGCAAACTCCCTATACCATAATTGAAGAATCCGACGTGAGAAGTATGATGTTACCGCGTGGCGATTTCTGGCATAAGGGCATGGCAGGCAACTCTCTTCTCGTGGCAGGAAAATACGGTATGGCCGGGGCGGCAGTGCTTGCAGCCAAGGCTTGTCTTAGGGCAGGAGCAGGGAAGGTTACCGTTCACGTGCCACAACGCAACAACGATATCATGCAGATAGCAGTGCCAGAGGCCATAGTAAGCCACGATGTTGACGAGAATATGTTCACTGAGGCCGTGGCGGCAGAAGACTTTGATGCCATGGGTATAGGTCCGGGATTGGGCACAGACGAGATAACGGCAACGGCATTCGTATCGCAACTCAGGCGCACTCAAGCCCCAATCGTAATAGATGCTGACGGGCTTAATATCCTTTCCGCTCACAAAGCATGGTTTCAGCATCTACCAGAAGGCACTCTAATAACACCGCATCCGTTGGAATTCGAAAGGCTTGCCGGAACAAGTTTCAACGATGGCTACGAGCGTCTGACCAAAGCTATGGAGCTAGCGCAACTCATGGGAATATACATTATACTTAAAGGTCACTACACTGCGGTCTGCATGCCCGACGGAACAGTTTCGTTCAACCCGACAGGAAATGCAGGAATGGCTACGGCTGGCAGCGGAGACGTGCTTACTGGCATACTTACAGCCCTGCTGGCACGAGGCTACGCCCGCCGTGATGCAGCACTTGTCGGGGTATATCTGCACGGGTTGGCAGGCGATCTTGCAGCGCAACAGTTGGGAATGGAGAGCGTGACAGCAAGCGACATTATTGCTTTCTTGCCAGAAGCGTTCCGACAACTTACAGACAGAAACATAAATACCAAACAGGCATGAAAAAAAATAGAATGAAAACTCTCGCAGTTGCCGCACTGTTTGCAGTTGGATGCGCAGCAACGGCAAATGCTCAGGCAGGGCAACAATCTGTTGAAGGCTCGTCATATTATCTGCCCAAAACGGTGCTTCGCTTCGCACTGCAGGTGGAAAAGACCGTTTATACGCCGGGTGACTTTGCTCCTTATGCCGAGCGTTATCTCAAACGCAGCGACATAAGTCTTGAACCTGCCACTACTTATCGCATAGTTAACGTTAAGCTAACATCAGAAGCCACGCCGGATACGGCAAAGTTCTATACGGCAAAGATAGATTCAAAGCATAGTATACGTAAAGTGGTGCGCGACGAAAAAGGATTACTCCTTGCCGTAAATGCCGAACCGCGCCAGATTGCACCCACAAAATCTTTCGTTCCAGCACCTAAACCCGCGGCAGTAAATCCCCGCGACTACATGACTGCGGAAATTCTCAACGCTGGGAGCAAGGAGAAAATGGCAGAGCTTACCGTTCACGAAATATACGATATCCGTGAAAACAAAGGACTACTCAACAAGGGGCAAGCGGACTATATGCCAAAGGACGGTGAACAGCTACGCATTATGCTGGCAAATCTGGACAAGCAGGAAAGCGCATTGCTACAGATGTTTGAAGGGACAACGGTTAAAGACACGGCAGAAACTGTTGTAACGCTCGTTCCGATGAAGGAAGTTGACCGGAAGTTGCTGTTCCGTTTCTCGTCGCTTATGGGAATGACCGACGTTGATGATTTGGGAGGAAACCCTTATTACGTAACGGTTGAAGACTTGCACAGCATGTCAACTCTTAACGTAGATGTTGAAGGAGTGAAGAAAGACAAAGACAACGTGGGCGTTTACGTCAACTTGCCAGGCAAGATACGCGTGTCAGTCTATAGCGGAAATAATCTGATGGGAGCATTTGAACTTTATGCAGCCCAGTTCGGCACAACAGAATCGCTTAGTGGCGAACTTTTCAGTAAGAAGCTTACCACTCATCTCGTGCTTAATCCCGTGACGGGAAGCGTGGAGAGCATACAGACGGAAAGCCTGAAATAGAACAAGAGGCGTTAGACTTTCTGTTTCTCATAAGACAAAGAACGTGGAGTTTCCGCATATAATGGTGAAACTCCACGTTCTTCTTTTCAAGAAAAAAGGTTCTGTGTTATGCAGAACCTTTTTAGTTATTGTTTATTTAGTCAAGCTGACCGAGTTTGTTGTCAGAGCCAAGCACGTCGATAATCTTGTGCTTGTACATGTCTTCCATAAGGTCGCGTGCAGGACCGCAGTATTTACGTGGGTCAAATTCAGCGGGTTTCTCTGCCAAAGTCTTGCGTACTGCAGCAGTGAAGGCAAGGCGTGAGTCAGAGTCGATGTTGATTTTGCATACAGCGCTCTTTGAAGCCTTACGCAACTGCTCCTCTGGAATACCAACAGCATCGGGCAATTTACCACCATTTGCGTTGATTATCTCTACATACTCCTGAGGAACGGAAGACGAGCCGTGGAGCACGATGGGGAATCCAGGCAGCTTAACCATTATTTCGTCGAGCACATCGAATGCCAATGGAGGTGGAACAAGGCGACCAGTCTTCGGGTCGCGTGTGCACTGTTCAGGCTTGAACTTGTATGCACCGTGGCTTGTTCCGATAGAGATGGCCAGCGAGTCAACGCCTGTTTTTGAAACGAAATCCTGAACTTCCTCAGGCTTTGTATAGTGGGAAACTTCAGAAGCTACTTCATCTTCAACGCCTGCTAATACGCCAAGCTCGCCCTCAACGGTTACGTCATACTGGTGAGCGTATTCAACAACCTTCTTGGTTAGGGCAACGTTCTCGTCGTAAGGCAGTGAAGAACCATCGATCATTACTGAAGAGAAGCCGAGGTCTACACAGTTTTTGCAAAGCTCAAAGCTGTCGCCGTGGTCGAGGTGGAGCACGATTTCAGGGTGATTGCAGCCCAATTCCTTGGCGTAAGCCACAGCTCCCTGTGCCATATAGCGAAGAAGTGTTGGGTTAGCGTAGTTACGTGCGCCCTTGGATACTTGCAGAATTACCGGAGACTTCAGTTCAGAAGAAGCCTTGATGATAGCCTGAAGCTGTTCCATGTTGTTGAAATTAAACGCGGGGATTGCATATCCGCCGTTGATGGCACGGGCAAACATCTCTTTGGTGTTTACCAGACCCAGTTCTTTGTAACTTACCATAGTGTTTTGTTGTTATGTTTAATTGGTTATGTCTGATAGTGTAAGGGCACTTTCTTGTGCCCATATCTATGGCAAAGTTAACGTTTTCTTTCGGGCTTGCAAAGCAAAGCTTCCCTTTTTAGCATTGCATTCTTGTGAATTTTGATATAAATTAAATACTTGCAGCCTTTAAACAAGCTTTTTTAAAACGGAGTTTGCAAAAGTTCCGTTTGCGGTAGTTTGCGGTTTTAGAAACAAGGGGTGTGGCGTTGAAAAAATATTGTCAGATGATGTTAAATCTCTCTATGAGCTTACGCCGATACATCCTACCTATTTTTATATAGTCTATGTTGTTGAATGGAGGAAAGAAGCAACAGCAGTTATCGTTTACGCCCATGAGATATTTTATGTTTATGATATATTTCTGGTTTACTTGCACGAAGTTTTCGTCGAGGGTCATAAGGATGTCTTTGTTGGCACAACGCTTCAAGCGGATTGGGTTGTCGTAGCCTACCGCCACCACTTCCCACACGCGCAAGTCATGGTTGTATTGGAATGCGCAGATGTCCTGTATCTCCACAAGGCGGAAGTCTGCGGCATTGATATACAGTAGCAGCTTGTCTCCTTTCTTCTTCAATGCGTTGCCGTTGCTCCATGTGGCGTCTTTTGCGTTATCTTCCGTGTCTGTCGGCAACTCTTTCATGCAGGCAATCTCTTTTTCCAGCCTTGTTATAATAGTTTCCAGCTCCTTGTCGTCAATGGGTTTAAGCAGGAAATCGAAGGCTTTGTTGCGAAGGGCAGACAGGGTGTATGTATCGAAGGCAGTGTAAATGACGGGCAGCGTATTGTCGAAGCCTTCCGTCTTGATGCGCGACAACAGGTCTATGCCAGTTATGTCTGGCATTTCAACATCAATGAAAACAACGTCTGGATTTTTTTCTTTAAGCAGCTTCAGTCCGTCAGTGCCGTTGTTGGCTTGTCCGACCACTTCTATACCGGGGTAGAGGGCAAGCTTCTTTGTCAATGCGTCAATGGCTTGTTGTGTGTCGTCAATAATAATTATCTTCATAGTGTGATGTTCTTTTTGCGTACTCCATGGTCTTTTTCTTGCTTTCTCTCCGTCAGATTTCTTTTAAACTCTCGGGGAAGATTAATTTCGCTTCGCATCCGGTTGGGTTGCCGGAAGAGTCTGAAGTGTTGTTTATGGAGAATATTATTTTTTTCTTGTTCCTTTGGTTTATTGCGCTAACAGTTGTTCGCAGAATGTTCAGCCCTTGTCCTTGAGAGTGGCATTGCCTAATGTCGAAGCCTTTGCCGTTGTCGGATACGGTGACGCTCATTCCGTTAGTTGAGGGCGCAAGGGTAATGTTAAGACGCTTCTCGCCTTTTTTCCCTCGCAGGGCGTGTTTAATGGAATTTTCAACGAGTATTTGGATGCACATCGATGGAATGCGGAAAGAGTTTAACTTTTCTGCGGTAATTTCTGGTGCGATGTTTTTTGTATAAGTGATGCCTCCCTGTATTGTATGCTGCTCAATTGCCACGTAATTGTCAACGAATTCCATTTCTTCAGCTATTGCAACAGTTTCCCTTCCCGACAGGTCCAGGTTTGAGCGTATGAGCTTTGCCAGCAGTATCAGTTCGTTTGCCTCGCTTGCGGCTTCGGTGTTTGTTATGCGATTGTTGAGGACGTTGAATACGAAGTGGGGCGAAATTCTGTTTCTGGCATTCTCCAGTTTTAGTTTGAATATGCGCATCTTTTCTTGTAGCAGCTTTTTGTGCCAATAAGTCACAGCGCAGATAATTGTAAGCACGAGGAGTATAAGTGCCGCAACGCTTCCCCCGATGGTGTAACGTGCCTTCTTTATGTCGGCTTCCTTATGCTGCATTTCTATTTCGTGGTGCAGTTTCAGTGTGTCTTGCGTGAAGCGGCTTATTATCTCAGCGGCAATCATGTGTTGCCGGTTGTACACAAGGGAGTCGTTTCTGTCTTTCTCTGCAGCAAGGTTATAGAAAGCTTTGCGGTAGTCGCCAGTCTTTTCGTAATAGTCGCGCAGGTATCTGTTGCGTATGTTTATCAGATCCTGTTCTGTATATTGGGGCTTGTCGTCAAGAGCCGCTATGGCAGCGGCTGTAGCCATGTCGCCTTTGCGCAGCGCAATGCCTAGTTTTATGGAGTGGGCGTAGTATGTAGCTACCTTGTCGCCGTGCTTTTCAAAATATTGTTCGCTTATGCTGAGTGCTTCTTCCGCCTTTTCCGTTTCGTTCAGGTTCAGCAACACATCAGAAAGGTTCAGCTTGCAGGCATACCAGGCGAAGTTCTCGGTCATCTTGTTTGCAGCGAGAAGACGCTCAAGCCTGCGGAACTCAAAGAGTGCTTTGCGGTATTGTTTTGTATAGTAATAGAAATTGCCAAGTGTGGTTACAAGATATGCCTGCATTTCGGGGCGCATGTTGTTGAAGAACCTCTCGGATGCTTTCAGGTTTCGCAGGGCGGAGTCGTAGTCTTCAAGCTTCATGTATACAAGTCCCAGCCCCATGTACAGGTTTATAGCTTTCGTTTCTTCCAGTTGCAGCGAGTCAACGAGAAAGAGTGCGCGTCGATACCATGTGGCGGCTTGCGGCATGTTGTTACCGAAGATGTGGGCATCGGCAAGGTTAGCACAAATATCGGGAGCCATATCTTTAAAGTCGCTCTGCATAATATGGCGGTATGCGGCGTTATAGTATTGCTTTGTCTTTTCGGAATCGTGGTGCAAATTATGGTTTGCCACACCGGCAGTGTTGTATGCCATGGCAAGTATGCCTTCGGAGCGTGGTGTGGCGGGTTGCTTTTCTAGGAATTGTATGGCACGTTGGATTTCCTTTTCGGCGGAGTCAGTCTTCATTTCCGTAACGAAAAGCCGGGCAAGCCGCATGCTGTATTCAAAGTATTCCAAGCTATCTGCGGCATTCTTCATGCAGTTATCTATCATTTTCCTGGCCTGTGGCGCCATATGCGCAACGGAATCGTCTAACTCCCGCAACTTGTTCGTGCGTAGTGTGTCAGCGTTTCCTTCATGCTCGGTGCCGTGGCATGAGGCGGTTATGATAATGGAGCTGAGGGCTACGGCAATGACTATGAGGGCTGATGATATGCCGATTGTTCTTGTATGTGTCATAAAGGTATTGGATGAGCATGAATTGTACCTTTGCAAAAATACTGAAAAAAAAGGATTTTTTACATTGAGGCAACCGTAAAAAACAGGGAAGAGTGTGTTTTGTCTTTAAAAATGCGGAATCGCAATACATATTTCTGCCGAATAACCTTTTGTTTGTGACGTTTAGCATAGAAAAACTCTGCGGGTGTCTGTAGAATAACTTTTTGTTGCAGAATAAAGACGCGGCGGGAATTTCAGCGAAACAGGTGGACTATATGTAACAAAAATCCCGAAACATCAGCGATATGTCTGCGGTGACGTTTCGGGATATGAGGCTTTTCTTTATGCGTTGGCTATAGCAATTCCGGCAGTTGGAACAGCTTTATTCCGTTAGACCCTTTTATTAGGATATATTTGCCCGTGGGCTTTTCTTTCAAAATGGCAGACTTTACATCTTCAACCCCGCGGAATTTGCGGAATTTGCAAACGGCCTTTTCAAATTCTTCTCCCACGAGCCATACATCACTAATGTCTGTAGTGGAAAGAAAGTCTACGATTTGTTGATGTTCCTCTTGGCTTACGTCTCCCAATTCTCTCATGTCTCCCAATATCGCCATTTTGGGAGAAACGTTCATGGCGCAGAAATTTTCAAGTGCGGCGCGCATGCTCGTGGGATTTGCGTTGTATGTGTCAACGATAAGCTTGTTGCTTTCTGTTATCTCAAGCTGCGATCGGTTGTTTGTCGGGGTGTAAGAGGAGAGAGCTTCCGTTATGTCATCTTCGCTTACGCCGTGAACAATACCTATGCAGGCGGCGGCGAGCATGTTGTAGAGGTTGTATGAGCCGATAAGCTTAGATTCAACGACATGCTCCGCGCCAAGATTGTTCTCTGCGAAAGGCTTGCCGTTTTTGGCTGCCCACCGGAAGGTAAGTGTAGGGGCGCACTCTATCACTTCTCCCCATACGGAGAGAAACGGATTCTTCTTGTCGGTGCCGTAGAAGGCAGCCGGCATTCCAGCGGCAATGTTCCTGAGAATGTTGTCGTCGGCATTCACGAATACAGGTGCTGCCCGTTGGCGAAGGAAGTCGTATAGCTCGCCTTTTGTATTTATAACTCCCTCGAATGAACCAAAACCCTGCAGGTGAGCCTTCCCCACGTTGGTTATTATTCCACAGTCTGGCTCCACGATATCAACAAGTTCCTTAATGTCTCCCGGATGACTTGCGCCCATTTCCACTACGGCAATCTCGTGTTCTTGCGTCAGTCGCAGCAGCGTCTTGGGTACGCCAATGTCGTTGTTGAAGTTTCCCTGTGTGTAAAGGACTCTATATCTCTTCTGCAGAACCGTAGAAACGAGTTCCTTTGTGGTTGTCTTGCCGTTTGTTCCGGTGATTCCAACAATGCGTGTTCCCAGTTGGCGGCGGTGGTAGTTTGCAAGTTTTTGCAGCGTTTTGAGGCAATTTTCCACAAGGATGAAACGCTTATCCCCTTCTGGGGCATATTCTTTTTCGTCAACTACTGCATAGGCACAGCCTTGTGCAATAGCTTTTTCTGCGAATGTATTCCCGTTGAACGACGCTCCTTTCAGTGCAAAGAAGATAGAACCTTCGGGGCAGTCGCGGCTGTCTGTCGTTACAATCGGGTGCTTCTTGAAAATAGAATAAAGTTCTGGTATTTCCATATTGATGACTTATATTTGTTTCTTTTGTGCAAAGTTAAGGTAAATAGCCTAAGAAGATAGACGTATGCAGCGTTTTTTTTTTCTTTATTCCTTATGGCTGTGAACAGTGTGGAATGGATAAAAACTTACAAATTAGAGTTTTTTTAGTACTCAAGTGCTATACTATCAGTAAGAAATGCACTTATACAAGTAAAATGTATAACGGGTGTGTGTTGGTAATACTTTAACTTTGCATCAAAGTAAAATTTCATGTTTTCCGATTCTAAGCGTTGTAGTGATTACAAGTTTCAGAGTCCTTAATATTTAGTTTTTTATAGTAATTTATAAACGTTCCTTTTATAAATATGTCTATTTATAAGAAAATGCGGCAATGTTGTGAAACATAGTCGCATTGTTTATTGGTTACGATAGGAAACAGGCATTATTAAGGACTTAAGCCGCAGAAGCTTGGTTTGACTTCTTTAAATAACAGGCAGATGTTTGGCAGTAATTCGCTACTTTCAAATTTTGTATTCTCTATGAATTGCACTATCTTTGCCCTTAAAAAGACAGAGTAATGACGGTTAACGAATTCTTCGGTAAGGTGATGTGTGGCAAGTTCTGGGCGAACATTGCGGCGATGCTGCTAGTAGTGGTGTTGCTGTGCTTAGGTGTTAAGTTCGGAATAGACATCTATACCCACCATGGCGAGGAGATAAAAGTGCCGGACATTAAGCATAAGCAGGCTAGCGATGCCAAGCAGCTACTCGCTAACAGAGGACTGGAAATGCAGGTCGTTGACACAGGATATGTGAAAACACTTCCATCAGACTGCGTGCTGGATCAGATGCTCGCGCCGGGCACAATGGTGAAGCGCGGAAGAATAGTTTATGTAGTGGTAAATTCAGCCCATTCGCCGATGCTTACTTTGCCAGAGATTATAGACAATAGCTCTTATCGCGAGGCGCGGGCAAATCTAATGGCAATGGGATTTAGGGTCGGACCGCCGCAGTATGTGTCTGGAGAGAAAGATTGGGTCTACGGTGTTGTCTGTGACGGGCAAAATCTTCGCAACGGGCAAAAGGTATCGGTGGAGAAGGTTCTGACCATACAAGTGGGCGACGGAGTGATGGATTTCGGAGAGGACGTGACATATACAGACCCTGAATATGCTCAAAAAGACTCTACAGAAATTTCTGAGCACGAGAGTGGGGTTATAGAAGGCAGCGGTGGCAATGACGACTTTGAGGTAGTCAACGGTCCGGAATGAAAACAAAAACAACAGGCGCACGCCGCTTCTTGGATGCGCCGGCAAATGAACAATGATAGAAGAGAACGACAACATACTGCAAGATGTTGATGAGTTGACTGAAGACGAGAACGGTCAGCTTTACGAACATCTGAGACTTGAGGTAGACAAAGGGCAAGTGCCGTTGCGTATAGACAAGTTTATGTGCGAGCACCTGCAACATACAAGCAGAAACCGCATACAAAAAGCTGCCGACGCAGGCTTTGTGCATGTGAATGACAAGCCAGTGAAGAGTAACTATAAGGTTCGTCCGCTGGATGTCATAACGTTGATGCTCGACAGGCCGCAGTATGACAGCAGTATAGAGCCGGAAAACATTCCGTTGGAAATAGTTTATGAGGATTCAGAACTGATGGTTATAAACAAACCGGCAGGGATGGTAGTACATCCTGGATGCGGGAACTATAGCGGAACGCTCGTAAATGCAGTGGCATGGCACATGAAAGATGTTGAGGGTTATGACCCCAACGACCCCGAAGTTGGGTTGGTTCACCGTATAGACAAGGACACAAGCGGACTGCTTGTCGTGGCCAAGACACCGCTAGCCAAGACGAAACTTGGGGTGCAGTTCTTTAATAAAACGACGCATCGCAGTTATAACGCTTTGGTTTGGGGCAATCTTACTGCAGACGAGGGGCGGATAGAAGGAAATATAGGGCGCGACCCCAAAGACCGACTCCGCATGGCGGTATTCCCACCCGGCTCGGAAATAGGAAAAAGCGCAGTGACGCATTATCGCGTGATAGAACGCTTCGGATACGTAACGCTCGTAGAATGTATACTTGAAACCGGGCGTACGCACCAAATACGCGCCCACATGAAGCATATCGGCCATCCGCTCTTCAGCGATGAACGCTATGGCGGAAGCGAGATACTGCGCGGTGAGCGTTGTGGAACATACCAACAGTTTATAAAAAACTGCTTCAAGATATGTCCGCGGCAGGCTCTTCACGCCAAAACACTCGGATTTATTCATCCTGTTACAGGGAAGCAGATGGATTTCACCTCGGAACTTCCAACTGATATGGCGCAGCTTCTTGAAAAATGGCGCAAGCGCGTTTAAAAAGATATAAAGCAGACAACAACGAAATTAACGGAAATAAGATATCATTATGAAAAATATTAAAAGAACAATAGCGATAGTCTGTGGAGGTGACTCCTCAGAACATGATGTGTCACTGCGTTCGGCACAGGGACTTTATTCCTTTTTCGACAAAGAACGCTACAACGTCTATATCGTAGACATGAAAGGATATGACTGGCATGTAGAGCTGCATGACGGAACACTTGCGCCCATCGACCGCAATGACTTCTCGTTCATGGAAAATGGCAAGCTTGTGCAGTTTGACTATGCCTACATAACAATACACGGCACACCTGGCGAGAACGGCATACTGCAGGGATATTTCGAACTGATACATCTGCCTTATTCAACAAGCGGCGTGCTTGTAGAGGCAATGACTTTCGATAAGTTTGTGCTAAACCAGTATCTTCGCGGCTACGGAGTAAGCGTGGCTGAAAGCCTGCTTATCCGTAAAGGATATGAAAAACTGGTGAGTGATGACGAAATAGAAGAGAGAATCGGAATGCCTTGCTTCGTTAAACCTGCGGCAGACGGCAGCAGCTTCGGTGTGTCGAAAGTAAAGAACAAGGACCAACTCGCCCCAGCTATACGAAAGGCCATTATGGAAAGCGACGATGTTATGGTTGAAAAATTCATTGACGGAACGGAGATCTCTATCGGATGCTACAAGACACGAGAGAAGAGTGTGGTGCTTCCGGCTACCGAGGTCGTTACGCAGAACGAGTTTTTCGACTATGATGCGAAGTATAACGGTAAGGTGACAGAAATAACACCCGCACGTCTCAGTCCGGAAACGACCCAGCGCGTTAATGAAATAACAAGCCGCATTTATGATATCCTGCATTGCAACGGTATAATTCGCATCGACTATATAATAAGTCGCGGCATAGGCAGTAACGGCGAGGAGGTGGATAAGGTGAACATGATTGAGATTAACACAACTCCCGGCATGACCGCAACGAGCTTTATCCCGCAGCAAGTAAAGGCTGCAGGCTTGAATATGAGCGACGTGCTTACGGACATTATTGAGAACCAGTTCAGATAAAACCATTCAGTTCCTCTACAAAAAATAAAAATATCATGAAAGTTCCTTCTGTATACGACGATATCCGTCCTTTTGAGCCGGAAGAGCTTCAAGAAGCCTACGGGCGGTTGATGGACAACGAGCAGTTCAGACAAGTATTATCTTATCTATATCCCGGAGTACCTGCAGAGGCGATTGCTGAAAAGATGTCACAATGCAAGACAAATCTTGAGTTTCAGCTCGCTTTCTGTTATGATTTCCTGAAAAACCTTATGGCTAAGGTGAGCAAAGGCATAGACTTTGACGTGCAGGCACTTGACGTTTCAAAGCGTTACACCTTTGTGAGCAACCATAGAGACATAGTTCTTGATTCGGCACTCCTTGATGTTCTTCTGTGGGATGCTGGCTTTAAAACAACGTGCGAGATTGCTATTGGCGACAATTTGCTTTCACTTCCATGGGTGAAAGACCTGGTAAGGCTAAACAAATCGTTCTTGGTTCAGCGTGCACTTTCGCCGCGCGAAATGCTTATGGCAAGCAAGAAGATGGCAGAATACATGCACTTCGTAGTGAAGGAAAAGAACGACAATATATGGATTGCGCAGCGTGAGGGGCGAGCAAAGGATTCAAATGACCGTACGCAACCGGCAATACTCAAGATGATGGCCATGGGAGGGGAAGGTTCTGCCGTGGAGAGGCTGCAGCAACTTCATATCGTGCCGCTTTCTATCTCTTATGAATATGACCCGTGTGACTTCCTGAAAGCTGCGGAATTCCAGTTGAAACGCGATGTAGAAGGATGGAAAAAGACTGCAGCTGACGACGTTAATAGTATGCGTACCGGCATTATGGGATATAAGGGAAGCGTTCATTATCATTGTGCCCCGTGCATAGATGAATATCTTCAGAACCTTTCGCCCGAAATACCAAAGACAAAAATATTTGATGTCATTGCCGAACATATAGACAATCAGATATTCAGTAACTACCGCCTCTATCCTTCAAATTATATTGCACTGGATATGGTTGACGGTACTGCCGCACACGCATCCCATTATACAGAAGAAGACAAGAAAGTGTTCACGGACTATATCAACGGGCAACTTTCAAAGATTGATATTCCAAACAAGGATGAAGCATTCCTAATGGCTTGCATGCTGCAAATGTATGCCAATCCAGCACGCAACCATCTTTCGGTAAGGAAATGAAACGTACGTATTTAAATAAAAAGAAACATGTAGTGCCGCAGCAAGTTGCCAGGCCGTTGCTTCATCTGGCGCAGTTGAGGTCGTTACTCTATGGATTGTTCGTTGCTGCGGCTTATGCTTTTCTTTTGGAATCATGTACAACAGAACCTTATGAAAGCGGAGACGGGGATTTGTCTTATATGCGTGCAGACTTTGTTGAGGCCAATACTGATTCGGAAAAGAGTGTTGTTTCGGTAAAGACTGACGATGGCTTGAACCTCTTCCTTTCGCCTTCATTGACAGCCAAGTGGATAACGGTGGCAGATACCACATATCGTGCACTGGTTTACTACAATACTCAAGAAGATTTGCGGGACGGAACGACGGTAAGGCCTTTGGCTATATCTCCCGTCACAGTAACCAAAGTCATAAAAAAGGGGATAATATCTTCTGGTACTACATTTGCAACAGATCCTGTCACCCTTGAAACAGTATGGGAAAGTGGCGGTCGTTACCTAAACCTCGGCTTGCAGTTGAAGACGGGAACAACCGATGGAAAGACGGAAAGTCAGGTGTTGGGAATGCTTTATATGGGGACAGAGAATACCGAATCTGGCGGTCGCCTTCATAAACTCAAGTTATTGCATAGTCAAAATGGAGTGCCGGAATACTATTCAGCGCAAGTATATGTAAGTGTTCCCCTTTATAACCTTCCGTTTGAGGCGGCTTCAGGTGATAGCATCCAAATATGTGTAAACACTTACGATGGAGAAACGAACCGCATATTTGCAGTGAAATAGGCAACTTAATTGCGGGGAATGAATTCTCTTTTAGAATAATTTTTTAGCAAGCGTGTGGAAATTCTGCATGCTAATGAAAGGAAAAGATGAAAGGATTGTTGAACTATACAATCAATGCTAACGGCAGGCTTATTGATTTGTCGGAGCCACAGGTAATGGGAATATTGAACGTTACTCCAGATTCCTTTTACGATGGTAGCCGCAAACAGACGGAAAAGGAAATCTCTGCCCGTGCCGATCAAATAATATCTGAGGGCGGAACAATGATTGACGTAGGAGCTTTCTCTACGCGCCCGGGAGCAACGCAAGTGTCGGCAGACGAGGAAATGGAACGTATGCGCCGTGCACTGCAAATTGTTCGCCACGTTCAGCCGGATGCAGTGCTGAGCATTGACACATTTCGCCCCGACGTGGCGCGTATGTCAGTAGAGGAATATGGGGCAGCAATCATAAATGACGTGTCGGAAGGAAACATAAACGGTGCTTTTGGCGGCGTGGATGCAACAAATCCCAATGGCGAAACGGAAGTAAACACGGCTGGATACCCTGCGATATTCCGTACGGTTGCAGAGTTGGGCGTACCATATATATTAATGTCTACCCATGGCGAAATGTGCGACATAATGCTGAATTTCGCAAAGGAGATACAGCAATTGCGCGATTTGGGCGCAAAGGACATAATCCTTGACCCGGGATTTGGCTTTGGAAAATCGTTGGAACAAAACTATTCGCTCCTGAGAAATTTGGAAAAGCTTAAAGTCTTTGAATTGCCATTGCTCGTGGGAGTGTCGCGCAAGTCCATGATATTCAAACTTTTCAACACTTCACCTGCTGAGGCACTCAATGGTACTACAGTAATAAACACTTTGGCTTTACAGAAGGGGGCAGGCATATTGCGTGTCCATGATGTCAAGGAATGCGTTGAGGCCGTAAGGATAGTTAAGGCAATGACTGAACTTTGACATAGAGAACTCTCTACAATAGGAAAAAGGAAAAGCCGTGTGCTTGCAATAGGCGCACTTAAAAGAAAATGATAGAAATAGGAATTCTAGACATTATCGACGTGGTAAGCGTTGCTCTTATGCTTTACTACGTTTATCGACTGATGAAGGAGTCGCGTTCGTTGAACGTCTTTATCGGTATAATCGTGTTTGTTATCATTTGGCTCGTTGTGAGTCAAATATTGGAGATGCGCCTTTTGGGGAGCATTATGGACAAGCTCGTGAGCGTAGGAGTGATAGCTCTTATAATAATATTCCAGGAAGAGATACGCAAATTCCTTTATTCTTTGGGGGCTCATCAGCGCATGCGCTCATTTATGCGCTTCTTTGGATCAACATCGAAGGATAAAAAAGACATGGACAAGACGGCTATTATGCCGATAGTCATGGCTTGTATCAACATGAGCCGCGGGAAAGTCGGTGCACTAATAGTTATTGAGCGCACTATTTCGCTTGATGATATTGTGGATACGGGCGACCGTATTGATGCAAATATCAACCAACGGCTTATAGAAAACATATTTTTCAAAAACTCCCCATTGCATGATGGAGCAATGGTCGTTTCAAAGCGTCGTATACAGGCGGCAGGATGTATTCTTCCAGTTAGCCATAGTATAGATATCCCTAAGGAATTGGGACTTCGTCACAGGGCAGCGATGGGAATTTCTCAGGATAGTGATGCTATCGCCGTGGTCGTTTCGGAAGAAACGGGGGGAATATCAGTCGCCATTAAGGGGAAATTCCGCTTGAGGGTTTCGGGCGAGCTGCTTGAAAGTATCCTTACTAAGGAATTGTTGGAGTAAGGATTAAATGTATTCGCAATGAGTTAAGAGCGTTATTATGAACCTTTCTTTTTGACGATTTGGATATTTCTTCGTAAGTTTGCAGCGAAAATGCAATAAAACTGGAGGAAATAGATGCGAATAGTAATTAAAGTGGGTAGTAATGTGCTGACCCGCTCCGATGGAAAGCTTGACGTTACGCGTATGTCATCGCTCGTTGATCAAATGGCGGCGCTTCATCGTAGTGGGCATAAGCTGATTCTTGTTTCAAGTGGCTCGGTGGCAGCAGGACGTGGCGAAATGAGAGTGTTGCGTCGCCTTGACAATGTTGAGCAACGCCAATTGTTTTCTGCAGTGGGACAGGTGAAGCTTATTAACCTTTACTATGACCTTTTCCGTGAATATGGTATTCAAATGGGGCAGATCCTTACGATGAAGGAAAGTTTTTCTACGCGCCGTGAATATCTCAACCAACGGGCTTGCATGGAAGTAATGCTGGAAAACGATGTAATACCGATAGTTAATGAGAACGATACGGTAAGTGTTACCGAACTGATGTTTACCGACAACGATGAGCTCTCAGGGCTTGTGGCTTCAATGATGGATGCCGAAAGACTGATAATCCTAAGCAATGTTGACGGAATATACAACAGTAATCCTTCAAGCCCTGGAGCTTCTGTTATTCGAAAAGTGGAACCGGGGAAAAATCTTGACGAATACATTTCTGTTGAGAAAAGCTCTTTGGGGCGTGGCGGCATGACAAGTAAATGTCGCATAGCGGGATGTGTGGCGGCAGAAGGCATAGGTGTAGTGGTGGCCAATGGAAAACGGGAAGGAATTTTGACGGACTTAATAGACAACCCCAGCACAACGGTGCATACTTTTTTCCTTCCCAATCCACAACCCGCCGGTGCAATAAAAAAATGGATAGCCCATAGCGGCAGCTTTGCCAAGGGAGAGGTGCATGTAAACCGGCGAGCGGCAGAAACAATACGAAGCGGTAGGGCGGTGAGCCTGCTTATGGTTGGCGTAGATGAGGTGGCGGGAGATTTCGAAGAGGGCGATCTTGTGCGTATAATTGACCCTAAAGGAATGGAAATTGCGCTTGGGCGTAGTTCATACGATGCCGACACTGCTACACGGATGATTGGAAAACATGGCGTACGCCCAATCGTACACTATGATTATATGGTTGTTAATTAGCATTATTACTTGGTTTTACCCCGATAAATACGATATATACAATGAGCAATGTTTTCGTTAAAACCCGAAAGGCTAGTTGTCTGCTTGCCATGATGAGCGACGATGAACGCAATAATATATTATATAAGGTGGCAGACCGCATAGAAGAGCAGTCGCAAATGCTCCTTAAAGCAAATCGCAAAGACCTAGACCGCATGAAAAAGGACTGCCCGTTGTATGATCGCGTGCAGCTGACGGAAAGTCGCCTTGTTGGCATTGCTTCAGATATGCGTAATGTTGCACGTTTATCTTCACCACTTGGCATCGTTTCTGAAAGCCGTGTTTTGCAGAACGGCATCCGGCTTCATCGGGTTAGCGTTCCGTTTGGTGTAATTGGTGTAGTCTATGAGGCACGGCCCAACGTGACTTTTGATGTTTTTTCTCTTTGCTTCAAAAGTGGAAATGCCTGTATTTTGAAAGGAGGAAAGGATGCTGAATGTTCCAACAAAGCAGCAGTCGATATTATTCATGCGGTGTTGTGCGAGGAAGGTGTGGATGAAAGTGTTGTCGCCTTGTTACCTGCAACTCATGAGGCTACGGCAGAATTGCTTAATGCTGTGGGCTTTGTTGATTTATGTATACCGCGAGGTGGCCGCAAGTTAATAGATTTTGTTCGCGACACAGCTCGTGTGCCTGTAATAGAAACGGGAGCCGGAGTTGTAAATACCTATTTTGATGAAAAGGCAGACGTGGATATGGGGGCGCGTATAATATTTAACGCCAAGACCAGGAGGGTAAGCGTGTGTAATGCTCTTGATTGTCTTCTTGTTCATCGTTCTCGTATATCAGATTTGCCAGAATTGTGTAGACCATTAGGCGAAAAGAAAGTGCGTATATATGCAGATACTCCAGCTTATGAGGCTTTGAGAGGAAGATATCAAGAGGATCTTCTTATGCATTCTACCGCCTCTGACTATGGTACGGAGTTTATGGATTATAAACTTTCAGTGAAAACAGTGAACGGATTGCAGGATGCAATAGCGCATATTTCAGAATATGGTTCAGGACACAGTGAATGTATAATAACTTCTGATGCAAAAGCAGCAAAGGTCTTTCAGCAACAAGTTGATGCAGCATGCGTGTATTGGAATGTTCCAACAAGCTTTACGGATGGGGCGCAGTTTGGTCTTGGGGCAGAAATAGGCATAAGTACTCAAAAGTTAGGCCCCCGTGGTCCTATGGGGCTGCGTGAACTTACTACGTATAAGTGGATTATTGAAGGTGAAGGGCAGACAAGAGAGTAAAAAATAAAATGCAGAGGGGAACAAAACATATTATTTTGTTCCCCTCTGCGTGTTAATCTTTTATCGCAGCAAGCTAGGTTGCTACACAAAAGACTATTTGCCGTGGTGCTCGTCTGAAACAGTAAGCTTCTTGCGACCCTTTGCGCGGCGAGCTGCTAGCACGCGGCGACCATTCTTAGTTGCCATTCTCTCGCGGAAACCGTGCTTGTTAACACGTCTTCTGTTGTGTGGCTGAAATGTTCTTTTCATTGTTTTTTCGTTATTTTGTTGTTATTGTTTATACGCTTTGGGCTGCAAAAGTACTCATTTCTTTTGATTTAACCAAAGAGAAAGCCATTTTTGCATGCTTCTTTTATGGTTTTTTCTGAAATTGTTGTAACTTTGCATCGATATACAGCCGTTTTGTGACTTATAGCAGGGTTATAAAGGCAAAAGACTGTTGCTTCATGTCCATTTATTATTTGTGGCATAGATATCATAGTGGCAAAGAAAGAAAATATAACGATAAAACAAAAATGATTAACTCACAGGAAATTAAAAAAGGTACATGCATCCGCATGGACAATCAGGTATGGGTCTGCATTGACTTTCAGCACAGAAAGCCAGGTAAGGGAAACACCGTAATGAACACAAAGCTGAAGAACGTAAAGGATGGTCGCGTTTTGGATCGTACGTTCCAGGTAGGTTTTAAGCTTGAAGACGTTATCGTTGAGCATCGTCCTTACCAGTATCTTTATGAAGATCCTACAGGTCGCATCTTCATGAACCAGGAAACGTTTGAACAGATACCTATTTCCAATGATTTGGTAATCGGCCATGAATATATGAAAGAGGGCGATGTGCTTCAGGTTGTCACAGATACAAGCGACGGAACTATTCTTTATGCAGAAATGCCCGTTAAGACAAATCTGAGAGTTACTCATAGCGAGCCAGGTGTAAAGGGCGATACTGCTACGAACGCAACAAAGCCAGCTACACTTGAAAGCGGTGTTGAAATCCGTGTGCCTCTCTTCATTAACGAGGGCGACCTTATTCAGGTTGACACTCGCGACGGAAGTTATTTGAGCCGCGTTAAGGAATAATTCTGCCGCATCGCCATAAAGCGGCGATGCTACGGGTAAAATATAAAGAGCGAATTCCAATAGCCATTAGAGCTAATGGCTTTCGCTCTTTTCTTTTGTTTAGACAGTCTGCAAACAATACAATTAACCTCTCTTCATGATATTATGAAATACTCTATTGTCGTTCCCGTTTATAATCGTCCCGATGAAGTGGACGAACTTTTGCAGAGCCTTGTAGGGCAAACGGAAAAGGATTTTGAAGTTGTCGTCGTGGAAGACGGCAGTGCTATACCATGCCGTTCCGTGTGTGAGAAGTATGGAAACTCGCTTGATATCCATTATTATGCCAAGTCAAACAGCGGGCCAGGGCAGAGTAGAAATTATGGCGTGGAACGGTCGAAAGGCGAATATGTAATAATACTTGATAGCGATGTCGTTCTTCCCGAAGGGTATATTGCCAGCATTTCTTCCGAGTTGCAGAATGAGCCAGCCGATGCTTTTGGCGGACCAGACCGCGCACATGAGTCGTTTACTGACACTCAGAAGGCAATAAGCTATTCCATGACGAGCTTTTTCACTACCGGCGGTATCCGTGGAAGCCGCAAAAAAAAGATGGACAAGTTCTATCCGCGCTCATTCAATATGGGAGTGCGGCGTGAAGTGTATTTGAAATTGGGAGGTTTCTCAAAGATGCGCTTTGGCGAAGACATAGATTTCAGTATCAGAATTTTTAAGGCAGGCTGCAAATGTAGGTTGTTTCCCGATTCATGGGTGTGGCACAAACGTAGAACAGACTTCAGAAAATTTTTCAGGCAGGTTTATAACAGTGGTATTGCCCGCATCAATCTATATAAGAAATACCCAGAATCGCTAAAGATTGTCCACCTGCTTCCAATGGTGTTCACTGTGGGGGTAATAATGCTAGTCCTGCTCTCTGCAGTTGGACGTGTGCTGATGCAGTATGATGATTTGCATCGATGGTATTGGCTCTGTGCGGCCCCGTGGTTGCCAATTTTGGCATATTGTTTTCTAGTTGGCGTGGATTCAACTATTCAGAACAAGAATCTGAAAATCGGAGTTATGAGTATCGTTGCAGCATTCGTGCAGCTTTTCGGCTATGGATGTGGCTTCATAGAAGCGTGGTGGAAGCGTTGCGTTCTGAAGAAGAACGAGTTTAGTGCGTTTGAGAAGACCTTCTATAAGTAATTTCGCCCGCAAATACATTTTTATTGTAATACGGAATATGCAAACAGATAACCATGCTAACGGCATTTCGGAGCGTAACGAAGTAAAGCTAGCCATAACACAATGGGCAGAAGACGACCGGCCGCGTGAGAAGCTTGAGAGCAACGGTGCTGAAAGCCTTTCCAATGCAGAGCTGTTGGCTATACTTATAGGTAGTGGCACACCGCGTGAGAGTGCAGTTGAACTGATGAAAAGAGTAATGGCCGACTGCTCCAACAACCTGAACACGCTTGGTAAACTTTCAATACGAGAGCTTATGCTTTACAGAGGTATAGGCAAGGCAAAGGCAATCACGATATTGGCTGCATGTGAATTAGGGAAACGTCGTCAAGCAACACCAGCAGAGGAACGTCCGCAGATGGATTCCGCCCAGGCAATCTATGAGTATATGCGGCCAAAGATGCAGGATCTTCCTGTAGAGCAAGCGTGGGTGTTGCTCCTTAACCAAAATTTCCGCCTTATAAAAGCAGTGAAAGTGTCAAGTGGTGGAATAAGCGAAACAGCTGTAGACATACGTATGATATTGAAAGAGGCATTGCTTAACAATGCTACAGTTATTGCCCTTACACACAATCACCCAAGCCTTAATGCCAAGCCCAGCGGGGATGACGACCGGATAACCCTGCGCTTAGAAAATGCCTGCGAAACGATGCGCATATATTTCCTTGACCATGTGATTGTGACCGACGGTAAGTATTATAGTTACCGCGAGCATGGCAAGCTATAATCTTTCATGTTGGGATGGCAAGTATGCCGTCCTTTTTCTTTTTTCTGTAACTTCTGCTACTGTAAAACAATTGTTTTGCATTTCTTGCTTTGCAGCTATGTAATGCAGGTGTCGCACCAAAGACAAAACTTTATAAATGTTAATTTTCTGTTTTCCCGTGCAATGATTTCTCTACATCGTTGTTTAATGTTTGTCAATGGCAAGAATTTTACATGTTTGACTAAAGATACGAGAAATGAAAAAAATGAAATCATTGCTTTTCATGGCCATTATAGCTATGATTGCTTTCCTTTCATCTTGCGCAAGTAGCAAGAAGCAGATTGAAACTGTGCCATACAAAATTGCGGACAGGTATTTCTTCCGTAACGATGCGCAGATACCGTCTGACGCACGTATAACGACACAACAACAATTTGATAGCTTTTTCGGTGCTGCTGCCGTGATGGGAACGAACGGACTGCCTACGGAAATAGATTTTTCCCGTCAGTTCGTAATAGCTGTCGTAAAGCCGCAAACGTATTTCGACACAACGTTGCAGCCTCAAACCCTGAAAGTAAATGGCAATACACTTACGCTCGGTTACAAAACTATCGTGGGCGACAAAATGAGTTACTCCATCCAACCCTGTATGGTAATTGTCGTTGATAAACGTTACGATACGGGGCGTGTAGAGCTTGACGAGCATTAAGTTGTTGTCAACTTTTCACTTCTGTAATAGAAACATACCAATATAAAACTCATAAGTACTGATATAATATGTCTGCGTGGAGCAGATACTGCATGTTAACTTGTGTATATGTTTGTGAGCGGAGCGTACCGGGCCAACACACGGACGCTCCTTTTTCTTTGTCTTGGCTAGAAGGAAGCATATCATCAGGAAAGTTTCCGTTAAATTATAATTGACTATAGTGAGGCCTTTCACCTCGTTCCTGCCCCTTTTCTCATAGATACCGTTATGCAGGCAAGCCGTCTTGTCATAAAAATAATGAGTTGATTTTACTTTTCTCTGTTTGTTAGGTTGTATATATACCCCATCCATTGAAGCAGACTTCTAGAATGGCATAATAAAATATGTTTTGACTTAAACAAACAAGAACGAAGATATGAAGACAAAAGACAAATTCATTAAGATGATACTTGCGGTTTTGCTTGTATTGCTTTGCAGCACGGCATCGGCTCGACCACGCAAACATGTTGTGTCTCGCCACTATAATCGGCATAATACAACGATTGTTGTTAAGAAAGGCTGTTGCTCATGTAAGAAACATCATCGGTATTGTAAGCATGCGAAAAAAATGAATATAACACGAAAAAGCAGATAATGGCAGATAACATGAAACGTTTATTCTCTTTATTCCTTATGGCCACATTGGTCTATGTGGCAACAATTGCGGCCAATGTCCGCGAGGTGATAGTCACTTATAATGACTCTACAGCCACCGTAGAGGTAAGTCCTGATCTTAAGGCCCTGGTTACAGCTAGCGTTAATGGAGCGGATGTGCAGGTGAGCCAAAGTGCAGATGCACTAGAAAAAATAACATATCGTCTCAAAGGAGCTTCAGATAACGGCTCTTTCCTGCATAGTGGAGATTCTCCAATCACGCTATCTCTTGAAGGACTCAAGCTTACAAGCCAAACAGGAGCTGCGGTCCAAATAAAAGATAATCAACGTATTGCTGTATTGATAAAGGAAAATACGGAGAATGTTCTTACTGATATGGAAAGCGGTTCTCAAAAGGCTTGCATGGTAGTGAAAGGAGCTGTTGAGTTTTGGGGAACAGGCTCGCTTACCATTAATGGGCGTGGTAAACATGCCTTGAAGTGTGACGGTTGTGTAGAATTGAAGGCAGCAATGGGTACAATTACCATGACCAGCAGTGTTAAGGATGGCATCCATACTGACGAATCTGTGCTTGTCAGTGGCGGAACTATTGATATTACGACTACGGGTAGCGGCTATTGGGACACAGACGACTTGAAGACAAAAGCTCCGGCCTGTATAAACAGTGCGGCATCCGTTATTGTCAGTGGCGGAAAGCTTAATCTTTCTAGCACTGGTGATGGCGGAAAGGCAATAAAGTGTGATAGCGTATTCACTATGAATGACGGCCTAATCACAGCTCGTGCCACAGGACAGAGATACATATATGAAGGTTACGAAGGTGATAGGGCAGATGTTGACAATATCCCCGACTCGCTGAAGACTTCTCCCAAGGCGATTAAAGCAGACTGTGGTATATCTATTGCAGGAGGAATCCTTAACCTCTATACCTTACACGATGGCGGCGAAGGACTTGAAAGCAAGGATACGCTAACCATTTCTGGGGGAAAACTTACTATCAATGCCTATGATGACTGCGTCAATGCAGCAGGGGATATAAGGATAAGTGGAGGAGACCTGTATCTTAATTCTTCCGACAATGATGGCATAGACACCAATCAAAGCATGTATATTTCTGGCGGAAACATTATAACGCTGGGCAGTTATCTGCATGAATTGGGCATAGATGTCAATGATAAAAGTCCTAACAAGCAGTTGAATATTACTGGTGGCAATATCGTTTGCATTGGTGGTAATTCACAAATTGCCCATCCTGTAGCATGCGAAGGGGTGCAGCCCGTCGTTTACTGTGTTGGTAACTTTAATGCAGGGACCTCATTGCTGTTGCGCTGCGTTACCGACGGCACAGATGTCATTCGCTATCAGCTAGAGCGTGACTATACGCAAGAAGCCGGAGGAACTGCTCCCGAATTGTGTTTGATGCTCACGGCCCCTGCGCTGCAAGAAGGCTATTCATACCAGCTTATTGACGAGAATACATCAACAGTGCTCGCCTCCGTTGCGTCATTAAGCATCCCTTATAGTGATATGCAGGCTGACGACAGCCGTTTCAGCAAGGATACATTTTCTTTCGGACAGTTCTCTTTGCCTTATCGTCAAGCCGACATCTGTCTTGAACAGTCGGCAGCTCCTATTGTTGTGCTTTATCTACATGGAGGCACTTCACGTGGAAGCGATAATGAATCACAGTTGAAAGAAGCAGCGGTTTCTGTCATTTATGATTATCTTGAGGCGCGTAACATTCCTGCAACCTTTATTGTTCCTCAATGTCCTGCAGGAGGCGGATGGACAAGTCAGCTGCGCAAAGTTGTAAACGAACTGGTTAAGCAAAATGCAGAAGACGGAATACACGATGCCAACCGTATCTATGTTATGGGAGGCTCAATGGGTGGAACAGGAACTTGGGCGCAACTCAGCTATTTCCCAGACTTCTATGCTGCGGCAATGCCTGTGGCTGGTAACCCTACAGGGCTTGATGCTGCTAATGTCGCCACGACACCAGTGCGTACAGTAATGGGAACAAATGATAATATCATGAGCATAACGCCTGTAGAAGAATTCCAACAAAGCGTACTTGCTGCGGGTGGCACAGTGATACTCGAAACGGAAGAAGGCTGGACTCATCAGAATACGTGTGAACAAAGTTATACAGACGAACGCCTTGACTGGCTTTTCGGACATGTAAAAGGAGTGGTAGACGGTGTAGACAGTATTGTTCAGGATAAATATACCTCGGATGTAGTCTACGACCTTTGCGGCCGCCGTATAGCTAAACCTGCACATGGCGTCTATATTCAGGGAGGAAAGAAATATATACGTTGACATAAACCGTTTGTATAGCAGCGGAAACATAATATCCACCGGCTTGTTGGCAGAAAAGTCCATCGGCCGGTGGATATTTTTGTTCTGGGTGATGTTTGTTAAGCCGTTTGTTCCAAGATAACACAAGGCAATGTCTTTGCATGTTTCAAAAAATCATTACCTTTGTAATCCAATAAAAAATCATCAGAATGACACAGGAAGAAAAAACAAAGATAGAGGAGCGCATCGTAGATGTGCTGAAAACGGTTTACGACCCTGAAATTCCCGTAAACATATACGACCTCGGACTAATATATAAGGTGGAAGTTTCGGATGAAGGCAACGTGGATATAGATATGACATTCACTGCGCCATCGTGTCCAGCGGCTGACTTTATCTTGGAAGACGTGCGGCAAAAGGTTGACGCCCTTGAGGGAGTGAAAAGCAGCAATGTGAATTTGGTGTTTGAACCAGCGTGGGACAATAGTATGCTGAGCGAAGAGGCACGCCTGGAATTGGGGCTTGACTAACCACAACGTATTGTTCCGCTTGGCATATTCCTGCATGTTGCAGCAGGGTAGAAAGGATTGGTAATAGACAAAACATGCAATCTTATGAAGAACATATACATATTATCCGATGCACACCTTGGCTCGTTGGCCATAGAGCATAGCCGTATGCACGAAAGGCGGCTAGTTCGCTTTCTTGACGACATAAAGACCAAGGCTGCTGCCGTTTATTTGTTGGGCGACATGTTTGACTTTTGGTATGAATACAAGTATGTTGTGCCAAAGGGATATACTCGCTTCCTTGGTAAACTCTCCGAGTTGTCCGACCTTGGCGTGGAGGTTCACTATTTTACAGGCAACCATGATATATGGATGTATGGTTATCTTGAGGAAGAGTGTGGCGTCATATTGCACACCAAGCCCGAGACTGTAGATATTTACGGAAAGGTGTTCTATCTTGCACATGGCGATGGATTGGGAGACCCCGACGCAAAGTTCAAGTTCATACGCAACATGTTCCACAGTAAACTCTGCCAGCGGCTTTTCAGCATGCTTCATCCTCGTTGGGGTATGTGGTTCGGTTTGGAGTGGGCACGCCGCAGCCGTCTTAAGCGAGCCGATGGCAAAGAGCCACCTTATATGGGGGAAGACAAGGAGTGTCTTGTGAAATACACTAAAGAATATATGAGAACCCATCCCGAAATAGATTATTTTATCTATGGTCACCGCCATATCGAACTGGATTTGATGCTTTCCCGTAAGGTAAGGATGATGATTCTTGGCGACTGGATATGGCAGTTCTCGTATGTTGTCTACGATGGTGAGCATATTTTCCTTGAGGAATACGTGGAAGGCGAAAGCGAACTGTAGTTAAACTCAGCGTCAGCTCGCCAATAAATCCTTGGAAAAAGTGAAAAATAAAAAAAGGTTAGCAAATAATAACTTGCTAACCTTTTTTATTTCCTTATGGTATAGTCTGTATTTACAGCAAAGCCAAAGTGTCTGAGGCAATCATAAGCTCTTCGTCTGTCGGCACAACAACAACCGTAACCTTAGAGTTTGGAGTGGAAATCACTGCTTCTTCTCCGTGTATGGTCTTGTTCTTTTCTGTGTCAATCTCAACGCCCATGAAGCTTAGCCCGTTGCAAACGCTCTCGCGCATGTCAGCTTGATTCTCGCCAACTCCAGCTGTGAATACGATGATGTCGCATCCATTCATGGCAGCAGCGTATGAGCCAACGTATTTGCGCACGCGGTAGCAGTACATTTCGAAAGCAAGTTTTGCACGTTCGTTGCCGTCCTGGTTTGCCTGGAATATTTCGCGCATGTCGCTTGAAATGCCAGAAACGCCGAGCAGACCGCTCTTCTTGTTGAGAAGGTTCGACATGCCGTCAGCATCAAGTCCAAGCTTCTTCTCGATGAAAGTAACAGCACCACCGTCGATATCGCCGCTTCGTGTTCCCATCATCAAGCCTTCCAAAGGTGTAAGTCCCATGGAAGTATCAACGCACTTGCCGTCTTTCACAGCAGCAATAGAGCCTCCGTTGCCGATATGGCAAGTGATGATTTTCTTTCCTTCAGCCTCTACGCCAAGATATTCGCACACGCGCTGTGAAACATAGCGGTGGCTTGTTCCGTGGAAGCCGTAACGGCGCACGCCATACTTCTCATACAATTCGTATGGAATGGCATACATGTAGGCTTCTTTCGGCATTGTCTGGTGGAAAGCCGTGTCGAACACTCCCACTTGTGGCAGACCGGGCATAAGTTCTTGTACGGCGCGCACACCTTTCAGGTTTGCCGGGTTGTGAAGTGGTGCGAGGTCGCTGCACTCTTCAAAGGTTTTGAGCACCTCGTCTGTAAGAAGTACGCTCTTGTTGAACTTCTCTCCGCCATGAACCATGCGGTGTCCAACAGCGTCTATTTCCTTTAGGTCTTTGATAACGCCGATTTCCGAGTCGGTGAGCAGGCTGAAGATGAATTTTACGCCCTCTGTATGCTCAGGGATATCGTGCATTATTGTTTTCTTCTCGCCGTTGGCGAGTTTCACTTTAACGAAAGCTCCATCAAGTCCTACGCGTTCTGCGCCGCCCGATGTCATAACGCTTTTGCTGTCCATGTCATAAAGTGCATACTTTATTGACGATGAGCCGCAGTTAAGTACAAGGATTTTCATATATTGTCTGTTATCTTTTTATTGCGTTTATTTAGCATCCATTGCCTGACATGCGGTGATGGCAACCATTTTGTATATATCATCAACAGAGCAACCGCGGCTGAGGTCGTTTACTGGGCGTGCAATACCCTGAAGAATTGGGCCGAGAGCCACTGCGTCGCCAAGACGCTGCACAAGCTTGTATGCAATGTTTCCAACCTCAAGGCATGGGAATACAAGAACGTTTGCCTTTCCTGCGATGTCGCTGCCCGGAGCTTTCTTTTCGCCAACAGAGGGAACGAGGGCGGCATCAGCCTGCAGTTCGCCGTCAACTTTCAGAGATGGGTCAAGCTCTTTTGCCAGTTTTGTAGCTTCAACAACTTTGTCAACGACTTCGTGTTTTGCGCTACCCTTTGTAGAGAAGCTAAGCATTGCCACGCGAGGATCAGCAAAACCAGCAACCGATTTTGCGGTCTGTGCAGTGCAAACAGCTATCTGTGCAAGCTGCTGGGCATCGGGCATTGGAGTTACAGCCACGTCGCCAACAACGAGAACGCCGTTCTCACCATACTGCTGTTCCTTAGTTATGAGTAGCATAGCACCGCTTACGCATGATATGCCAGGAGCGCATTTGATAATCTGCAGAGCTGGGCGCAAAGTGTCGCCTGTTGTGCTGAGTGCACCGGAAATCTGTCCGTCAGCATCGCCAGTCTTGATAATCATGCATCCGAGGTAGAGAGGATTCTTCACAAGTTCGCGAGCCTCTTCTATTGTCATACCCTTTTTCTTGCGTAGTTCAGCAAGCAGTGTAGCGTATTCTTCGCTTTTGGGGTTGTTTTCCGGGTCGATGAGTGTCGCTTTGTCTATGTTCTTCAGTCCCCATTTCTCTGCGAGAGCGTGTATCTCGTCAGGGTTTCCGATGAGGATGAGGTTAGCGATGTCGTCTGCCAGCACCTGGTCTGCTGCTTTAAGTGTACGTTCCTCTGTTGCTTCGGGGAGTACGATGCGCTGTTTGTTACTTTTAGCGCGCTCAATAATAGCTTGTACTAAATCCATGAATTGTGTGTATTATTTATTTAATGTATTGTTTTTGTTATATTAGATTCGGCGGTGTAGCTTGATGCATCGCTGACTTTCTGCAAAAGTAAGAATTTTATTTTTAATGTGTCGTTGTTTTTTGTGTTTTTGTGGGGGAAAACGTTTTCGTTTCTCTCTACTGTTTCATTATCTCATCGAGGGCGGTATAAAATTCCGGGTCTTCTCCGATAACCGTTTTCACTACTTCTCCATCTTTCCCAACAATGATTTTTGTCGGGAATCCCTGGATTGCATAAAGTCCGGTTATGTCTCCCATGCCCTTAGGGTTATATACATGAATCCACGGCAGTTCGTATTTCTCGATAGCGGCCTTCCATGCTGCTTCAGTGTCGCCGCAGTCAACACCTACGATTTCCATACGATCCTTGTATTTGTCATAGTATTCCTTCATTTCTGGCATGCCTTTTATGCACCAGCCGCACCAGCTGCCCCAAAAGTCTATTACTACAATGCGGCCACGCAATGACGACAAAGTGAACTGCTTTCCGTTGATGTCGGAGAGTGTGAAGTCGGTTGCCATTTCCTTTCCTTGGGCTTGCGCAGTAGTTGTTTGTTCTTGCCTTGAGGTTGCTGTTGTTTCCGTATTATGCCTGTTGCCACAGTTTGCCATAGCCGTTGCGGCAAAAAGGATGAGTGAAAGGGTAATTGAAAGATGTTTCTTCATAATGTATGGGGTTTTAGGGGTTCTTAAACAAATAGTGCTAGTGAGAACACTGCAGATAAGTTTACTGATTGTGTGTAAAACCTTCCTTATGCAAAGGTAAGGATATATTTCCAATGTAGTGTTTAAGCCCGTCTAATTAACTTTTATACACAGAAAAATAACGCCTTCCCGTTTGTTCCTTTCAGAACGCTGCGGTGAAACGACTGAAAGCCCACTTGCTTTTAACTCTAACCCCACGGGGTTGCAAACACAAGTCCATGGCTATTTCAAAACCTTCAACCAGGCTTCTTTTGTTGTAGCCGTGTTTTTGTTTTATTATTCTATATTTATGCAGAATAAATGATGGTAATATGCATAGACTGTAACAATTTGGTTAAATATACGTTCGTGCGGGTGTTTTTGAATTTCAAAATTGTTAACTTTGCACGAAACTGCAAAAAAAGGAAACAAAGGCGTAGGCTTTTTATTTGTGCGCCTTAATGTAACAATAGAAAATATTACTTGCAAGAAGAAGCAAATGAACAGTTCATCACCGCATATTATAGACATAAAGGGTGTTTCGAAGCGGTTTGGCGAGAAAATTGCGCTCGACAACATTGACCTTTATGTGAGAAGGGGAGAGTTTGTTACTATTTTAGGTCCTTCTGGCTGTGGCAAGACAACATTGCTGCGCCTACTGGCTGGATTCGAAACGGCCACCGACGGAGAAATTCTGTTGGACGGGAAGCCGATAAACGATATTCCTGCATATCGTCGCCCTGTGAATACCGTGTTCCAGAAATACGCTCTCTTTCCGCATCTTAACGTTTTCGACAATGTGGCGTTTGGGCTTAAGCTAAAGAAGCTGCCTAACGATGAAGTTGTGCAGAAGGTAAAGAATGCCCTGCGCACAGTTAATATGAGCGATTATGAGTATCGTGACGTAAACTCCCTCTCCGGTGGTCAACAACAGCGCATTGCCATTGCTCGCGCCATAGTGAATCAGCCGGAACTTCTGCTACTTGACGAGCCGCTGGCGGCCCTTGACCTTAAAATGCGCAAGGACATGCAGTTGGAACTGAAGGATATGCACGAGAAACTTGGCATAACGTTTGTCTTTGTCACCCATGACCAAGAAGAAGCCCTCACGCTTAGCGACACAATCGTTGTGATGAGCAATGGAAAGATACAGCAGATAGGAACGCCAACTGACATTTATAATGAACCGGCAAATTCTTTTGTTGCGGATTTCATAGGGGAGAGTAACATTCTTGACGGGCGTATGATGCGTGACTGCCTTGTTAGTGTGGCAGGCAAAGAGATTCCGTGTGTAGACAAAGGCTTTGCTGATGATGAAGACGTGGATGTGGTTATACGTCCCGAAGACATAGAAATGAGTCTTGCCGTGGATCAAGCGCAGTTTGTGGGCAAAGTGACCTCATCCATATTCAAAGGTGTGCATTATGAAATGCTTGTCGTAGCAGATGGCTATGAATTTGTAGCGCAAAACTACAAACATTATGAAGTAGGACAGACTGTAGGCATGTCGGTAGCGCCCGACAATATTCATATCATGAAGAAAAACGCTCGTGAGAACGTATTTTCTGCTGTTGTTGAAGCTCATTCTATACAGTTTCTTGGCGTGGAATATCCTGTTGAGGCTGGGCTCATGGAGCAGTTCAAGGCAATGCCGGAGCCGGAGGTGTGGGTTGACGCAGGAAAAGTGGAGCTTTTCGACAGTGCAGAGCAAGGCATCTTTTCCGGTGACATCAGCTTCATTCTCTACAAAGGTGACCATTACCATGTAACCATAGATACCGATTGGGGAGAAAAGCTATGCGTCAACACTCAAGACCAATGGGACTTGGGCGATCACGTGGGCATAACCATTCCGTCCGAAGCATGGCAGCTAGTAGCACCTAGCGGAAATGGTACGGGAAAACGTAAAAACATCATATAGATATGAGCATAAAACAATTACTCCGCCTCTTGTCTTCACGCCAAAGCTGGGCTTTGCCATATGCCATATTCGCTGCCGTATTTGTGGTTTTGCCTTTGCTACTTATCGTAGTCTTTGCATTCACAGACGATAGCGGTGCTTTTTCACTAGGAAACTTCTTGAAATTCACAGATCATGCGGAAGATGTGAATACCTTTGTCTATTCTATAGGCATTGCCGCCCTTACAACTCTAGTCTGTATCTTGTTGGGATACCCGGCTGCATATATCTTGTCGCAGAGCAAGGCGCGCTATGCCAATACGGTTGTAATGCTCTTCATATTGCCGATGTGGGTGAATATTCTTGTGCGTACGCTGGCAACAGTGGCGTTATTCGATTTCGCCGATATTCCTTTAGGCGAGGGAGCACTCATATTCGGGATGGTCTACAACTTTATCCCCTTCATGATATATCCGATATACAACACTCTTTCAAAGATGGACCGCAGTTATATAGAAGCAGCTCAAGACTTGGGGGCTTCGCCTCTGCAGGTATTCATGAAAACCGTTCTTCCTCTCTCTATGCCGGGCGTGGCAAGCGGAATTCTTATGGTGTTTATGCCTACAATATCCACTTTCGCAATATCCGAACTCTTGACATTAAACAACATAAAGCTCTTCGGTACAACGATACAGGAGAACATTAACAACAGTATGTGGAACTATGGTGCGGCTCTATCGCTCATAATGCTTGTCTTGATAGGCGCGTCAACGATTTTCGCTTCAGACGGTGATACTACAGCCGAGAAGGGGGGTATAATATGAAAACGCTCGTGAAGGCTCTTTCGCAAGGATACTTGTGGCTGCTATTACTGTTGCTTTATTCGCCAATTATAATAATTGTAATATTCTCTTTTACAGAAGCAAAGGTGATGGGCAATTGGACTGGGTTTTCTCTTAGCCTATATGAAAATCTATTTGCAGGCGCCACTCATCATTCGCTGACAGATGCATTGGTAAACACTGCCCTTATCGCTATTATAACGGCAGTATGCTCAACGTTGCTCGGCACTTTGGCTGCAATAGGCATACATAATATGAATGGACGCAGAAAGAAAGGATTGCTTTTCGTTAACAATATCCCGATACTTAACGGTGATATAATAATAGGTATTTCGCTTTTTCTGCTTTTCGTGACGCTAGGCATTAAGCAGGGCTTTACGACAGTGGTGATTGCCCACGTCACGTTCTGTACACCTTATGTGGTGTTATGTGTATTGCCTAAGCTTAAGCAGATGAATCCCAACCTCTATGAAGCGGCACTCGACCTTGGAGCGTCGCCACGACAGGCTTTGCGCAAGATTATATTGCCGGAGATATTGCCGGGAATGGTTGCCGGTTTCATGTTGGCTGTAACGCTTTCAATAGACGATTTTGCCATAACGATTTTTACAATCGGCAACGAAGGACTGGAAACGCTTTCCACCTTCATTTACGCTGACGCACGCAAAGGCGGACTAACCCCAGAGTTGCGCCCGTTGTCGGCTATAATTTTTATCGTGGTGCTTGTTCTGCTCGTTGTCGTGAACAGGCGGCAAAAAAACAATTAGCATTATGATTCGAGGAGTGAAGAAAATATTGTCAGTATTGGTTGTACTCTCGCTTGCGGTTATGCTTGCGGCATGTTCGCATCAAGAGCCGCGGGAAGAGATACTCAAAGTGTATAATTGGGGCGACTATATCGACGAGGATATGCTGGCGAAATTTCCGGAATGGTATCGCGAGCAGACGGGAAAGCGCATACGAGTTATTTATCAGACTTTCGACATAAACGAGATTATGCTCACAAAGATTGAGCGTGGACATGAAGACTATGATGTTGTTTGTCCGTCGGAATATATTATCGAAAGAATGATGCGCAAGGATTTGCTGCTTCCGATAGACACTTGCTTTGGCAAAACGCCTAACTACATAAAAAGAAACATTTCACCGTATATTGTTGCACAGTTCGACGGTATTAAATGTATGGGGAAAAAAGCCAGCGACTATGCTGTCGGCTACATGTGGGGCACGGCGGGCATCCTCTATAATACCGCTTATGTGAAACGCAGCGAAGCCCAAACATGGGCAACTCTTTGGAATCCTAAGTTTAAGGGCAAACTGTTGATGAAGGACTCGTATCGCGACTGTTACGGAACTGCGCTCATCTATGCACGGCGTGATGACTTGAAAAGCGGAAAGACAACAGTGAAAAGCCTGATGAACGACTATTCGCCACAGAGCATAGCTCTTGTTGAGAAATATATGAAAAGGCTGAAGCCTAATATAGAGGGCTGGGAGGCAGACTTTGGCAAGGAGACAATGACAAAAGGGAAGGCTCTTCTTAACATGACATGGAGCGGAGATGCTGTATGGGCTATAGAAGAGGCACAAAAAGTTGGCGTAAAGTTAGATTATCAAGTGCCGATTGAAGGCAGCAACGTGTGGTTCGACGGATGGGTTATTCCCAAATATTCGCGTAACCCCAAGGTGGCGGCATACTTTATCAACTATCTTTGCCGTAGTGATGTGGCGTTGGCAAATATGGAAACCACAGGTTATGTGAGCAGTGTTGCCACACCTGAAGTGCTTCAGACAATGGATGATTCTGAAGCATGGCCGGAGGAACGCGACTTGTCTTACTTGTTTGGTAAGGAAGGAAGCCGCGCTCACCTAAATCCTATAATGTATCCCAGTGAAAGCACCGTGGCACGTTGTGCTATGATACACGATGCTGCCGACAGTACACCGCAAGTTCTAGATATGTGGACAAGGGTGAAGGGAGACAATCTAGGCGGTGGTATTGCCATGTTCCTGATACTTGCTTTTAGTATAGCGGCAGTATGGATGGGGTATAAAAAATACTTGCGGAAAAAGCACCGTGAGCTTTCGCGAAAGCACCGCCGTCATCATGTTGTGAAGGCGCAAGGGTAGAAAACTAAATCTTCCCGGCTTTTAATCCTTTTATGACAGCACTCGAAAAACCTGCATGTTCCATTTCGTTGAGGCCGCGTATGGTTATGCCTCCAGGGGTCGTGACTTTGTCTATCGCTGCTTCGGGATGCTCACCGGAGGCCTGAAGAAGTTCTATCGCACCTTTAATAGTTTGCAGAACAATCTTTTGGGCATCTTTTGCCTTAAAGCCTATTTCCACAGCTCCTTCCACATTGGCCCTCACGTAGCGCATGGCGTAACCGATGGCACAAGACATTGCCGTGGCTGATGAAAATAGACGCTCTTCAAGAAAGAGTGTTTCGCCTAACTCGTCAAAGAGGTCTTTTATGGCATGTTTTTCACCTTCAGTCGTTCCTATGCCGCTAATATATGTCATTGATGCCTTTTGTGCAGCGGCAATATTGGGCATGGCGAGGAATAGATGAGGCTTGTGGCCGTTTTTGTCCATCCAGCCGTTTATTTCAGACGAGGGGATACCTGCGGCAATAACGCAAAGAATTTGACTATCGTAGTTCAGTACGTCTTTTATTCCGAGCAGAGTCTTTTTAAGACACCACGGCTTAACGACAACCATTACAATGTCGCCAGACAGTGTGGCTACGGCATTGTCTGACGTTACGCTAGCGCCCATTTGGGCAAAATGGTCAAGTGTGGGTTGGTTATGGTCGCAAACCGTTATGTCGTCCGCTTGTATGCTCTCGCTTTTCAGCAGTCCTTCAACAATGGCACCGCCCATTGCTCCTGCTCCTATTAGAGAAATCTTCATGTCGTTTCTGATTTTGTTTTGCCTGTTTTACTTGTTGTGAAGGCGTGTTCTCGTGTGTAACGCTTTTCAAAAGACTAAATAAGTATCACCATCTAGGGAAAATCATTCGGTAGGATGGCGATACTTATTTAGGAATCAATGCTGCAACTTAGTCTTGGTTGAGCACGTTTTCAAGTTTTATTATGAATTCATCCACTTCTCCCTTTGAAAGGCATAGTGGCGGGAGCACGCGCAGTATGTTCGTTCCTGCGCAGCCTGTGAAGCAATGCTGCTCGTGTATTAGCTTGCTACGCACCTCTTTATGTGGGATGTCAAGCACGATGCCAACCATGAGGCCGCGTCCTCTTACTTCAACGATGTGGCGGTTGCGTTGCCGAAGTTGCTCAAGTTCTTTCATCAAATAGTCGCCAACAAGATGAGTATTCTCAACTAAGCCTTCGTTTTCAAATACGTCAAGCACTGCGAGTGCTGCGGCGCAGGCAAGGTGATTGCCACCGAATGTTGTTCCCAACTGTCCGTAGACGGGCTTGAATTCTGGCGAAATGAGTACGGCACCCATTGGGAATCCGTTGCCAATGCCCTTGGCACACGTTATGATGTCAGGCTTTATGCCTAGCCATTGGTGGGCGAAGAAACGTCCGCTTCTTCCGTAACCGCATTGTATTTCGTCGCATATTAACACCGTTCCGTATTTCTTACAGATTTTCTGTAGGGACTGTGCAAAATCTTCAGACACCATATTTACTCCGCCCACGCCTTGTATGCATTCTATTATGCAGGCACAGACATCGCCTTTCGCAATTTCTTTTTCCCAAGCCTCAATGTTATTTATGGGCAGGTACGTAACATGACCATTATCGTTTATGGGAGCAATGATTTTCGGGTTGTTTGTTGCTTCTACGGCAAGCGATGTGCGACCGTGAAACGACTTTTCCAACGACAGAACGCGGGTGCGTCCGTTTGTAAACGATGCAAGTTTCAAGGCGTTTTCGTTTGCTTCTGCTCCGCTGTTTATGAGAAAGAGCTGGTAATCATCGTATCCGCTCGCTTTCCCTAAGCGTTCTGCAAGCTTTACCTGCAGTTTGTTAATGACAGAATTGCTATAGAAGCCGAGCTTGCCAAGTTGGTCTGTTAGCGTTTCTATGTAGTGTGGATGGCAATGCCCTATGCTTATCACAGCATGTCCGCCGTATAGGTCAAGGTACTCTTGTCCGTTTTCATCCCAAACCTTACAGCCTTTGCCTCTGACCACGTTTATGTCGTATAGTGGATATACATCAAATAGTTTCATTTCTTTTTACTTTTGTCCGTTTTTTTTAGAATGCTGCGGCTTTAAGCCTCAGTCCTGCTCTTTCGTCAATGCCGAACATAATGTTCATGTTCTGCACTGCTTGACCAACTGCTCCCTTGAGAAGATTATCAATGCAGGAGGTTATAAGAAGCTTGTCGTTGAATTTATCGCAATGGACAAGGCATTTGTTAGTGTTCACCACCTGTTTCAAGTCAATGGATTTGTCGGAATAGTGGACAAAGGCTGCATCCTTGTAAAAATCCTTGTAAGCTGCAATGATTTCTTCTGCGGGCATTTCGGTCTTTATCACTTCTGTTGCGAAAATTCCACGTGCGAAATCGCCACGATAAGGTATGAAGTCTATTGCAGCCTCAAGATAGCCTTGGGTCTGCTCAAGGCTTTGCCTTATTTCTGGAACATGTTGGTGAGTGAAAGCCTTGTATATGCTCATGTTGTTTGAACGCCATGAAAAATGGGTGGTTGCCCCTGGCTTCTGTCCGGCTCCTGTACTTCCTGTTATGGCATTTACGCTGACATCATTCGTTATTATTCCCATTTTTGCTGCAGGAAGAAGGCCGAGCTGTATGCATGTCGCAAAGCATCCTGGATTAGCCACATGTTGTGCTTCGGCAATCTGAGCCTTGTTTATTTCGGGTAACCCGTAAACAAAATCATGGGCAGATGGGGTAGGGTGCTGTGTCTTTACTTGTATCGGGGCTTTAATGCGGAAGTCCTGAGCTAAATCTATAATCTTTACGTCTGCTGGCACTTCGTGTTCACTGAGAAATTTCTCACTTTTGCCATGTCCAAAACAGAAGAAAATTACATCAACATCCTTAAAAGGCATGTCGGCAGTAAACTTCAAGTCTGTTTCTCCGTATAGCCCTTCGTGTATATCCGTGATTAGATTGCCTGCATTGCTCTCGCTGTTGGCAAAGACAATTTCGGCTTCAGGATGATTAAGAAGCAAGCGTATAAGCTCTCCGCCAGTATATCCTGCGGCTCCAAGTATTCCTACTCTTATCATTGTAGTTGCTTTATGGGTGAAGATTATCTTTTCTCATCTGGATGTATGCCGTAATAAACTCTAAGAGGCGTACTCAGTACTTTGATGAAACCTTTGGCTTCTTCTGAAGTCCACCCGTGCTGCATTTCTCCATATTCTCCAAGTTTCGACTTCTGAAGGTCATCTTTAGAGTCTACACCAACAGTCTCAAAACTGTAAGGGCGCAGCTTTAGAATGGCTGTACCGTTTACGTTGCGTTGTGAGGATGTGAGCATAGCTTCCATGTCGGGCATGACTGGTTCCAGATATTGGCTTTCATGAAGAAACATTCCGTACCAATTGGCTATTTGGTCTTTCCAGTATTGTTGCCATTTACTTAGCGTTGATTTCTCAAGCAAACGGTGGGCTTCTATTATAAGCTTGGGGGCAGCGGCCTCAAAGCCTACTCTACCCTTTATTCCTATTATGGTATCGCCCACATTGCAGTCGCGTCCAATTGCATAGGCAGCGCCTATTTCTTCAATTTTCTGTATTGCAGCGACCTTGTCGCTGAAGGCTTCACCGTTTACAGTCGTAATTTCTCCGTGTTCAAAGGTTATGCGCAACTCGCTTTCTTCGTTCTTTGTTACATGTTTGAGAAATGCTTCTTCGGGGAGTCCCTGTGAGGGATCAAGTATCTCCCCACCGCAAATGCTTGTTCCCCAAATGCCTACATTATACGAATACTTAAGCTTCGTGAAGTCGGCAAAGAAGCCATTGGCATTGAGGTAATCGACTTCTTCCTGACGACTCAGTGCATGATCGCGTGTGAGTGTTATTATTTCTATGCCTGGGGCCATGACGAGGAATGTCATGTCGAAGCGGATTTGGTCGTTTCCGGCTCCTGTAGAACCATGAGCAATGGCGTCTGCACCTATTTCTTTTGCATACCTTGCAATGGCAATAGCTTGGAATATGCGCTCTGATGAAACGGAGATTGGGTAACAGTTGTTGCGCATTACATTGCCGAAAATCATATATTTCAGCGATTTCTCATAATATTCATGCGTGACATCAAGTGTGACGTATTCTTTTGCACCTAGTTTGAATGCATTTTCCTCGTTTGTTTTTAGCTGTTCGGCAGAGAAACCGCCTGTATTTGCGCATGCCGCATAAACGTCATATCCGTCTTTTGTCAGTTTCATAACTGTGTATGACGTATCCAAACCGCCTGAAAAGGCTACCACTACTTTCTTGTTTGCCATATATTCTTGTTTTTTTGTTCTTCTTTTTCTTTTAGTTTTCTTGCGCCTTATGGCTTTGCCAAATTGTTTGGCATCTGTCTTATCGTATTCTCTGTGCTGGCATCTATGCTGTACCTTCAAGTTTTTTTATCCGTTCAATTACTTCATCGGATAACTTTGCTGGTAGGTGTTCTTCCGGGTCGTATAGCATGCCTGTGCAGATACAGTATTTTCTGCCCGTGCGTTTTAGTACATCTACGTTTATGCACCCCTCGCATCCACGCCAAAACGCCTCGTCGTCAGTAAGATCGCTGAAGGTGACCGGTTTGTAGCCCAATTGGGTATTCATCCGCATCACAGCGGCTCCACTTGTCAGACTGAAAATCTTTGCCTTGGGCCATCGCGTGCGTGCAAGAGTAAATGTTAGATCTTTTATGCGCTTTGCTAAGCCATAACCGCGAAAATCGGGGTGAACTATAAGCCCCGAAGTCGTGACATACTGCTTGTTTCCCCACGTCTCAATATAACTAAATCCTGCGAAACGATTGCCCGACAATGCAATTACGGCTTTTGCTTCACGCATCTTGGTGGTAAGGTACTCGTGGGTTCGCTTGGCTATTCCGGTGCCGCGCACTTTGGCCGCGTCTTCTATCGTTTTGAGAATGGTGTCAACGTATTTCTCATGGCTTGCGTCGGCTACCATGACTTTTATTTCTTCCATTTATTTCTTTTGTATGATTGACTATGTATTTTTGCTGATTTTATTATTGTGGCCGGCACGGGCTTGCGTTAGTTGAATTCTATGTTGGGTAAAACCGTACGCAATCCGTTTATGACCTCCTCATCCGTTATCCCCATACCTTTTACAATAAAAATTGTATCGTCTCCGGCTATGGTGCCAAGTATTTGCGGAAGGTCACTGTTGTCTATGTTGTATGCTATACTACTGGCGTATCCAGGTCGTGTCTTAATTACTCCCATGTTACCTGAAAAGTTTATAGAACGGAAACCAGATGTCTGCATCATTTCTCTTGCCGTTGAGGGTTTTGATACTCTTTTGTACATAGTTTCGTTTGGAAGTACATAAACGTATTTGCCGTTCATGCTGGCAGCCTTTGCAACCTTTAGCTGTTTAAGATCGCGGCTCAATGTTGCTTGGGTTATCTGGTAGCCTTCGCTTTCCAAAGCGCGCAATACTTCTTCTTGACTGCCTAGTTCTTTGCTCGAAATCAACATCTTTAGGACTTCCATCCTACTACTTTTTACCTTCATAACGGAATATTTATACTTTTTGCCCTGCAAAAGTATGCAAAAATATGCATACTTTCAAATAATAATATGCTTTTTTATAGAAATAATGCATAAAAAGAAATTTTTATTCTGATGGCTTTGGTCATGTGAATAGAATATTTTTTGCTTAAAAAAACTATGCATATAATTCATTACTTGTTTGTTTCCCTTTCATTGTGTTGGTTATTATGGAGGGAAGATCACTATGATGTAAAAAGTGTAAAAGGGAATGTATATAAAAAGGCTATACCGTTGTTTGATCATTACGGTATAGCCTTTTCTATATTTTTCCTTTCGAACTTATCTGTTCTTATATATTCTGTGTCATGTCGTAGTGGTTAGTCTCTGTTGTTTCCTAAAATTCTAAGCAGATACAAGAAGAGATTGATAAAGTCAAGGTAAAGAGTAAGTGCCCCCAACAATGCAATCTTTTGCGATCTCTCGTCCATTTCGTCTGCATCATATAACATTCGCTTTATTTTCTGCGAATCATAAACTGTAAGACCCACAAATATTGCTACACCAATATAACTCACAATTAGGTTGAAAACAGAATTCCCAACAAATAAGTTTACAACAGTTGCAATAATTAACCCAATAAGAGCCATAAAGAGAATCTTGCCCAATGACGTTAAATCTGTCTTTGTTGTGTAGCCAATGAAGGCCATTACGGCAAATGTTCCAGCTGTAATAAAGAATACACTGGCAATAGAAGACAGCGTGTAGGCCAAGAATACAACCGAGAGGGTAACGCCATTTAGCACAGAATACCCTACAAACAATAAGGTTGCCGCAGTTAATGACAAACGGTTTATTGCACCGCTTATTGCCCATACCATGGCCAATTCCGCAATTATCAGTCCAAATAGCCAGACTTTATTTGTGGCTATGGTGTATACTAAACCTGGATTACCGGCAACTCCCCAGGCTGTGAAGCCTGTTATAACCAAGGCCAATGTCATCCATAGGTAAACTTTCCTCATCAAGGCTGGGAACATTAGTGATGCAGCTCCCTCTTTCTCCCTGATCATTCTGTAGAGATTTTCTTCGTTCATAATAGTTCCTTTTTCTGTTTTTACTTTCCTTCTTTCATCATTGTTCGCGGTCATCTTCCTTTGCTTGGCTTTTTTGTGCAACTAGCCTTTAGACGTGCTGACATATTTTTAGGGAAATACAATGCAAACGTACACATTTTTATTGTATTTCCCATTCATATTAGCAAAAAACGAAGATTATTAACAAATCATGCGTGTTTGACTTTGTTAGATAACTATCGCATTATGTGTTATAACTTGTTTGCAAAGCTTCTTAATCTGTTTTTATTTAATCTTTTATTTTTCTTGTTATTTGATTAGTAACTGTGATTATCTACCGGTTATACAATCGTTATGTATAGCAACTTAAATGTTTACCTATGCAAGGCCGTAATGTTGCAGCATGTCTACAAACATGACTGTTAGGATAAATAGCTTACTTGTTCTCATATCTTTTAAATGCTTTAGTTTTATTATTCTTGTTCTTATCTGTCACAAAGGTAGTTTATTTTTCTTTAAAAGCAAACAAAAAAGATATTTTTTGAGAAATTATGAGTATAAATTATTGCTTCCCTTTCAAATTCCATATAAGTATGCGCTATATACATTATTTAATAAGCGAGGAAACCTTATAATTGTTGAAAGCAACACTTTAGATCTTAAGCATATTTTATAATAGATTCTAGTTGAAGTATTTTGCAATACAGAGAAAGATGCAGTAAATTTGCAGCGTAACCTTCAAAATACAATTTAACTATGATTGAGAAACGAAATTTGTTGCTTTTGCTTTTTATTACGCTTGCTACTTTGGTAACTGGGCAGACTCAGTCTGTTTTTCCTAAGGCTGAATGGGATAAGGCAAGTGTAATACTTATGCATACTCCGGGTGAAGAACTTTTCAATGGTGTAATCCATCCATCCGCAGGATTATTTGAACACTATTTTGATGTGGATGAAGCAGCCAAAGAACATCGTAACTATATTGAATTATTACGCCGTAACGGTATAAAGGTATATACAGTAACGGATATTCTTGAAAAAATGAGTATCGATACACTTAGAACTTTGGCAGAAAAGACGCTCAAATATGACGTTAGTGATATGAATCCTAAGGATACTGCGGCATGTGGACAAGTTTATAAACAGAACATTTTGCGGCAGATGACAAGGAAAGACCTTATTCGTTGTTTGCTATTGCAGCCAACTGTAAAAATGAGAAGCGTAGACAATAATACTGGTATTGAAGCGGATTATTTGCAGCATTCTCTAATGAATCTTTATTTTACGCGTGACCAAAGTATCACAACTCCGTGTGGACAGATTTTATGTCGAATGAACTCTTTACAAAGAATGCCGGAAACGCGTATTATACGAAGTTGTTATAACTATCTAGGTCTCGAGCCTATTTTGGAGATTAAGGGTGAAGGGTGTCTTGAGGGAGGCGACTATATTCCAGCAGGAACAGTTTCTTTTATAGGTTGCGGTATGCGTACCAATATGCACGCAGTGGAACAGATAATGAAGGCAAATGCTTTTGGCCATGATACGGTTGTTGTTGTTCGTGACCATAAACATTGGCAAATGCAAATGCACTTGGATACATACTTTAATATAATGGATAAGAACTTGTGTACACTTGTGTCAAGTCGCCTAAATGCAAAACCTGGAACACCAGAATATGTAACTGTAGACGTTTATGCACGCAAACCAGGAAAAACAGACTATCATCTGCTTTCCAAAGATGTATCTTTTGTAAAATTCCTTAAACGGCGGGGATTTTCTATCATTGCAATAAATGAATCAGACGAACTTCATTATGCTAATAATTATCTTACGATTTCTCCGCGGCATATTATGATGGTAGATGGACAGTCGGAAGAATTGGCTTTAGAGTTAAAGAGGAATAATGTTACTGTTGAGTGGATTCCGCTTGAAAGTCTTATAGATGGATATGGGGCAGCGCATTGCATGACGCAAGTCCTACAACGGATTCCAGTTGAAAAGTAATTCTATTTTATCACTTTCAGCCAATGCTTTAGAATAGTCCCCGTTTCCTTACCCTCTTACCCCTGTTTTCTCATTTCCTTATGCCCGCGTGGTTAGTTTCTTTTGCCCGCGGGCCAATCTTTCCACCCCCGCGGGCAAATTCTTTTGTCCGCCCGGGCAAATCTCTCAACCCTTGCGGTTCAAAAATTCCTTTCGCCGAATTTTTCATGATATCAGCGTATGTTATCGCGAACAATAATTCGTCATATAATTCATTATTCTGCACTTCTTACGCATATATAATAAGGTAGCAGCACTTCACATCACCTACAATTTTGTAAAGAAACATGATTTTTAATGTTTTTCAGCATATTTTTCTTTTAAAA